>NZ_CAHJXS010000006.1:0-161139 GCF_903645345.1 Corynebacterium sp. Marseille-Q2823 | reverse complement strand
GTGTGGTCACGGTAGGCGGTTCCCTTGGTGTAGACGAGGGTGTCGCCGGCGTCGGGTGAGGCAACCATCTCAGAATCATCGGCTACCACTCGGTAGAAGACCACCTCATCCGGCGTGTGGTCCAGCTCGGGCCACCACAAGCGCACCGGATGGCGCTGGTCGGTGTCCTCTGGAACCGGTTCTGGTTCCACGCCATAACCAGGCTCTTCTTGAGAATCCTGTTCCGGCTGTGCCTCAAGCGGTACCTCAACCTCGAAGTTGATGCCCGGTGGAACCCAGTCTGGTTCTTGGCGGTACTGATACTCCGCCCGGATACCGAAGCCCGGGATAGTGATGTAGTCCTCTTCGTTGACCTGAGTCTTTTGCTCCTCCTCAGCCTGCAGTGCTTCCCACTCAGCGAAGAAGTCGCGAGGACCTGCCGACACAGACTGTGCCTTCTGTGTCTGCTGTGGCTGGGGGAATGCCGGGGCTGCCTCCACTCGTGCCGCTTCTTCTCGTGCCACGCGCTCTTGGGCCGCGCGCTCTCGCGCGGCACGTTCACGCGCGGCACGTTCACGCGCGGCACGTTCTTCCTGCGTCACCGCAGCGTTGCGCGCCTCCGCGCTCAGCTCCGGATGCGTTACCTCTTCGCCGTTGAACGTGGCGGCGATCTGTTCAGCGAACTGCCTAAACGGTGCTGATACGGCGTCGCGCACATCATCGGCGCTCACGCGCTTGAGCTCGTGCAGCGTCCTCAGCTCACTCAGCGGCACGTCCGCAATCGAAGGTTTCGGGTTGTGTGTCATCAACGTTCCTTAAAGAGGTTCCGTCAGAAGGTTTCGTCGAGGTCTGAGAGGTCCGGGGCTGCCGGCTGACCAAAGAATGGCCGCGCGGCTGAGCCCTCGTTGTTCTCCTGCACCGGCGACTTAAAGTCCATGTGATTCGTGTCATCCAGCTCATCCAAGGACAGATCCGAGGACTGAGCAAAGGGCTGTGCGCTAGACGACGCATCCGGAATCAAGTACTTGAAATCCGTAATCTTTCCGTACTGCACTACCGTCACAGAACGTGAAAGCTGGCTGGTCAGCGCGGTCTGGCTGTCGACCTCCACGATGCGCGTGCGGGAGCCATCAATTTCGGTATAACCTTCAGCGCCGCCAGCGCTGGTGAGTGCGTTGGAGCTAAAGGCCTGGAGGGCTCCCTTTTCCTGGTTCATTCCGGCGAGGAACTCGGAGGTGCTCTGCACGCGGCTGCCGCCCTCCTCGCGGAAGGTCACGCGGCTTAGGTAGCGCTGCAGGCTGCGGGTCATCCGCGGGTCCGTGATGACCTTCTGCCATTCCTGTTGCTTCAGGTCACGGTCCTGCATGTACGCGTGATCGAGGTTGCGCGACAGGTTATCCAAGGCAGTGCTGGACCCCAGTCCAGCCATGCCCCACATCTCATTGAGCGCCACGGCCGAGTGGCCAGTGCGGTTGCGCTCGAAGGTGTTATTCATGTCGTCGAGCAGCGACTTAAGCGAACGGTGCGCCCATTCGGTCTGGAAGATGTAGGAGCGGATTTCATCCGTCATGCGCACAGCATCGTCGCGGTTGAGCACGGCCTGGGCAATACGAGCGTTCTCCGGAAGACCCGACTGCGGTGTCCGCAGCCGGTCGCTCGACGTCTCCTTGCGGCCGAAAGGTGCGTAGATCGCACGGCCCAGCAGCGCCGACCAGCTCAGGAACTGGTTATAGGCATTAGAGATGCGCGAGATCTCCGCGGAGGAGGTTGCCAGATTCTGGGCGGCAATTTCCTGATTGCGGTTGAGCAGCTTTCGCCTCTGCACGTAGTCAAAGATTTCACGCTGGGCCTTAGTAAAGACCGCCCAGGAGCAGACGAGGAAAAGCACGACCGCCAGGATGATGCCCACGACGTACCACGGCCAGTCGAACCACTGTAGGTACTCACCCAGCGGCAAGTCTGGATTGTAGCGCCCGGCCACCATGTAGGTCATGAGAGCAAGCGCCACGAAGAGCACGATCCACATCGTGCGCAGCTTCCGGGTCAGTGCTTTGTTTTCCGCGTTGAAATCACGCGCTTGGAAGTTATTGGCCAGCTCTTGTAGCTCGCGTGCTTTGGCGTGCGCGTCGCGGTACTTCTGCTGGGCATGCCCCAGCTTCTCCCATAGGCCCTGGCCCACCTTCCAGGCGAAGGTGGTGCTGTTCTTTGCTCGCCACGACGCAAACTCGTGCTTCTTGCGGCTCACCGCCTCGTTGCGGGTTTGCTGGCTGGTGTACTCGATGTCAGCGGCAAAACGCTCGGCGCCTACCGGATCGAAAGGCGCGACGGTTGCTTGGGACTCGTGTGTATAGCCCAGCGTGCTGGTCATCAGCGGGTGGAAGCCTTGGAAGGAAGCGCTGACATCCTGCACAGACTGGCCACCGTATTGCACGATGTACATGTTGCCCTGGTTATTGCGCAGCCCCTTGGTGTCGATGCTCTCGCGCCACGAGCCATCGACCAAGCCGAGTGCATAGTCGTGGTATGCCTCCCACGTGCGCGACAACTGCGGTTCCTGTCCCAGGGAAAAGTGCTGCTCCCGGGCGACCCGCATGGTGTGCTCGCTGGCTTGGCGCAGCTCTTCGACGCTCGTCGCGCCGCTGCCCTTGCCGGAATGCCCCGCCAAGACGACCTCCACGCTGGAGTCCTCGCCGTAGAGCATCTTCTGCAGGAAGGTAGCCGCGTTCTTGTTCATCGCACCGCGCTGGCCCTCAACCCAATCCTGGGGCTTGCCGACGACCGTGGACCAGTACAAACGCAAGTTATCCTTCAGTGCTGCCCAGCCGCTGACCTTGTGGGACTGCAGCTCCTCATAGGCGGTCGGGGTGCTCACCAACGGAGCAATCTCCTGGTTGATGAACATCTGCGCGCACTGCTCCGTGAGCTGCTCCGGGTTGGCATAATGCACGGCGCGCGAAATGTTGTTGACCTGCGGCTGCGGCAGGCGCTGGGCGGGATCGAAGACAGCCTTTTTTACCTTGTCCTCGATGTCATTGGCATCGATGGTGCGGTGAAAAGCGCGTACGAGACGGAAACGCTGCCGGTCACCGGTTTCGATGACGCGGTGCGTCTCCGGATCCAACACGGCCGGTTCCGGCATGCCGCGCCACAGACCGAAAATGCTGGCCACGGCCGGGGCTGCGAACTGTGCCAACTCGAAGCCGTCCGCGGTGCGCTTGATGGGACGGATGCGCGATGACGCCGGGGTTCCGCCCTCCTCCGGGGAGAGCACGAGGTTGCTCCAGCCCTGCAACGGGGCGATGTCCACGCTTTCGCGCGGGAGGGCGGAGAGCAGCAGGCGCACGCGCAGATTGGAGGCCTGGATGAGCCGCTGATCGACGGCGCTGACCCACTCCGTGAGCTTGTCGACGTCCTGCGGTTGTTCCGCGTCCATCGGGTCAATGGTGGCGAGGAGGACGTCCCCGCTGAAGCTGCGGAGGGCCTCGTCGAGCGTCGACAAGCGCGCCGTTCCCTCTTCCGTAAAGGAGCGCACGACGGCCCCACTGGTGGGGTGGGCATAGTCGATCCAGAGGAAGTTCTGCAGGAGACCAACCGCACGCAGATCGCTCAGGCGGGAGCGGATGTCATCCGCGGTGGCGCCGTGTCCAAAGATAATTACGTTCGTCATTAGAAGGTGTCATCCAGGTCGTTGAGGTTGAATTCCGGCGCGGTGGGCTGGGCGAAGCCTGACTCGGAGCTACGCACCTGCGGCTCCGGCTGGGCCACGGGATTCTCCGCCACCGTCTTAGCCTGATCCAGGTAGTTGCGGATGACCGGAACCATCGCGATGACGTCCAGCGCCAAGTCACGGTAGTACGGCGTTATCGAGGCAACTTCGCGGGAACGGATCTCAGCGAAAGGCTTTTCCTTCCGGCCCTGGCCCGGCAGAGCATTGGAGTGCCCCGGCACAAAGTGGTCTGCGCCGCGAGCAAACTTGTCCAGCTCGTTGACGAAAGTTTCGTAGCGATCCTGAATAGAAGTGCCTACAACTCCGCGGTTCGGGACGTCACCGTTAGCCAGGAACTGTGCCAGGCGATGCACCACGGGGTGCGTCGAGGCGCCAGAGTGGGCGAAGTCGAGGCCGTCGTCGAAAAGCCCACGCAACAGTTGGTACGGGTACAGCGAGGAGGCGAAACCATAACGCCCAGTTTCCTGAACCTTGGCGTAGGCGATGAAGATGGATTCCAGCACCGAGGACATCCAGTCCGACTTCTTGATCATGCGGCGTGGTGAGATGAGCAGCGGGTTCGGGAAGTCCACCCAATCGTTGACGCCGCCATCTGTGTCATCGAAAATGTGGGCCGCGGCGTTGGCAGCATCCGGGTTCGAAATGTAGACGCGGCCGGTGATACGCCCGATGATCCAGCCAGCCACCATGGCCTGGCGTTCCGTGTTCGTCAAAGGCAGTGCTGCCGGCAACGGGCGGGTGCGGCGCTCAGACCACCAGGAGCCGTCGAAATTGTCCTGCTTCTCAATGTCCTTGGCAATGTAGTTGAACATGGAGGAGAAGACGATCGGCGAGTAGTTCGGGTAGGAACCAAAGATCTCAATGTGTTGGACGTGGTCCGACATGTTGAGCGAATTGCGCAAAGCCACGGAAGAAGGACCATCAATCTCAGGGCGGCTCAGCACTGACTCCAGCTGAGCGGCAATGCCGGTCTCCGCAGAGCCCAGCTCCGCAAACGGGATATCGGAGAAAGAGTAGGTGTACTGCACCGACTTGCCGTGGATGCGCTGGACCATCTCATCGTTGACCGCAGCCAGCGGGCGGGCATAGCTCAGGGCCAGTTGGAAAGCCTCGATGAAGCGACGCTGACGCTCCGCGTGCTCAACCTCGTTGATGTCTGGGGTGAGCGTGAGGTAGCGGCGCAGGTCCACAGAGTTGAACTTCTGGAACTCGTAGTCACGGCGGTTAATCCACTGACGCGAGCGCTCCAGCAGGTCAGTCGGGCGAATCTTCGCCCGGTAGTGCGCACGCTGTGATTCGCGGGTTTCGCCATTCTGCGGATGGCGCGAGAGGTACTTGGATACCCAGCCGGCCCGGTTGGAGTAGGCATCGTTGGTGCGCTTCTGCGGCGCCAACGTGTCATTCGGCGCCTGGGCCGCATCGAGCGATTCCCATTCGCCGCGGATGACGGCACGCACGGCAAAGGGGTAGGCCTGCTCGTAGTTGGTGACATCCGCGGTGGACTGTTGGCCCTGGATGGTGCGCAGCATCTGGTCCCGATAGTCCGAGATGAAGGAGTTGACGTCGGTCAGCATGATTTCGTTCTCCGCGCCCTTGAAGCGGGATTCCACGACCTCATCGAACTCCGTCGGCCACGAGTTGACCTCATCGGTGCGGACATCAGCCAGCTTGTTGGTTTCCGGGCGCTTCGACACGGCCTTCTCCAACACCGCATGGGCATCTCCCAGCTCGCGCTTGAGATGGAAGAGGTTCTCATCGGCGTAATCCTGAAGGACGTCCTTGAGCAGGTGTGCGATGGCCATGAGGGCGTAGCTGTAGAACTGGTTGAAGTACAGGCCCATGAGCGCATTGACGGTGGGGGTCGGATCCGTCATCTGCCCCTTACCGGTCAATGGGCTGAGGATGGGATCCGCGCCTTCCGGCTTCGTCAGCACGCGGGTGTTTTGGTAGTAGCCGGAGTACTCAGCCAGGCACGGCAGGAGGCGGTCGGAGTTGGTGAGAACGTCCGTGATCTTGGAGAGCATCTCGCGCACATAAGGAACGCCCACCGCGGCCAGCTCCGCCTCCACGGCAGCGAGGACGCTATCGCTGAAGAAGTTGGCGTAGCGGTAGACGATGTCATAGGCGGCATTGTTAAGAACAGATGCGATGGCCTGCTCGTTGCGCGGATCCGCCATGTTGCCCTCGAACTCTTCACGCCATTCGTTAACGTTGCGGCCCTGGCCTACGGGGATGAAGCTCTGCAGGTATTTCGTGGCGCTATCAGCGGCTTGCTGGGCTTGACCGCCAAACACGCTGTTGAGCCAGTTCCACACGCTGCCGCTGTCGATCTGCCCGCCATGCGCCCAAGAAGGATCGAGCGTGATGGAGCCGAAGGCATTGGGCAGGCGCTCCTCCAGCTTCTTGGCAATCTGCATCTCGCCGGCCTCGGGGTTTTGCGGGTCGAGGTGCCCGTTGAAGAGGCGCTCGAAGGCACTACGCGCAAGGCGCTGGGAGGAATACTCGGCGAAGCGATCGCGGCCCATCGACACCTGGGCATAGCCGAGCGAACCCCAGGGCAGGCGGCCCCACGGGGTTCCACCCGTCGGGCTATCCCAGCCGAAGAAGCGGCGGCCGCCGTCACCGGCCGGAGTGTTAGTCATTGCATAAGACACCAAGTTATCGCTGGCCTTGGTGGAGGCCATCAGTCCTGCCAAGGCTCGTCCCAGGCCACGGTAGATGGACATGGCGGAGCCGTCACCGAAGCGGGCGCTGGTGGTACCCATCTTGGAGCCGATCGGGAAGATGCGGCTGAAGATCTGGCCCTCCGGCGGGGTACCCATGTCGAAGGCCTCAAAGACGGCGCGGTCGTGGTCGCTGGAGTTGCCCATTTGTGCGGCGACGACTTCACCGAACATCGCGAGCGAGTTCGGCCACGCGCCGGCCATGTCATCCGCCTTGTTATCGGAGAAGATCTCCGGGGTGTACATGAAGACGAGCGTGCCCTGCGGGTTCACGTTCGGAATGGTGGTGAGCACGCGGCACACGTCGAGGAACATCGAAGCACCTGCACCGCCTGCCATGGAGGAGACCACGAGGACCACCGGCTGGGAATCGCCGGTATCAGAGTCCAGCTTGGTCTGCTTGTAATTAAGGCGGTTGAGCTCCTGGATCGCCTCCTGCGTGAACATCTCATCCACCGCATCCTTGAGGGCCTGGCGAATCTCCTTCAGGTGCGGAAGGGTCAGCATGCGGCCGATCGCACGGTACTGGCCGGCACCGTCAGCCAGCTTCACGTCATTGGTGGAGGGGTTGCGGGTGGCCCACGTTGCGATCTCCCCGAGCTTGCCGGAGCGGCCCAGGATGCTGGATACGCCTTCATCGAAGGTGTTGTAGTTCTGGCGCGAACCAATGCCAACGTAGTGGCCACCGTTCTGCGTAACGTTCGGCAGCTTTTGCGGGCCGGCTTCCTCTTCGAGCGGCACGTCGATGTTGACGAACTGCCAAGCCTTGGGCAGCTCGGTTAAGTCCGGGTCGATGCTTCGCAGCTCGGCCTTGAGCTGGTCCATCATGAACGCCAGTGTCTTGGCGCCGGAGCCACCGCAACCGACGACGAGGAACTTCTTCATCTCTAATTACCTTTCGAAGGGGAGGTTCGCTTCTGTTCTAATTAGGTTTGGTGTGTGATGCTCAACCGGCTTAGCCCTGGGATCCGAATCCCGGGCTCGGGGGCCAGCCGCCATTGTTACCAGGGTTACCAGGATTGTTCGGGCGCTGCTGGCCTGGCTGGCCGAAACCGGGGCCTCCACCGAAGCCGGATCCGCCACCAACGTTGGGGCCACCGCCAAAGCCGGGGCGCCCTGGCTCGCCTGTGGGCCCTGGCTGGCCGTGATTCGGTGGACCGGATGGCTGGGACGGCCCAAAGCCTCCGTGCTGCGGCGGTTGCTGCTGCGCACCATTGCGGGGAGCACTCTGCGGGCCGCGCTGCGGCGTAGGTGGTTGGCCAGGGTGTGGTCCGCTCTGCGGGGCATTCGGCGGCTGTGGGCCAGGCTGGCCCGCCTGCGGCGGCGTCTGCGGCGGTGTCTGCGGCGGTGTCTGCGACTGTGACTTCTCGGCGGGGAATTCCACTTGGTCGAAGAGCTGCAGGGCCTGGCGGCTGATCTCCTTCGACATCTCGTCGTACGCGCTGGCCTGCGCCAACGTATCGACAGTCAGGACGATCTCTCCGGAGTTGCGGTCCTTCACGTTGCCCACGAAGAACCACGTGTTCTGCACAGCAAGTGGCAGCACTGCGCGGTAGCCGGACTTCTTGCCCTTACCGGAGATAGTGCCATCGCGCTGAACCTCCACGTGGGCGGCGGTAAAAGGGCTCAGGCCCATCTTTACCTTGGCGTCGTTGCCACCCAGGCGAACAGAACGTGCAGAGGTCTCAACCGGAACAGCACCCTGGAATTCATCCTTGGACACCGCAAATGGGCGGCCATTATCGGTACGTATGAGGTTCGCGCCATCGCGCTTGACCGGGATGGTCTTCGCAAACATGCGCGGCTTCTCCGGAATGCGGCCGCTAATCCACTTCATCAAGTACAGAATTCCCAAGGGGATCAGCAGCGCGAGCACAACCGCAAGGACGAAGGACAGACCGAACGCGGACTTGTTCAATGGCGCGCTCATCGAGCCCTGCAGCGTCAGCGGTAGCTCCAGCTGTTGGTTATCCTCAGCCGACTGCAGGTTAATCACCGGCTCCACGCGCAGCGGGCCATCCGCCATCTCCTCAACGCTCACCGTCACCGGGATGGTCGTCTTCTCATCCTTGGAGAGCTCCAGCGCGGAATCCTCAGAATTGTGCTTGGAGCTCACGGAAACGGAAGGTACTCCTGCGGGAAGCATGCCGTCAGCGGAATCCACGGTCTGGTCTGCTACCCAGACCTTGCCGGGACCGGTCACGGGAACATCGACGGTAATTTCCTTTTCCGTCATGGTGATCGTCTGCGCCGAGCCCACCGTCGGCATATTAACCGGGGTAACGGTCAGCGGCGTTTCCGCGTTGATGGGATCCAGCTTCGAACCTGGGCGCTCATCGGTGCCCTTGGTGGTGATCTCCACGCGCGTCACCAGCTGACCGGATGCGGCGTTTTCCACCTGGTCCAGGGGAATATCGACTGGCTGCCCATCGGTGATGGGCGCATTGTCCACGAGGGTAACCGGGGAGCCGTCCTCCGGTACGAACTCGGCGTGGAGGGTACCTTCGCCCTCCAGCGTGCGTGGCTCGCCCTGGCCATCGACCAACTGCCCCTTCAGGACCTGGTCCGAGTTGATGCCGCCTTCCACCTTGGAGCCGTCTTCCGTCTTGAGGTCCAGGTTGAGGCCCGGCACCATAACGACGGACGCGAGGTACTCACCGTCAGTCCCTTCAGCCACCTTGTAGCCAAAAGTCCAGGCGCCTGCCCAGGGGTCGCCGTCCTTCTCCATCGCGATATCAACCATGCCCGGTAGCTTGCTGTTCTCCGTCACGGAGACCTTCGCGCCGGCTACGTGAGTGGTATCAGGCTTGAGCTCAACGGTTTCACCATCGGGCCCAGTCAGAGTCGGGATGAGCTCTCCTTCCCCAACCGAGCTCTTCGGCACCGCCGACAATCGCACTGGGGACACGGAGTTATCGAGGACGAAATCGAATTGGTCCTTGAGGTTTCCCTCCTTGGTCACACCACCCGAGGTGGGGATGAGGTTACGGAAGGCAGCGAACAGCGCCGCTGGATCCTCACCCGCGTCGAAGAAAGCACCGTTGGGAGCGCCCTGGCCACAGTCTTCGCCCTCCGCCATGCGGGTGAGCTGGCGGACCTGATCTTGTGCTTCTGCAGCCGGCACGAGGCCCACGTTAAAGAGGCGGATATTGGAGTTGCGGAACGCGGTGACAGAGGAATTAACCTCACAGAGCTTGTCCTGCGCTCCCTGGAGATCATGAGCCTCGGCATCGGTGTAGTACTTGCCATCGGTAAAGAACACGATGGCGCGGCAGCTGCTGCCCTGGTGGGAAGCCAGTTCCTTGAGTGCTCCCTTGTAGGCCACGCCATAGTTGGTTTCTAGATCCGCAACACGGTCCTCCTGTCGGAACTTGTCCAGTTCGCCTTTGAGAGCATCCCCATTGCCGGAGACATTGGTCCACCCGCCATAGTCAGCCGGATCGCTGTAGTACTCGGAGCCGAAACCGGCGAGCTTGACGTTGATGTCTGCGCCATTGTCCTCCCCGAGGTTAGCCAGCTGCTTGACGATGTCCGCCGTGGCGTCAACGCGGAAATAATCAGCATCCGTCGGCTTCGATCCCTCATAGCCAACCAGCGAGGCCGACTGGTCAAGAACGAACAACAGGTCCGCGGATTTTTCGCTGGCGATGCAGGAGCCAAAATCAGAGAGGTTCTTTTGCGAGACCTCAGAAAGCGCGGACTCGGAGCCGATTCCCTCAACGTGCTCCTGTGGCGGCGGATTCTCTCCGCCGTGGTCTTCTGGGTTCTCCCCGTTTTGTTCTTCCGGCTGGCCTTCCGATCCCTCTGGTGCAGGAGCCTCCGGCGCGGGGGCGTCTGGGGCCGGAGGAGCCTCCTGCGCCACCGCTCCCAGGCTGCCGCCGAATCCGGCGAGTGCCATCGCCGCGGACAGGGCAAGTACACGAGTGAGCTTCTTCATTAGACGCCAACCGCCTTTCCTACGTAGAAGGCGATTTCCACCGCAGCGACAATAACAAGGACAAAGCTCCCGCCCATGATGAGGCGGTACAGCAAGGTTTGCGTGGTGTCCTCTACATAAAACGTCTCAGCCTGGCGCTGCGTGTTCTTCAGCGTATAAATACCCAAAAGGATGAAGGACACGATTCCAGCCAGCAGCCAGCCGCCAATAGCCAGGCCAAAGAACAAGACCTGCGTAGGGGCCGCCACGAGCGGGGCGACAATCAACAGAATCAGCGCAATGACCGCAGATACGCCAGCTGCAATGAGAAGCGGCCACGGTCCCTTCGTGGGACCCGTGGGTGTTGCCACCTGGCGGCGGTAGTCCGGCGCCGGGGAGGACTGGCCGAAGCCATCCGGCGAGCCCGGCGCGCCGAAGGAGCCACCGGTACCCGAATCGGAGCCTTGGCCAAACCCAGAACCCGAGGAAGGCTTCTGTACGGGGTTCTGCGCAGGATTCGGTGCACCAAAGCCACCGAATCCGCCAGGTCCACCGGGCGCGCCAAACCCAGAGCCAGAACTGTTTCCGGACCCTGTGCCTGGCTGGGGAGCCCCCTGTGGCGGGCGCCCGCCGAACTGTGGTGACGAGCCTGGGGAACCAAACGTCATATCGATGACCTTCCCTAATGCGAAGTTGTGCCGCCGACTAGCCTCTACCTACTCCATCGAAAGGCGCAGAAGGCGAAAAAGACCAGCCGGAGGCTTAAGGACTAGAACCAAGGTAGCCGTGCCCCCTGACACGGCCTGCCCTTCAGTGGCCCGAAATTCGAACGCGCCCGAATTTCTTCGAGCGCACCGTGGCACAGTAGACAGGAAACGTGCAGGGAACACGAAAACACTGCAAGCAAAAGAATGCCACACTAGGAGCGTTTTTTCTGCCCACTTCACAGATCTTTATGGGTGGACTACCGGAACTGCCTCCCAGGAAGGTGCAGCTCAACTGCTCTTTCTTAAGGAACGAGGTGGAATGGGAGCACTCCCCGCCTGACGGGAATCAATTTCCTCATTTCTGCTTCCCCCAGTTTCGTGGAAAGATGCTGTTCCATGACAACTCAATCGGCAACCGCAACCACCGCAAAGGGTGGCGAGAGCATCCGATTCATCCCGGTACATTCCACTTTGTACCCGTGGCTGGTCGCGGTGTTCGTCGTTACCTTCCTCATCTCGAACATCAACGCCACGAAGGGCGTCCAGCTCGGCCCGCTTATCACCGATGGCGCCTTCTTCCTCTTCCCCATCGCCTACATCGTGGGCGACGTTCTCTCTGAATGCTATGGCTTCAAGTCCACCCGCCGAGCCGTGTACATCGGTTTCGCCATGGCGCTTCTAGCCGCAGTTTCCTTTTATATTGCAATCTGGCTGCCCGCGGCTGATTTTTACGAAGGCCAGGAAGCCTTCGCCGCCACGCTCGGCCTGGTTCCGCAGATCCTGCTGGCTTCCCTCGTCGGCTACGTCGTGGGCCAGCTGCTCAATTCCTTCACCCTGGTGAAGATGAAGGCCCGCTCGGGCGAGAAGGGCCTCATCGCCCGCCTTGTTGCTTCCACCGTCGTCGGCGAATTCGGCGATACCCTGCTGTTCTGCGCCATCGCAGCGCCTGTCATCGGTATCGATTCCTTCAGCGGCTTCCTGAACTACGTCATCGTGGGCTTCTTGTGGAAGACCGCCTGCGAGGTCATCATGCTTCCACTGACCACGCTGGTTATCTCTTGGGTCAAGCGCCGCGAGGACTACGTGCCTATCGACGAGGCCGACACCCCTACGTCAGCGCCGTCTAAGTAGCAGCGACCCGCCCCGATCTTTCACCCCCTTAGCACGCACTGTGCTGAGGGGGACTTTTCACTCTTCCCTTCACTTGCCCCAATGAATACAATGTATTCACGATGGTTAAGGAGGAAATATGGCTACTTTGACAATTCGCATGGATGATAACGACGCTGAACTCGTTCGGAATCTAGCTACCTTTGAGGGCCGGACGATATCTGACTTTGCCCGAGCAGCACTTTTAGAACGGGTCGAAGACTACTACGACCTTCAGGAACTGCGCGCAGCAATGGCAGAAGATTCTGGCGAACGGTTTAGCCTTGATGAGGTCCTCGAGGATCTCTAAAGATGTCGGAGGGAATCACTTCATATCACGTCGAATTCACGTCGAAAGCCCGCAAACAGCTAAAGAAGTTTGACCGATTCGATGCGCGAATCATCGTGACGTGGATCCAAAAGAACCTCGAAGGCTGCGAAGACCCTCGAGCTCTCGGAAAAGGATTGACTTCAAACCGTTCAGGTGAATGGCGCTATCGGGTCGGCTCCTACCGCATTCTGGCGTACATCCACGACCAGAAAATAACGATTGAGGTATTCGCTATCGGCCACCGGAAGGACATCTACGATGCATAAGCATCTGCGAGGTTCCCTCCTCCCCATCCTTGGCCTGGCCACAGCCTTTAACCTTGCGGCATGCTCGGGTACAGAGGAAGCCACCACGTCGCCTGAAACGACGAGCCACGCGGCACCGGAAACGACGACGGTGAGCAGTGAGGCGTCGTCAAGCGCAGCACCCAGCACCACCCCTGCCCCGCCGCCGCTCAATGAGGGACCGGCACCTGCACTGACCGGCACGTTTGAGATGGATGGCCCGGCCACCATCACGGGCGCGACCTACGATTCAATGCCCTTCGTCCTGCCCCTCAACCCCGCTGGGCCACAGGAGACCATGGTGCGCTGGGTGCAAGACTGGGGTGAGTCACCCGCCACGGCGGAACAGGGCACTACCTACGTCTTGGGCCATGCCTGGGGCCAGCAGAAACTGGTGTTCAACCCCTTCTCCGAGGTGGTCACCGCCAACGTGGACCTGAGCAACCCCACCACCGTGGAGGGCCTCGACGGGGCGCAGGTGCAGCGCTTTGCGACGCCCATCCTCAACGGCTCCCACATCCGCATGACGTCTGATGGTGGTGCCGGGCGCGAGTGGATTGTCGATAACGCTTTCCTGGTGGGCAAGGAACAGCTAGGAAGCGACGCGGACCTGATGAATACCGAGGTTCCCGGGCGCATCGTACTCATCGCCTGTGCGGTAGACGGCAGCACTGACTTGGAGTACAACGTCATCGTCACCGGTCACTTGGCGTAATAGCGCCCCAGGAATTCATCGCGGTAGGCCTCGTAATAGCCGCCGTCGATCGACGCCCGGATGTTATCCACCAAGCGGATCATGAACTCCAGGTTGTGGATGGTGCACAGCGTGCCCGCCAAGAATTCCTTGGCCTTGAGCAGGTGGTGGATGTAGGCGCGGGAGTAATTCTCCGAGACGTAACCGCCGAATTCCTCATCCACACCAGCAAAGTCGCGCTTGAAGCGCGCATTGGTGAGGTTGAGACGTCCGTCGAGGGTGTAGACGCCACCGCGGCGCGCTAGGCGGGTGGGTGCCACGCAGTCGAAGGTATCGGCACCAGCCTCAACGGCGGTAAAGATGTCATCCGGTTCAGAGATACCCAGCAGGTGCCGGGGCTTATCGACGGGCAACTCATCGCACACCCAGCCCACAATCGTTCCCAGGTTCTCCTTCTCCAACGCGCCACCGATGCCGAAGCCACCGAATCCGCGCCGACCATTGGCCTCGGCGCGATCGGAAAGCTCCACCAACCCGCGCGCGGCCTGGCGGCGCAGATCCTCGTATTGCGCGCCCTGCACCACGCCCCACAGGGACTGGCGCGGCTTCTGCGGGCCGCGGGCGAGCGTCAGTCGGTCGTGCTCATCCAGGCAGCGCTGCGCCCAGCGGCGCGTGCGCTCCACGGATTCCTCCTGGTAGGTGCGGGTATCTACGAGCGTGGTGAGCTCGTCGAAGGCGAACATGATGTCCGCACCCAAGCCATGCTGGATCTGCATGGAGACCTCCGGAGTGAAGCGGTGCGTGGAACCATCGATGAAGGACTTAAAGTCCACACCGTCCTCATCCACCTGCGCCATGCGCTCCTTCTTGGCCGCACGGATGTCGGAGTCCGTCAGGTCTGCCACGTCCATGGCGAGTACCTTCTTGAAACCCACGCCGAGTGACATGACCTGGAATCCGCCCGAGTCGGTATAGGTCGGCCCATGCCAGTTCTCGAAGGTAGCCACACCACCGGCCTCGTCCACGATGTCATGGCCCGGCTGTAGATAAAGGTGATAAGCGTTGGACAGGATGGCCTGCGCTCCGGTCAGGCGAATCTGCTCCGGGGTCAGCGTCTTCACCGTTGCCTTGGTGGCCACCGGAATAAACGCCGGGGTTTGGATATCACCGTGCGGGGTATGGATAACACCGGTGCGGCCGTGCTTTCCCGGTTGCGTTGGACCACTTAGGTCCAGCTCCTTCTTCACGTCGAAAGAAAGATCGGTCTCCAGCAGCGGCTTAGGGTGAGTCATAGGGAACTATTCTACGGGCTGTGCTGCTTTATCCTCTGCTTCACGGGACGCTGCCGCGTGTTTGCGCTCCCATTCTTCCTCGAGTGCGGTGCCCTCGATATCCAGCTGCGGGATCAGCTTGTCCAGCCACTTCGGCATCCACCACGTGGTATGCCCCATGAGGAACATGGTGGCGGGGACAAGCGACATGCGGACTAAGAAGGCGTCGAAAAGCACGCCCGCCGCCAGCGCGAAGCCGAAGATCTGGATAAAGGGCAGGGGCTGGCTGATAAAGGCCACGAAGACCGCAATCATAATGATGGCCGCGGCGGTGACCACGCGGGCACCGGCGGTAAAGCCAGCGATGGTGGCTTCATCGTTGGCGTTGTACTTGCTGTACTTCCCACCACTGCCCTGCGGGAAACGGGAGAAATGCTCGCGCATGCGGGTGACCAGGAAGACCTGGTAGTCCATGGCTAGGCCGAAGGTCACGCCGATGAGGAAGATGGGCATGAAAGAAATCAACGGGCCCGGCGCAGGCACCAGGCCGGTGAGGCCGTCCTGCCATACAAGCACGGTCAGGCCGAAGGCTCCGCCGACGGAAAGCAGGAAGCCCAGGCCCGCGACCAGCGGCACCAAGATGGAGCGGAATACCGCCAGCAGCAGGAAGATGGCCAGCCCCACCACGATGGCGAGGTATGGCCCCATGGCCTCCTCGAGGCGCTCGGTGATATCGAGCTGCACCGCGGTCAGACCTGTCATGCCGATCTCGGCACCGGTGGCATCCTCCAGCTCCGCGCCGGCGGTGCGCAAGGCGGAGGCGGTGCCAACCGTGGCCTCATCCGTCGGCGCTGTGGTGGGGCTGACCATAATCTGCGCAGCCTTCATGTCTTTGCTCACGCCCACCAGCTGGGCGTGCTTAACGCCGCCGACCTGGTTCAGGCGCTGCACGGAATAGATGAAGGAGGACAGCGCGGCCTTCTTCTGCTCATCTTCTTCGCCCTCCTGGCCCTGAATATAGGGCTGCAGTGCCGCGGATTCCGGATTAGCGTTGGCACCATCCACAATCACCAGGAAGGGGCCGTTGATGCCGGGGCCGAAGCCCTCGGACAGGAGGTCCGCCGCCTTGCGCTGGGTGGTATCCGGGTTGGACGTGGTATCCGCCGGCAGGGCCAGCTCCATGTGCAGAACCGGGGCGGTCAACGTTCCGAGGCCGAGCACCACCAGCGCCATGACCACACCGGGGACGCGCTGCACCGTGCGCACCCAACGGTTACCCATCGTTGGCTTCGTGCGGCGCGAGCGGCGCTTGGTGGGGTTGCCCGCCACGCCGGGTATGCGACCAGCGAAGGCCTTATCTCCCAGCAGGCCCAGCATCGCGGGCACCAAGGTCAGCGCCACAAGCACAGCCATGAAGACCGTTCCCGCAGCGGCCAGGCCCATGGCGGTGAGGAAGCTAATGCGCGCCACGAGCAGCGCGAAGAGCGCGATGAAGACCGTCGCGCCGGCAAAGACCACCGAGGAACCCGCGGTGCCAACGGCCATGCCGGCGGCATCCGGCCCATCCATGCGGGAGCGCTCCTGCCGGTAGCGCGACATGATGAACAGCGCATAGTCGATGCCCACGGCCAGGCCAATCATGACGGCCAGCACCGGGGTGAGGTTGTTGAGCTCCATCCAGTGGGTCGCGATCATGACGCCCATCGCACCCAGGCCCACGCCCACGACCGCGGAGATAAGCGGCATGCCCGCGGAGGCCAGCGAACCAAAAGTAATAATGAGAACGATAAACGCCACGGCCAGGCCGATGACCTCAGAAATCGAATTGACCTGGATTTCATCACCGAAGCCCGCGCCGCCGGCCTCTACTTCCAGCCCCGCCGCACGGCCGAGATCCATGGCTTCATGGACCACGTCTTTATCCGCGGGGTCTACCGAATAGGGGCTTTCCGCGTCGAAGTCGAAGGTGGTGTAAGCAATGGTCTCATCGGCATTGACCATGGCCAGGTTGTCAGCATCCGCCCGCGCGGTCTCCTCCGGTAAACCCATGGAGGTGAACTGCTCAATGACTTGCTGCTGCAGTGCAGGCGATACGTCGAGCGGGTTACCCCAGCGCTGCTGGCTGCCCTCTGGGATATCAAGGCCTTCAGCAATGTGGTGCACCACATCCGCGACCGCTTCTTTATTCTGCGGATCGCTGAGTTTCTGCCCTTCCGGGGCCTTGAAGACGAGGTTGACCGACGGCGCATTGGCCGGATTACCGTTCTCCGGGAAGAGCTCCACCGCGCGGCGGGTGGCATCAATAGCGGGCGTGCCGCTGATGGAGTACTCCGTGGTCATCGGCTTCATCAAGCTCAAGGTTGCTCCACCCGCGGCCGCCACGATGAAGATCCAGGCGATGATGACCTTCCATCGGTTGATGTAAGACCAGCGGCCTAGGTGGTAGAGCAGCTTTGCCACGGAAATTCCCCTTCACATGCGCGATTATTGCTCGCGGAAGCTTTGGTGGTGGACACGAATGTGCACCAGTTTAACCAGTTGGGCTGTGAAGCCCTAACGGTATCGCACGCCCAGCTAGGCACCACTACGTGGCCGAGCGTTAAGCGATCTCCGCTACGCCTCAGCCATATCTGCAGTTCGCGGCGAACGCGCCACAGGCAGGGACGACGCAACAGCTGCAACCACCAACGCAGCTGCCAAGGCAACCGCCGCAACACCAGGCTGAGAAGAAAGCGCCGCGAAAAGAATCATTCCAAGCGGGGTACCGGCGGTAAAGACCAGCTGATCCTTTGTTGCGAACTGGTGCACCAGACCATCATCCCCCAAAGACTGCCCGAGAGAATCCCACGCAATGCCTGCCGCAGTCATCAACAAGGACGCAGCAGCAGCAACTGCGGCGATGAGCACGAAGACAGAGGAGAATGCCAAAGCCAGGATCTGCCCGGCCAGAAGAATCAGCATCAGGATTTGCAAGGTGCTAAAACGCACCCGATCTAATGCCTTCAGAATTGTTGCGGCTGAGCCAAGCAGCGAACCGACCGCAAGCGCAGTTGCCATAAACCCCCAGGACTTTTCGTCGAAAGTATTCATAATCCATGTAGGTCCAGCACTTCCCAGGAAGCCGTTGACAATTGCCGCGACCAGCCAAGTGCCGAGCCCTACCCGCACCCAGCTCGGGAGTGTTGGGGCCGCAAGAGGCTTGTTCGGGCTCGATGAACCTGCGCTGTCCGGTTCTGGTTCAGCCGCTGCGACATTAGAGCTTTCGCCTGCTGGTTCCCTGCGCACTGAGAGAAACGGAAGAACAAAGAGCATGGCCACGAGGAAAGTGGCGCCGTCGATAAGCAATACCGTGTTGAATCCCAAGGTGAGCACTGCCGCTGTACCGATGAGTGGGCCGGCGATAAACAGCACATCACCGAGCATCGACAGGGTTCCATTGACGCGGGTGCGCTGCTCATCGGAAAACAGCTGCGACAAGAGACTAAACCTTGCTGGCCCAAAGAATGACGAGGCACAACCGTACACGCAGCTTGAGAGCGCGAACGCAGCAATGGAATCGCCGCGAGCCACCACCCACGCCACGAGTCCCCACTGCGCCAACATCCGAACGACATCACTACCCAGAATCCAGGTCACCGGCCGGTGAGGTGGCGGCAGCTTTCGGACCACTAAAGAACTAAGGAAACGGCCCGCCCACAGTGCGATAAGCACCACCGTCAAGCCGCGCCCCGACGGATCTACTCGGTGTGCCTGAAGCGCAAAAGCAATCGGGATGAGGCCGTCACCTAACCCGGAAACGACAGCGGCTGCGAAGACGAGCGAGAACGTAGCTTTAAAAGAAAGACTATTCATCAACCTCAACATTTTATAGTGCTACACTTCATAGTATTGAGCTATAGAGAGCCAGAATACATCCCCCCCTGTCCAGTCAAAGTTTTAACCCCTGAAGTGCTCTAGGAGACCCCATGTCCACTTTCGTCATCGTTGCCGTCGCGGCCATCCTTCTCATTGCCATCCCAGCAGGCATGATGAACCGACGGATTCACAAACGTACGGAAGACCACGACCCCGAGGCGCGCCAGGCCGCGCTGGATTTCCAAAGAGATGTTGATAGAGGCCGGGCCAGCTTCTAAAACACAAAAAGACCGGCACCCCAGAGCTAAGAGCTGGAGTGCCGGATGTGGCGGTGGCGGCGTAGTCCACGCTCACGACATCCTTGAGCACCGTTCCTGCGCACGCCGAAGGGAGGAGTGCCTAGGATTGCCTCAAAAAAATAGCGTCCAACAGCCAATTCTGCGGACGCATCAAAGCAGATGGACAATGGTCACCGTACGTTTACGTGAACACTGTCCCCTAAGGAATGACTGTGCAAATCTTTCTGATCCTGCTGGTAGCTTTCATAGCTGCACGGCTTCACTTCTTGGTCAAAGAAGTAGAAAAAACAAATGAACTTCTAGCCCTTCAGATTGAAGAAACCCGCCAAGGCGATACCTAAAGCATCGCCTACTGAATGCCTCACTTTTTCAGGGGTTAGGGGTCTAAATGTGTGACAAAAAGAAGGTACAGGAGCAAATGGGAAAAATTCTATTGGGCATCTCTATCGGTCTACTAGCGGGAGGAATCATTGCTTTTGTAGCGCTCTCCTATATTGACCTCACCGCGCCATTCTCCTGGGTAGTTTTCTTTTTCTCGGCGACCATCGTGGGAGCTATCGTCGACATGATTCTGCGGACAAAGAAATGCGAAGAAAACACTTCTGCCCCAGACAGTGATATCCACCCTTGATATCGCCCGCCATACAGGTCGAAGCCCAAGGCCCAAGAGGGGGCGGGCCGGCTTCTAAAACATAAAAAGACCGGCACCCCAGAGCTAAAAACTGGAGTGCCGGGTGTGGCGGTGGCGGCGGGATTTGAACCCGCGGTTGGGGGTTACCCAACAATCGCTTTCGAGGCGATCACCTTCGGCCGCTCGGACACGCCACCGCGTTCCAGATTACGTCGAGTAACCCCGAGCGACAAAATCGCTGCCCTCGCCAGGCGGCGGGGACAGCGATTCAGCTATTTAAGGCTATGAATTAGTCCTTGAGGTTGCCGATAACCTCGTTGGCCTTATCCTTGACGCCCTCAACGGCGTCGGAAGCCTTCTGCTTGGCCTCAGAGGTGACCTGGTCGGCCTTGCCCTCGTTCTCCAGCTTCTCGTTATCGGTCAGACCGCCAGCGGCTTCCTTAGCCTTGCCGACGAACTCGTCCTTCTTGTTCTCGAAATCACCCATGATTCTCTCCTTACTCTCTACTTCTCTCACGTGGACCACCCAGCCTACACGCGAATCGGAAGGTGGCTCCGGGGCCACTAACCAATTCAAGGGCTAAGCGCCGCTGCCGCGCAGACCCCCGAAGAAGCCCGTGAGCAGCTCCGCGCACTCCCCCTCCAGTACACCGCCGCGTACCTCGGGAACGTGGAGGGCGCCCGGGGCGCGCAATACCTCCACCAGCGAACCGCACGCCCCCGTCTTCGGCTCAAAGGCCCCGAAGACCACCGAAGACACCCGGGAAGCCTGAATCGCGCCCGCGCACATCGCGCAGGGCTCCAGGGTGACAACCAGCTCGCAGCCCTCCAGACGCCAACCATCGCCATGCACGCGCACCGCCTGGCGGATGGCTTCCACCTCTGCGTGTGCGGTGGGGTCATTCAGCTGCTCGCGGCGGTTAACGCCGGTGGCGAGTTCGTTGCCGGAGGCGTCGTAAAGCACGGCACCCACAGGGATATCCCCCGCCGGCGTGGTGCGCGCAACCTCCAGGGCGCGGCGCATGCGGGCCTCTGCGCGCACCAGCCCCGCTGCTGGTTTAAGAGTCATCCGAGTCGAGGCCGTCGATGAAATCCTCCAGCTCATCGCCAAAACCCAGCTCGCCGGCGATGCGCAGGAGCATATCGGAAGGCCAGTCCTCATCGTTGTCGATGATGTAGCCCACCTGGTCCTCATCGAGGCCGAGGTCCGCGAAGATATCGAAATCGCCGTCACCGTACGGGTCGGCGTCCTCCCACTCGTCTTCGTCTAAATCCGGGATCTCGAGATCGCGCAGGTCCAGGAAATCCGCGGCGAAGTCGTCCTCGGAGGCGTAGGTGGCGTCGGAAAGCAGCATGCGCACATCCCCCGGCACCGGGCGCACGACGACGAAATAGTCATCCTCCACGCACAGCAGCGCGAATGCCGCCCCCTCGGAACGCAGGTTGCGCACCGCTTTGATGGAGGTGTTGACGTCGGTGAAGTCATCCTTGAAAGGGCGAATCACCCAGCCGCCTTCGGCACTGGCAACGGTGATGGCAAAGGACAGATCGTCGTGGCTCATACCTCGTCAGATTAGTCGGGTTGTGCCACAATTGTCACCGTGAGTTCTCAAGATGTTCAACGCCCCGTCTGCATTATCGGCCTCGGTCTCATTGGAGGTTCCCTCCTGCGTGACCTAGCTGCTGCACACCATTCCGTGTACGGCTATAACCACTCCACTTCTGGTGCCCGAACGGCCATTAAGCAGGGCTACGACGTCACCGATGATCTGCCGGCCATCCTGCGGCGCGCCGAGGAGGACAATGCGCTTATTGTCATCGCGGTGCCCATGGATGCGGTTGCCTCGGTCCTCGACGCCATCCAGGAACACGCCCCGAGCTGCGGGTTGACGGATGTCGTCTCGGTCAAGACCGAGGTGCGCCAGCTCATTGTGGAGCGCAACATGGAATCGCGCTACGTGGGTGGCCACCCCATGGCCGGCACCTCCAAGTCCGGCTGGGAGAACTCCCACACCGGGCTATTCAACCGCGCTGCCTGGGTAATCACCTATGACTATGCCGCCGAGTGCGAGGCCCGCGGCGAGCGCATTCCCGCCGCATGGGAGAACATTTTTGCGGACGTGGTCCGCATGACCCAGATGGTTCACGCGGAGGCGGTTCCGGTGCGCGTGGCGAACCACGATGCCGCGGTTGCCCGCATTTCGCACTTGCCGCACGTGCTGGCGGAGACCCTCGCGGTGGTCGGCGATAATGGCGGCATTCTGGCACAGTCCCTGGCGGCCGGCTCCTTCAAGGACGGCACCCGCGTGGCGGGCACTCGCCCGGATCTGGTTCGCCAGATGTGCGAGACCAATGCACCGGCACTGGTCCAGGCCCTCGACGAGGCTCTTGAGTTGCTGCCGGATGCGCGCGAATCGCTGGCCTCGGATAAGCCTTCCATCGCCGCGCTTGCCGACGCTGGCTTCCGCGCCCGCACCCGCATCGAAGCCCGATCAGGTGCTCGGAAGGAATCGGTCTCCCCGGTGAAGATTTCTTCCCGCCCGGTCTTGCGGCTGCACCCGGGTGCGCCGAACTGGGTGGCGCAGCTGCGCCAGACCGAGTCTTTGGGCGGGCGCATCGAGATTTTCTAGCCGGCTGGTCGGCTTCTAGGCCTGACCTTCTGCCCTAGCAGGCGGTTTCTCGACGGGTTCGCGCACATGGTTCCAGTCAAAAGGTTTGTTTGCCCCCAAACGAACCTTCTACCTGGTTAAAGATGGTTTACTTGCCTCCAAGGGAACCTTTTGACTAATGACTTCTGAGTGGAACCTTTTGCGTGCTGCTGGGCATGGGGCAGTTTCCAAAAGGCGTCTTGCAAATGGCATTTGCAGATGGCATCTGTCAAAAGGCGTCTCGCCTGAAAACGCCTTTTGGGGCGTGCAGATGGCGTTTTCAGCCCCAAAGATGCCTTTTAGTGGATGTCTTTTGTGGGGCGCCATTTGGCGACGGTTTGTGGGGTGCCATCTAGCGACCGACCGTGGAGGAGCGTGCGTGGTGGCGGGCGGGCGGCGTAGTGCGGTGGCGTGGGGCGGTGCGGGACGCTTAGTCGCGGAAGGTGTCGTCGCGACGTTTGCGGGCTTGGGACTCATCGCGCGTGATACCGAGCAGCAGCGGAGCCCGCCGCTAGCACGGCAACATCCAGAGCATGCCGGAGGCCAGCCACAGCACCACACAGGATGGCACCGGCAATCAGACACGGAACGAGTTTCTCCTTCATGAAGAAACAGCCTAGTTGCTACCCCGCTCAGCGCCTGCGGCGAAGCAAACGTGAAGCGATGGCTAGCACGATCAGGCCCACCACCCCAGTCACGCCGGCTGTCAGAGCTGCGGGCGCGCTGACCTGCATCGTTGCCGGCGGCGCCGGGGAGTTATCGGCGTTGAGAACTCCGTCGGTATCACGGCCGCTGGTGACGTCCTCGATCCAGTCGCGAACTTCGACCACGGACGTAATCGCCGCTGTTGGGGAAGGCAGATCCGGATCCGCGTTCGACGTACCAGCCGTGGCCACGCCCACAAGGCGACCGCCTACGAAGAACGGCCCGCCCGAGTCGCCGCCCTGCATGCCTTCGCCGTTGAGGGACTTCACGTCCATGATGGCAGCGGCAATCATCGGCCCCACTCCCCCAAGCTCACCGGCGGGAATGCTTTCCGCGCCGTCAGGTCCAACGGCAATCTCTGGCATGTCGCCGCCCTTCATCACCTGGGGCGCATCGGACGAACCAGGGGCGGGAGCGACCATTCCACCGGGGGCAGGCACTGCCATGTCACCAGGAGCCATAGCCCCGGAATCTCCTGGCACCACCGGCGTCATCTTCTCGCCGGATTCATCTGGGCTGGCCGGTGGGGTGCCGCCGGATAGCAATTCGCCTACTTCCATCTCTGCCATCGGCAGCTGGCCTTTGCGGGCCATACGGGAGCTACTGCTCCAGCCGTAGAAGTGGCCTTTCTCGCCGGCGGTGGGGACCTCATCCGCGAGCTTGGCGGGTTTGATGTCCTTGACGGGCTCGGTCAGGTGCATGAGGCCGGCGTCGATAGTCGGCGAAACAGCCCAGGAGTCCACGTCATAGACGCGGGTGTCCTTGCCCTGGCCAAAGCGGGCCTGCGAGCCTTCGTTGTTGACGGACTCCAAGCAGTGGCGGGCGGTGAGCACCCCCTGCTCGGCAACCAGTGTGCCGGTGCAATCGCCGAAGTTTCCGATCTTGCCCATACGCAGCGCAGCCACGGCAGCGCTTTCCTCCGAGTGAAGTGCGGGCTGGGCGAATTCCAAGGCCATGGCCGGCGCAGCGCCTAGCCCCACGACCAGAGAGCTGGCCACAACAGCAGTTATCTTTCGTGCCACCATTACGCAGCCACCTCCTTGATTGCCCAGGCCACGACCCTCTCGGCCGGGCCCTTTCCACAGAACTTCTTCCACAGCGCGCTCAGCACCAAGAACGCGAGCACAAAGCCCAGTGCCGCCATGGTGTTGTGCAGCGAGACGTGTGCTTGCCAGTAGCGTGCGGTGAGAATGTGCAGGATATAGATTGTCAACGACATCGAGCCCAATGCTGCGAAGGGGAAAGCCAAGCGTGGCAACTGACGGCCGATAATCAGGCACAGGTGCAACACCACCGCGGTGACTGCCACGGAGAGAAGGATTTCACCAAGCACACCCGTATGCCCGGTAAAGCGTAGCCAGCTGGGGATATCCGGGTTAAAGCGCTGCCACAGGCCGATGCCGGCAACGACGACGGCCACCGCGGTCACAACGGCTTGGATGCGGGTGGGGCGGGTGAGGTAGACGTCGTAAAGCAGCATGCCTGCCACCATGTACGCCAGGAATGCCACGAGGGGATAGACCTGCGGGAGGGTATAGGGCGCGTAGAGCACCGTGGCGCCCGCGGTGGCCAGCGCGAAGAGCAGGACCTTCCACACAGTGGCGAGCGGCGGCACCCAAGCGGTAAGAGCCATGGCTGCGCCCATCACGACGAGGACAACCTGAATCTCGCCGCCGACGGGCAACAGCGCCACGCCGATGAGCATGACTATCAGACCGCGGGCGACCAGTTTGAGGAAGACCCGCAGCGAATAATCGCGGGCAAGGATCATCATCGTGGTACCTGCAATGATGGCAAAGCCCGCCGCCGGCAGCCCGGAGAGCACCACTTTGGCGCTCCACACCAGGTTGGCCATGTGCAGAATAATCATCCCGATGATGGCCAAGGAACGTGCAATATCAAGGCCCACTATTCGGGCACGCGCTGACACCTATTCATCTCCTTGCAGTCGAAAACGTCGAAAGACCGACCAGTGGCTCTGGCCGGTCTTCTTATTTGTGTGCGTTTTCAGCTCTGCATTTCACTCAGCGCTGCGTGATATGCATCTCAGCGGGTAAGGGCGATAGCTTTTCCATCGCGCACGAGGTAAATGCGCTCAGGGGTTGCGGAGGCATCGGGGTCCACCTTCACCGTTACTGGACTTGCAAGAAGTTTCATGATGGCCCCGTCAGGTTGCGAGCCAAAGCAGATTTTGTCCAACCTCAAATCCCGAGTGATTTCTAGCTGACCATCTCCGCTGCTCTCAAAGTGGAAACTGAGGATATCGCAGGAGAACTGCACGACCCGATCCCTAAAGTTCACGCGAAAGGAATCCGGCTGCTGCGCGGACTCCCACTCGGAATTCACCACGAACTCCATCTGCTGCGCATTGGCGGTGACCAGGCCTGCGGGCACGCCAGTAACAATGTTGCGCTGCGAGGATCCAGCTTCCGCTATGCCCGAGCTTCCCGGCAGCTCCGAGGAGCCAGCAAAAGAAAAGAGGGAGGAAATGAAAAGCAGGATAGCGGAGAGAATCGCTTGAATCATGGGCATCATTGTATCCCTCCCAACCGACCAACCATTGGCTCTGGCCGGTCTTCTCATTTCTGTTTGTTGTCAGCCTGACTTAGGCCAATTTAGTGCGGAAGTTCGCGGCCGGTGATTGCTTGGATGGTGGCGGTGAGGTCGGGCGGGAGTGGTACGGCGGCGTGAATGGTTTCGCCGCCCACGACGAGTTGAAAGCTGCGGTATTTCTTGAGTGTTCTCACCAGGCGTTTGATGGATTGACCACTGCGGGTCTCCATCAGGTGAGCCACGGCTAGTGCGGCCATCACAATATGGAGATGTGCTGTGATCGAGTCTTGTTTCCTGGCGTAGATTGGGCGTGCTTTCAGGTCTGATTTCGACATCCGAAATGATTTCTCAATGTTGAATAACCTGCGGTAATGCCCTATAACCTCACTAGCGGGAAGAGTAGTCAGGTCGGTTTCATAGCCTTTAATTCCGGCTAGGGCTCGGTGCTTGGCAGCAAGAGCGTAGTTGACCTTCTTATTCGGGGCGGAAAGATCAATATAGCGGTTGCGCTTGATTGCGATATCGCCGTCAACAGCGCGTTTGGCTTTCGCGACTTGCTCTTTGATTCCGCGCAGGCTGCGCCTAGCCCGGTCGTGAGAGTACTGGTAATGCGTCACCGAATTTGGGGTAGCGTGCTTGCGCCCATCACTTGCCGAGGCTTGCGTCCAGATCTGGCCGTGGGTGTAGTCTTCACCGGGGTTGTCCCGCCGCCAGGTTTCGATCACCTCAGGCACGGTGGGGGTTTTCACCGACAAAATGTAGTGCAGCCCTGCATCTATCAATGCTTGTTTGTTCGCCGCTGAAAACATGCCCGCATCAGCAACGACGGTAACTTCATCGAGTTGGTAAGCCTCTTGGAACCGTGTGATCATCGGCAGCATCGTGTGGGTTTCTGCCGAGTTGCCAGCAAACGCGCCCACATGCAGTGGAAACCCAGTGGCATCAGTAAGCAGCCCGACAAGGATTTGCGGCTCTACACGGCGCTCTTTGGAAAACCCGGGTTTACGAAGCTCATCAGCAGTATCGGTTTCAAAATACAAGGTAGTCACGTCGTACAAGATGAATGCGCCTGGCCCAATACCTGCATGATGGGCCAACGCTTGAGTTAGTATCTCCCCGAACGATTCGGTAGCGAAGGAGGAAAGACGCCTCTGGATGGTGCGATAGCTTGCGCTTGTCACCCCAACTTCAGCAAGGGTTTCGATCGAATCAAACTTTGAGCCAGGATTAATCAACCGAGCGCGCACCAGATCGCGAAACACCGGATCATCACCGCTTGCTGCAGCAAGACCTAACTCGTTGAAACACGCATCAATACAGTCCAGCAAGTATCCGGCCCGCTGACCGACTACCGGCAGCGGGTTGGAAACGCTGCCTGTTGCCGGAGGGATGTGTCTAACCTCGCCGAAGTCCAATGCGAGTTGGTCACCATCGACGATGCGTTGAGCTTCAGCCCGCAAAAGCGCAAGCTCAGACTCTGAATGCGCTGAACCGATATGCTTCATCCTTTTCGCACCTTTGCGTTCAGAGAACACCACCTGCACCGCCATCGCCCCAGAAGCGGTCTTGACAGTGCGAATATAAGGACTCACAAAAATCAGACTACTGAACACCCCCGGCACTACCCACTTAGTGCGGAAAAATTCCTCCCCACCGACGAAAACCAACAGGTAACAGTGTCAAGAGTGACGTTACTCACCCACCCATGACCTAAGTCAGGTTTCACTCAGCGCTGCGTGATATGCGTCTCAGCGGCTAAGGGCGATGGCTTTGCCATCGCGCACGAAGTAAATGCGCTCAGGGGTTGCGGAGGCATCGGGGTCCACCATCACCGTTACTGGACTTGCAAGAAGTTTCATGATGGCCCCGTCAGGTTGCGCGCCAAAGCAGATTTTGTCCAACCTCAAATCCCGAGTGATTTCTAGCTGACCATCTCCGCTGCTCTCAAAGTGGAAACTGAGGATATCGCAGGAGAACTGCACGACCCGATCCCTAAAGTTCACGCGAAAGGAATCCGGCTGCTGCGCGGACTCCCACTCGGAATTCACCACGAACTCCATCTGCTGCGCATTGGCGGTGACCAGGCCTGCGGGCACGCCAGTAACAATGTTGCGCTGCGAGGATCCAACTTCCGCTATGCCCGAGCTCCCCGGCAGCTCCGAGGAGCCGGCAAAAGAGAAGAGGGAGGAAATGAAAAGCAGGATAGCGGAGAGAATCGCTTGAATCATGGGCATCATTGTATCACTCCCAACCGACCAACCAGTGGCTCTGGCCGGTCTTCTCATTTCTGTTTGTTGTCAGCTCTGCGTTTCACTCAGCGCTGCGCGATATGCGTCTCAGCGGGTGAGCGTGATAGCTTTGCCATCGCCTACAAGGTAAATGCGCTCAGGGGTTGCGGAGGCATCGGGGTCCACCTTCACCTTCGCCGGTTCGGACAGGAACATGATGAAGGGAAGGTCGACTTTTCCTCTAGGGCAGGCCTTATCCGTCAACATGCTGAGCTCCACGCCGCCATCAACCAAGGTGAAGTCACCGCCGTTACAGGGCAGCCACGCCGTCTGGTTCTGGAAATTCAGGGAGAAGTCCTCTGGGCTCGCCTCAGACTCCCACCTGAAAGCAGTGATATGTTCCATCTGCTCATCGTTTGCTTCGACTAGTCCCCCGGGTGCGTCCGTGATGATGCCGTGCTGGGCGACGTTTAGCCCCCACGCCTCCGAGCTCCCCGCCAGCTCCGAGGAGCCCGCGCTAGAAAACAGCGAGGAGATGAATAACAGGATGGCGGAGAGAATCGCTTTGATCATATTTCAGGACATTACCGGGTTTGCCCAACCCACGGAGTCGAAAACGAGAAAAGCCGCCCGAAGGCGGCTGAGATTTGGTGCGCCCGGAGGGATTCGAACCCCCAACCTTCTGATCCGTAGTCAGATGCTCTATCCGTTGAGCTACGGGCGCAGTCCGTTGGTTCGCAGTGCTTAACGCCGGAGCGTGTGTGCTCTGCTGTGCAACGAGGAATAACTATACCCACACTCCAGAGAACTAACAAATCCCGATGTCAATGCATGTTTTCAACCCAAGAAATGGGCATAGCAATTCACCCCGTGTTCACCTTAAGAAGGGGCTAGATGAGGGCGGCCACTTCGACGTCGGAAAGCACGGCGTCACGGAAGGACTGAAGCGTGGACTCGTGGTCGAAGTCGATGCCAATGAGCACTAGTTCTGTGCCGGGAGTGACGCCGTTGGCAGCCCACAAGGAGGCCGGCATGATCTGCAGGTTGGGACCAGCCTGTTGCCAGGCGTGGGCCACGCGCAGATCGGTATCAATCCAGCAATAGCCCTTCGAGCGCACCAGGCCTGTGCTGGCACGCAAGGCCTTGAGCAGGCGCTCGCGGTTGAAAGGACGGTCAGCGCGGAAGACCACCGAAGAGATGCCATACTCTTCGGTTTCGGGGGCGTGCGGGTTCGCCAGCTCCTCGGCGTAGCCGTGGTAGGTCGCGGCGGTGGCGGCGTCGTAAAGGTGGGCGTCGAGAACCAGCGCGGGATCGATGACCCCGTTGGTCACCGGCACGACGCGGGCGCGGGGGTTCATGGCACGCACGGTGGCGATGACGCGCTCGGTTTCGGCGGCCTCCACCAGGTCCGTCTTGGTGATGAGGATGAGATCGGCGAACTCGACTTGATCCACGAAGAGATCGGCGATGGTGCGGTCGTCGTCAGGCGTGGCCTCAATGTTCTCGGAGACTAGGCTGCGGCCGCGGCGAAGATTAGTCAGGAACAAGATTAGTCAGGAACGTGGAGGCATCGACGAGGGAGACCATGGTGTCGATAGGGGCAACGTCGGCAAGCGTGGCGCCGTCTTCAAACTTCCACTCAAAGGTGGCGGCGACGGGCATGGGCTCGGAAATACCGGTGGATTCGATGACGATCTGATCGAAACGGCCGGAACGGGCCAGCTTGCCGACGGACTCAATAAGATCCTCGCGCAACGTACAGCAAATGCAGCCGTTGGAGAGCTCAACGAAGCGGTCTTCGCCGCGTTCAAGATGACCCTCGCCAGCGACGAGGGCGGCATCGATATTGACCTCGGAGAAGTCGTTGACAAGGACTGCCAGCTTGCGCCCCTCGCGGTTGGCCAACAGGTGGTTGAGAAGGGTGGTCTTTCCGCTGCCTAAAAATCCGGACAGCACGGTAACGGGTGTAGCCATCCCGTAATGATAATGTTTTTCATCAAGGGATGGCTACGTCAGCTAGACCGCGAGGCCGAAAATAGGCACCGCCAGCAGGTAAACGGTCAGGGTAATGAGGAAGATGCCGATGATATTGAGACCCAGACCGCCCTTAATCATTTCACCAATCTTGACGTAGCCAGAGCCGTACGCAATGGCGTTCGGCGGGGTAGCCACGGGCAACATGAATGCACACGTTGCCGCGAGCGCCACCGGGATGGTGAGGAGGAGGACGTTGACGTCACCGTCAGCGGTCAGACCAACGCCCACCGCGACGCCGCCCATGATCGGAATGAAGGTCGCGGCAGTTGCGGTGTTAGAAGTGATTTCCGTAAGGAAGAGCACCAGCGCAGCCACGGCAGCCACGATGAGCACGACCGGCAGGACGCTAAGCCCCTTAGCCATCTCACCAATCCATAGGGACAGGCCAGACTGATTGAACATTGCCGAAAGCGATAGGCCACCACCAAACAAGAGGAGCACGTCCCACGGCATCTCGTTCGCCGTCTCCCAGTCCAGGAGGCGGATACGGCGCTCGTTGTCCGCCGGCAAGATGAAAAGCAGAATACCGGCTGCAATACCTACGATGGCGTCATCGTAGTTGTCGAATTCCTTAAGCACGAGCGGCAGGGTCACCCAGGAAGCGGCGGCGAGCAGGAAGATAATACCCGTCATGATTTGGGGGCGGGTCCACGGGCCGAGGGCCTCAATTTCCTCATCAATAAGCTCGCGCCCACCCGGAATCTCCTTCATCTCCGGCTGAAAGATGGTGATGAGCAGGAACCACGCGATGAGCAGGAAAATGGCGGCCAGCGGCACACCTACAGCCATCCAGCGACCAAAGCCGAGGGTCACACCCCAGGTATCCGCCATATACGCATTGAGGAAGGCATTCGGCGGGGTGCCGATGAGCGTGCCCAGCGAGCCAATGGACGCCGAGTACGCGATACCAAGCATGAGAGCAGTGGCGAACTTCTTCTGCTTATCCCAACCACCAACGGTCTCCGCAGTCAGCGCCAGCACTGACGTACCAATCGGCAGCATAACCACGGCGGTTGCAGTGTTAGAGACCCACATGGACAAGAATCCAGTAGCCACCATAAAGCCCAAAATGAGACGCTTGGGCGAGGTACCAATCAGCTTCACCACGTAAAGTGCAAGGCGGCGGTGAAGGTTCCAGCGCTGCAGCGCAAGGGCTACAAGGAAGCCTCCCATGAACAGGAAGATAGTGGCGGAGGCATACGGTGCACCGACTTCCTTGATGGCACCCACACCAGCTAGCGGGAAGATAACCAACGGCAACAGTGCCGTAGCGGCCAACGGAATGGCCTCCGTCATCCACCACACGCCCATCAGAATGGTCACGGCGGCTACAGCACGCAATGCACCCTGGGTGTATTCGGTGTCTTCCTTAGCGCCGGGTGATTGCAACACCGTATCAACAGCGTTGCTGGGGAAGATGAACCACACAAGAATGGCTAATGCGAGACCGACAATGAGGCCAATAGCCATGCGGCGCCAGTCTTTGCGGTCGACACCGCGATCGTCCTCGCCCTCCGTGTGCGCGGTTGAGACGTGAGTTTGCGGGGTAGTCATCTGCCCCCTCCTTTTCCTGGTTAACCAGCCCCCATTCAGCCGAGAGAGTTATCGGGATCACCGAATGGGCCTACACGTTCAGGCTATCGAGACCACAGACAACCAACAAACACTTTCGTCTCATTACCCCCACTAAAGAACCAAATTCACCCCTGTTTGCAAAACTTTTTGCAGATTAGCTGCAAAGAATTCTCACCAATGTGTGGGCAACCCCTTTAAGATTCGCGTTGAGCACCGCTACCAGATAGCGGCAAAGGCCACCGCGCCAAGAAGCATCGTCCCCAGCGTAACGGCGGCCAGCGCTGGGGCCCCGGGCAGGATAGGTGATGAAGTCCGGGCGAGGATCTCGTCAGCATGGCGGAGCTTAGCGGTGGCCAACCACAACACAACGGCCACCACTACCCCAACAATCAGCGCGGCCCATGGCGCAACGGAGCGCACGACGAGCAGCCCCGCGATGAGGCCGGCAAGCCCCGTGCGCTGCCAGGCTAAGCGGGTGCGCTCGGGTTGGAGGCCGGGATCAAAAAGCTCGCTCACGCTAGCAGCTCGCCCACCAGAATCATCAGACCGATGATGATCACCACGCCAACAATCAGCGCCAACGCCGGGCTAGCCGGGAGCGGGCGCCCCTGGCGCATCGCGCGCTCGGAGGCACCCCAGTGAAACCACGCCACCGCCGGCAGCACGATGGCCACGATCAACATGATGACGGAGACGACACGAGTCAGCGTGGAATTCAGAGGCAGCTCGAAAGTCTCCAGCGCCACACCACCGGCAATAAAGGCCAATGACGTGCGGATCCACGCCAGAAAGGTGCGCTCATTAGCCATGCTGAAGCGCGGGTCGGGTTCCTCCCCTGTTCCATACACCGAGCGCGGGAAACGTGCCTTCCTCATAGGCGCTACTGTAGCGCCCCGCTCCTCACTCCACAGCGCGAGGCGCCGCCTAGGACTGCGAGAAGGCCTCCAGATCCGCGGGGCTACCGGCGACGACGATGAGGTCGCGGTGGGTGAGCTCGGTGCCGTCGACAAGCGGGCGCCACTGGCCAGGCCCCTCACAGCGGGAGATGAGCTGAACGTTGTGTGCTTCCCACACCTGGTGCAGGTTGAGCGGGCGCTTGCTTATCGACGCCGGCGGGGTCATCGCCGTCACACCATAGTCGGTGGCGATCTCTGCAAAATCCTCGAAGCGCCCGCCCAACAGGTGCGCCACGCGGCGGCCCGTATCGCGCTCCGGGCGGATCACGTGGTGCACTCCGAGTTGGCGCAGGATGCGGGCATGAGCATCTGAATCAGCCTTGGCCCAGATATCGCTCACCCCGAGCTCCACGAGGTTGGAGGCCGTAAGGATGGAATCCTCCAAATCGGAGCCGATGGCCACGACCACGCGCTCTACTTCATCAACGCCCAGCTGGCGGAGGGCCTCGGCGTCGGTGGTATCCGCGGTCACCGCTTCGGTGAGGTACGCGGCGTGTTCGCGCACGTGCTTCTCCTCGGCGTCGATGCCGAGAACCTCCACGCCGTGCTCCATCAGCTCGCGGGCCAGGGAAGAACCGAACCGCCCCATACCAATGACGACGACCGGTGGAATATTGATGGACGTCTTCTCGCGCCGCAGGGCGCTGAACATGTTAGCCAATGAACGGCCTTTCTTCTGGGTAGCGGTAGCGCAGGCTGATGGTCCGGGCGGCCAGTGCCGCCACGAAAGTGGTGGGGCCTACGCGGCCAACGTACATGATGAGACACAGCATGAGCTGCGATGGTGCGGACAAACTTGCAGTAATACCCGTGGACAAGCCCACGGTGGCGAAGGCGGACATGACTTCGAAAGTGACCTGGTCCGCGGTGAACTCTGGGTCCCAGATGCGCAGCGTCGCCACACCTACGGCAACGACGATCATTCCGGCGGCAGTCAGCGCGAGGGCCTGACGGAAGGTGGACAGCGGCAGGCGACGGTGCCCGATGGAGGGGTCTTCCCTGCCCAAGAATTCAGAAATCATCGCCGCGCCCAGAACGCATGCGGTAGTCACCTTGATGCCACCCGCCGTACCGGCGGAGCCGCCGCCGATGAACATCAAGATGTCCGTAACCATCAGCGTCAACGGGTGCGCTTCCCCGTAGTCGATGGCGTTGAAACCGGCCGTTCGGGGCGAAGCGCTCATGAAGAAGGCGTTGATCAGCTTCTGGTCCAACGGCATCCCATGCAGCACACCGGAACCCTCGGAGAGGAAGAAGACCACGGTGCCACCCAGCAACAAGAACGCGGTGGCGCCCAGCGTCATCCGGGCGGTCATGGACATGCGGTGAATGCGGGGCGTGCCGCCGCGCCAGCGCGTTAGCCGTGCACGGGCCCGTCGCACGAACTCCGCCAACATGGGATAGCCCAGACCACCGACAATCAGGGCGAAGGCGAGAGGAATCAGAATCCAGCCATCGGCGGCGAAGGAAATGACGCTGTCTGAATAGGTACTAAACCCAGCGTTATTGAAGGCCGAAATGGCGTGGAAGATACCTTCCCACACCGCGCGCCCTGGTGCCACGCCGTGTTCGGTGGCTAGGCGCACACCGATGAACACGGCAACTGTGGCCTCACAGATCAGAGTCATCATCAGGGTGAGCAGCAGGGCATGTCGAATGCCTCCGGAAGCCACAGCACGACCTTCCGCCGCCATGGTCCGGCGGGCTTTGAAGCTGATGCGACCGGTCAACAACATGCCTGATAGCGATGCCAGGCTCATAATGCCGAGGCCGCCCAGCTGGATGAGCGCGATGATGACCGCTTGGCCGAAGGGCGTCCAATAGGTGCCGGTGTCCTCCACCACGAGACCCGTCAAAGAGACCGCCGAGGTAGCCGTAAACAGCGCCGGCAGGAACGGTGTCCACTGCGGAACGTTGGCGGAAATCGGCAGCATCAGCAGCAGCGTTCCCACGAGGATGAGCAGGATAAAGCCCACGGCGGTGAGCCGAGCCGGGCCCAGGAAATGACCGCGTTTCACAGCGCTTCAGCTTACTGCCATTTACCTCCGATGGACACTCCCCTCAGCCTTGAATATTGCGATTTTATTATGTGAATCATCACAATCGATAACCCCGAAGGCACCGCGAAGTAAGCGCTACATCAACTTGGTCTTCTCCAAAGTCTCTACCCAGCCGTTGGTGAACTTCTCCAACGGTTTGTGGAAGACCACGCCCAAAACCAGCATCGGCACGGCAAAGAGTAAGAGGGCAAGCAGCGAGAGCCAGAAATCGCCGTGATAAGTTCCGGCGATGGCCGCGCGGAGTGCACGGATGGTGTAGGTCGCCGGCAACCAGGGGCTGATGTTCTGGAACCACTCCGGAAGCACCTGCAATGGGTAAGCACCGCCCGACGAGGACACCTGAATCACCAACATGAGCACCGCTAAGGCTTTACCGGCGTTGGCGAAGGAGACCACGAAGGTGTAGCAAATCAGCATAAAGATGAGCGAGCTTACCCAGCCTGCCAGCAGCATGAGAATCGGGTGCGCAGGCTCGATGCCCACGAAGAAGATGAGGCCCAAAATGAGCATCGTCGACTGCATGAGGCCGACTGCCGCGAAAATACCGAAGCGCCCGAAGAAGCGCTGCATCGGCGAATACTTGTCCTTGTCCACAACATCCGTGCGCACGCTCACTGCGGTCAGCAGCGCGCCGACCCACAGCGCCAGCGCCGTGTACATGGGTGTCATGCCGGCGCCGAAGCTCTTGACCGGGTAGACCGCTTGCCTGTCGACGTTCACTGGAGCCGCAATCGCGTGCGCCAGAGCGTCCGGATCGGAACCGATGAGGTCCGCCAGCTTCTTCAGATCCCCGGATGCCGCAGCGGAGTCGATATCCTTCCGCAAGTCGCCGAACTTGTTGGCTTTATCCTGCAGGCCAGAGGCGAGCTTCTGTACCGCATCCCGAGCATCCGTCAAGGAAGAGGAATCAATGGTGACGGGAGTCTTCGCGGTATCCAGATCCGCGCTTACCTGGCCCAGGGAATCCTGCAGCGCGCGCAAGGATTCACGCAGGCCAGAAGTGGAGATTCCTTCCACCGCCCTCTTGGCATCATCGAGGCTGGAGAGATCCGGCTTCGTGGGTTCGGGAGCGTTCGCGGCCGCCGTGAGGCGGGCGTGGAGAGTGCGCTGAGCATCGATGGCCTCCTCGATACGGCTGAGCGCTTTCTCCTTATCCCCTACGGGAATCGGGAGGACCTCAATGTGGCCGTGCAGGTTCTGGTACTGGGCAATCGTTCCTTCTACCTGGCCGGCCAAGGTATTGAGCGTGGCGACACGGTCGGCGCGGGAGGCGGAGGCGTCGTCGTAAAGCGCATCAATGCGTTGGCGTACCACGTCATAACTGGCGCTGGTGGCATCGAGGGATTGCTGCAGGGCATCCGTGGAAACATTGAGCGAGGAGGACTGGACCTCCGGCAGCTCCAGGTCTGCCGAGTCCGCAATGCGCTGGGCGCTTTCCATGAGCGGAACCGCGGTATCCACCAGGCCCGCGAGGGAACGCGCGGTACGCGCGGCCATGTCCAGCTGGGTCTGCACTCCATCCGCGCGCGCCTGCATCCGATCCAACACAGCCTTGGTATCGCCCTGGCTCAAGAAATCGGAGAGCGAGGTGACCAGATCGAAGGAGACGTCACCGACCGTCGTGGTGAAGGCCTCGGCCACCTGGGCCGACACACCCTCTGCGCCTTGACCAGTGATCTTCGGAGCCAAGGCGTTCTTCTTCTCATTCATGTAGAAGGACAAATCCGCGGGCTGGGAACCATCCGTATAGAAGTTCATCATGTCGGTACTGAAATCTTCCGGAAGCACGATGGCTGCGTAATACTCACCGGACTTGGTACCTTCAATCGCCTCATCGGAAGTCGTCACAACCCAATCCAGCTGATCGTTTGCGCGCAGCTCATTGAGCACCTGGTCGCCGACATTGATGGGCACCGGCAACAGATCGCTTTTATAGCCGGTGTCCTTGCTAGCCACCGCCACCTTGAGCTGGCTGGTGTTATCGAAGGGATCCCAACTGGCCAGCACGTTGAACCAGGTAAACAGCATCGGGATGACAACGAGCCCCACGAGCATCACCGCGCTCATCACGTTGCGGCATGCGGTGCGCATGTCGTCGAGGAAAAGATCGAGTGTTCCACGCATTAGTTATCCCCCTCCGTGGAGTCGGCCCCGATGCGAGCCGGATGTTTGATGTCATCCTCATCCAGCGTCACCAGCTCTGCGGACTGCTTCAGGCTAATGCGCAGGTACTCCAGGGTGACCGCGGCGATAATGATGAGGAAGCACCATGCCGTCCAAATAGCCAGAAGCAGCGGCTTTTGGTCGGGCAAGAGACCCGAGACGACGATGAGGATCACCACGCCGATAACGCCGGCGATGCCCACCAGCTTGAGCCAGTAGCCCCAGTCATGCGCACGGCGGTCCAAATCTTTCTTCAGACCACTGCGGCTATCCAGCGCCTGGATGACGTCCGCGATGCGATAGCCGGAGCCGACAACCTGCACGTTTTCATAGTCAAAGAGCTCGGTATCCCGCAGCTCGCGGTTAAAGATGACGTTGAAGTGCGCCAACGCCTTACGCAGCAGCAGGCCGAAGACGAAGAACAGAATGAACATGAAGGCGAGCACGGCCATGTTCTTGAAATAGTGGTTGCCGTAGAACCCACCGATGGTTTCGCGCATGGCATCGATGCCGTACGTGAATGGCAGTAGTGGGTAGATGGTGTGGAAGAAGTTGGGCAAAAGCTCAATCGGGTACAGGCCCGACGCACCCGGAATCTGGATAATGACAAAGACCACGCAGAGGCCACGTCCCAGGTGTCCCAGGGATGAGGACAGTGCGTAAATAATGCTCAAGTAGGCCAGCCCCACGAGCACGCCCGTCAGGATGAAGGCAGGCGCGTTCACGGTCTGCACGCCAATGAGCAGATCACCCACGGTGACCGTGACGGCCTGGATGATGACCATCAAGGCCATGAGGAGGAAGCGGCCCAGGTAGGCCTGGCCCACTGTGACGCGGTCGAAGCCTTCCTTATCCACCTCCACCCGGAAGATCACCATGAGGACGAAGGCACCAATCCACAGCGAGAGGTTAGTAAACAGCGCCGCCATGGCGGAGCCGTAGCTGTCCACCGGGTACACGGTTTCGGTCTTCAGCTCGATGGGTTCGGCAAAGAACCTACCGATTTCTTCTGCATCCAGCCCGGTGACATCTTGAACAACCTTGGAGTTCATTGCGGCTCGCAGCGAGCCCACATCGCCCTGCATCGCGCGCAAACTGTCCTGAAGGGCAAGGAGGTTGGCATCGAAATCAGACAAGGTGTCCTTCGTCGCCCGCAGCTGCTGGGCCACACCATCTAGGAGACCGTCTGCCTCCTGCATGGTGCCCTTCTGGGCTTCCAGGGTGGAGCTCAAAGCGCTCGCCATGGAGCTCAGATTGCTCATGGCGCGGTTGATTTCGGGCACGGCGGACGTCACGGTATCGCGCAGCGTCTGCGAGGTGGCCTTGGTATCGGCCGCCGCCTGGTTGATGGCCTCCGCGCTAGCCTGCACGTTATCCGCCGCGGCCTGCGTATCCTTGCTCAGCGCACTGAGGTTCCCCACCAACTGGCGGTTGGATTCATTACCCTCATCAAGGCGCTGGATGGCGTCATCAATCTCCTTAGCCACCTGCGGTGAGAGTGTTGCGGAATCGCGCAGGGCTTTAAGCTGCGCAATCGATTCTGCGCTCGCATCAATGGCGGTATTGGCCCGCTGCGTGGCGTAATCGAAGCGGTCACCGGCCTGGTTCAGGCCCGCGGTGACATCCGCGATGGATTCCTGCGCCTGGGCAGTACCGTCCGCCACCGCAGTCGCACCGTTGACGAAGGCGCCGGTGGTCTGGTCGGTGAAGTCCCCAATACCACCTTGGGCCTGCTCGACCAGGGAGGAGACCTCGGCGAGGGCGGTTTGGGCGTCGCCCAGCGCGGTGCTCACATCAGCCACCGTGGACTTAGCTCCCAACGTGGAGTCAGCAGCGGCGTCAAGCTTTCCCTGGATCCGCGCGAGGTTCTCGCGGTTGCCGTCGATCTCCTGCGCGGTCGCCCCGAACGCGGAGCTGGTGTTGTTCATCGCGCGCGTGACTTTTCGCTCGAAGTCGGTACCGGTGTCCTTAACATTTTCCGCCGCAACCGTGGCCACCTGTTCCTTGAAGGCCGCCGTGATCTGCTTGTCCAGACCTTTGGCACCGGTATCCGTGATCTTCACGGCGATGGCGTTGTTCTTCTCATTGACGCGGTAGACCAGTTGCGGCTGTGTGAACTTCCCGTCGAGCATGCTCACGAGGTTCTCGCTAAAGTCCTCCGGAATCGTCACCGAGGCATACACGTCTCCCTCTAAAAGGGCTTTCTCGGCTTCGTCGCGCTCAAGGAATTGCCAGCCTAACTGGTCATTCTTTTTCAGCTTTTCAATGACCTCGCTGCCGACATCAATGTCCCCGGTGAGCTCGTTGTTTGCACCCTTGTCCTCGTTGACCACGGCCACTTTGATGTTGTTGGTATGGCCATAAGGATCACGAAAAGCCGCGATGTTCACCCATGAATACAACGCGGGGGTGATGATGAGTCCGATGAGGATGATCCACGCCCTGGGGACGCGGCCAAGCCTGGCTACATCTCTGATAAAAATCTTCCAACTTTGGCGCACTGAAGGCAGTGTACCCGTTGAAGCTTCGAGTCTCTAACCTGCCGAAACCTATAAAGTAATTTCCATGATTAACAATTAACGATTGATATGGTTTGCTGAAACAAAACCCTTGTCCCACACCACGCCAACTTGTATTGATAAACAAAATTTTTCTAGCACTTTCACTGCCCACTACAATCGGCGGCCATGATTGAAGTCGCAGCCGTCGTCATCCGCAACCCGCAAGGTCACGTGCTCACCGTGCGCAAAAAGTCCTCCACCAAGTACCAGCTGCCCGGCGGCAAGCCTGAGGCGGGCGAAGCGCTTGTCGACGCCGCCCTGCGCGAAGTCGCCGAAGAAGTAGGCCTCACCCTCGACGCCGAGAGCCTCAACGAACTCGGCACTTTCGACGCCCCCGCCGCCAACGAACCAGGCGAGGTCGTCGTCGGCACCATCTTCACCTGCACCCGCACCGTCACCGCCGACGAACCCCATGCGGCCGCCGAAATCGGCGACACCGCCTGGGTCAACCCAGCGGCCCCCGACCGCGAGCTTGCGCACCTGTTGCGTGACCGCGTCTTCCCCGCGCTGACCTAGTTGCAATCACCAACACTCTGACGCCATTGACCCTGAAACTGTCAAGCGCTACTCTTTGAACATGTTCACTGAACACGTTCACTCATCACGCTCGGCCGCCAAAGCTGGCACCGACAGCAAGGTCCTAGCCACCGCCTATGACCTCTTCCTCACTCAGGGCTACGCCACCACCAGCATCCGGACTATCGCATCCGAAGCTGGCGTCAGCGTGGGGACCGTCATGGGAGTCGGCGACAAACAAACGCTGCTTATCCACACCATTGGCCAACGCATTTCAGAACTCCACGATGACATCCGGGGACAATCCGATAGCCTCCTCGACGTCCTCAAACCATTCCTGCAGATGTTCACCGGCCACGATGAACTCTCCCGCGCGTTCGGCGCGGCGCTCATCCAACAAGGTAACCAAGGCGAAGCGCTCACCGCGCTCAAAGCGCTCCTGACCGATGAAATCGCCCTGCGCCTTGGCTCCAGACTCAACAGCGACGATGCGGCCGAGTACTCCAACCTGCTGTACAACGTCTACCTCGGCTTACTCATTGGCTGGGCCGCCGGAATCTACGACACCGAGCACCTCACATCCCAAGCCGCCTCATCGATCGAACGCCTCAACACCGCATTCGGAGTAACCCAATGATCCTAGAATCCTCCCCCGCTTGGCCCTCCCTACTACTAGCAGCCATTCTGCTTGGCGATGCCGCCCTCTCCCTCAAACCAGTCCCCTTCATCGAAGCCTGCCTCAGCGGCGTCAAACTCCCCAAGGACTGGTGGTGGGCGCTCATTGTCATCAAGTGCCTCGCCGCCGCAGGACTCATTGCCGGCCTCTGGTTCCCCGGCGTAGGAATCGCAGCCATGGTTGGCGTCATCGCCTATTTCTGCGCGGCCGCAGCAGCCCATGCCCACGCCCACTTCCTCGGTAGCGCATTCTGGATTAACTGCTTAGGCATGCTCGCGCTCTCAATCGGCGTGCTCACCCTGACGCTCGCACTGAATTAAGACACCAGTCAACCTTTCACGGCTTCCTGAAGGCAGATACATCATTTCACCTCTTGATTGATGACTTGATGCTTTCTACCCTAAAGGTATGCGTACCACGATAAACCTCCCCCCGAAACTCCTTGAAGAAACGAAGGTCCAAGCCAAAGCCAACAATGTCACTTTGAGCTCATACGTCGAAAAGGCGGTCCGCGCTGCCCTCAAGAAGGAATCCCACATCAGTACCGAAGACACCCCCGTTAACCTGCCCTCCTTCGATTGCGGCGGACCGGCTCTAGTTGATCTCAGCGACAAAGAAGCTGTGTGGGCGGTGCTCGATGATCATTCCTGATGTCAACATTCTCGTTTATGCCTTCCACTCCGCTGCACCGCAACATAAACCCGCTCAACAATGGTTAAGTAGTGCTCTAAATCGACATGAAACAATTGGACTCCTGGATGTTGTGGCAACGGGCTTTCTTCGAGTCATGACGAACCACAAGCTTTTTCACAAACCACTTACCGCCCAGCAAGCGCTGACTGCACTCAATACCATTTTAGAAGCCCCAAACGGCACCCTTTTAAGCTCCAGCCCAGGAACCTGGACAACCTTCACTGAATTGGCGCGCTTGCACAAACTTAAAGCCAGCGACATCCCCGATGCCTGGATAGCTGCGGCCGTAATAGAAGAAGAAGCAACCCTACTGAGCCAAGATCAGGGCTTTGCCCGCTACCGAGATCTGCGCTGGCACCCGCTTCCAGAATGACAACAACAAAACGCAGAACCCGAGCCACCGGTGAAACGATGACTCGGGTTCTGTAGTTTGCGGAGACGAGAGGATTTGAACCTCCGGACCTACGCAAGTAAGTCAACTCCTTAGCAGGGAGCCCCATTCGGCCGCTCTGGCACGTCTCCAGCGATTCGTAATGAATCGTCCATCACTCTACCTGAGCGCTTCCCCTATGGACAAAATGGGGCTTCCCTATTCTTTCCCTGAAGCGCCGCGTGCAGCTTGAGGGCAACGTAAAGAGCCGCGCAACGCCAGCCATCATCGAGCACGCCGGGCCCGAGAATCTCACGCACACGGTCTAGGCGGTAGTGCAGTGTAGCGCGGTGGATGTAGAGCGCATTAGCGGTAGCAGAGACATTGCGGGAATGCTCAAAATAGGTCAGCAGGGTGTGCCAGTAGGAGTTGCGGGGGTCGTCGAGAAGCACCGCGGCATCCGGGCTCATCGCCACCACCGTCGCGGGGGTCAGTTCCCATCCACGCAGCAGGCGCCACGCGCCCGCCTCTTCCCAGCGCAGCGAGTCCTGGCCGCAGAGTTTGGCCACGTCCGCCATGAGTCGCGCCTGCGGGGCCGTCGGCGCCGAGCCGCGGGCTACCACCTCGGCGCCGGCGACGAGCGACGCACTCTGTAGCTCCTCCATAAGGGCCTCGGTGTCCTTGTCATCGCGGCGGCACTCGACAAGCACGAGGGAATCATGAGAATCCGCAACCAGGAAGGGCCGGCGCACCAGCGGGCGGGCAAGCTCCACGGCCACCGCGCGCTGATCGCCTTCCACCAGCACGCGATGCACGGTCAGCTCGCCATCAGAGGGCAAAAGATCGCGCTCACGCGCCCCGGCCAGCGCGGCCAGATCACCGGTAAGCACCTCGCGGGCCAGCTCACCGAGCTGTTGGGCGCGGGCGGCGAGGGGCGCATCGCGTTCGTCGATAAGCCTGGCTAGCGGAGCCGTTAAAGAACCGAGGCGGACCAAGGGGGCATCACCCAGCGCGGGCTCATCAATAATCCACAGGTAGCCCACGAGCCGATCCTCGTGGCGCAGGGGGATGACCACGCGAGGCAGCATGTCATAGCGCTGATTGGCGGGCAGGCGAACCGGCAGGACCGCCTCTTGAATACCGAAGCTCAGCATCCACGGGATGGGCTCCGGGGGCGGGGTGCGATTAAGAATAGAGGCCGCCCTGTTCTTATCGATGGCACCAATCTGCGCACTGGCGGCAATCACCGCGATGGCGGGGGTAGTCACCTCGACGGAGCGCTGCAGGATCTGGGCGCATTCGTCGACGATATCCTGAATGCTCGTCAGCTGCGGGGGTGTCACTTTTGACATATGTCAAAGATACTTCCGAATATTGTCTAGTGACAAACAAAACTGTGCTGCGCAATAATCTCCTACAGTTAAATGACCCACGTCACACATATACGTTCATGAAGGGCGTCTACATGACCACAACCAACAATTCCGTCAGGGCACAGGATGTTGTCGCCAGCGACAACACGAGTGCAGACGACGGTCTGCAGCGCGGCATGAAGTCGCGCCACTTGCAGATGATCGCTTTTGGCTCGTGCATCGGCACGGGCCTCTTCTTGGGCTCCGGCGCCTCCATCCAGGAGGCCGGTCCGGGCGTTATCGCCGCCTATGCCATCGGCGGTTTCATCATCTTCCTCATCATGCGCATGCTTGGTGAGATGGCCGTAGAACACCCCGTCGCCGGCTCTTTTAGCGCCTACGCCCGCTCATACATCGGGCCCATCGCCGGTTTCGTCACCGGCTGGAATTGGTGGTTTACCACCATCGTCGTCGGCATGCTGGAGCTCACCGCTGCCGGAACCATCATGGACTTCTGGTTCCCCGGAATCCCACACTGGCTCACCGCCCTCGTCGCGCTCGTCATCGTCACCGCCATCAACCTGGTGCACGTCGGCGCCTTCGCCGAGGCGGAATTCTGGCTTTCCCTTATCAAGGTTGTCGCGCTCATCCTCATGATCGTCGTCGGCGCGGCCATCGTCTTCGGCCTCACCCCGGAGCCCGCCCTCGGCTTGAGCAACATCACCGAGCACGGCGGCTTCTTCCCCAACGGTGCCTCCGGCGTGCTCTTCTCCCTCGTCGCGGTGATTTTCTCCTTCGGCGGCATCATCTCCATCGGCACCGCCGCGGGCGAGGCACAGGATCCCGCTAAAAGCCTGCCCAAGGCCATCAACAACGTGATCTGGCGCATCCTCATCTTCTACGTCGGCGGCATCGGCATCATCGTGCTGCTCGCTCCGTGGAACGAACTTGATACCTCCACCTCGCCCTTCGTGCGCGCGCTGAGCACCCTGGGCATTACGGCCGCCGCCACGGGCCTCAACCTCATCGTGCTGGTCGCCGCCGTCTCCGTGTTCAACACCATGACCTTCTCCGGCGCGCGCATGTTGAGGGATCTCTCCCGCGGCGGCCAAGCTCCACCCTTCTTCAACTCCGTCAGTGCTAAGGGCGTGCCGGTTCGCGCCTTGCTCTTCAACTCCCTGCTCATGGGTTCTGCCGTGCTGCTTAATTTCCTCTTCGAGGGCAAGATCCTGATTGTTCTGCTCGCCATCATCGTCGGCGCGGAGCTCATCTCCTGGTCCGCCATCGCCGTAGCACACCTGAACTTCCGCAAGCGCTGCCCGGATGCTGCTTTCCGCGCGCCCCTCTACCCCATCGCTAACTACCTGTGCTTGGGCTTCTTCGCCCTCATCATCGCTTTGATGTTCATGCTGCCGGACTACCGCACCGGCGCCATTGTCCTACCCTGTTGGATTGTGACCTTGGCCCTCATCTGGCTGGGCAAGAAGCGCCACGACGCACGAAACACATAGAAAGGACCCTCTCATGCAGACCACCATTGGTGATTTCATCCTGGACCGCCTCAAGGCCATCGGTATTACTGAAATCATCGGCGTGCCCGGTGACTTCAACCTGAGCTTCCTCGAGCAGATCGAGGCCTCCGAAGGCATCCGCTTCGTCGGCGCCTGCAACGAGCTCAATGCCGCCTATGCCGCTGACGGCTATGCCCGCCAACGCGGCGTAGGCTGCCTGCTCACCACCTACGGAGTGGGCGAGCTCTCCGCGCTCAACGGCATCGCCGGTGCCCGCGCCGAGCACGTCCCGCTGGTCTCCCTCGCCGGCGCACCACCCCAGTACGCCACGGAGTTCCGCTGGAACCTGCACCACTCGCTTGCCGACGGCGACTTTGCCAACATGCTCGATTCCTTCGCGCCCTTCACCGAAGTGGCCACACGCGTGTCCCCCATGAACGTGGTCGAGGAATTCGACCGCGCTCTGCACACCTGCCTACGCGAGAAGCGCCCGGTGCACATCCAGATTCCTTCCGATATCACGCACCTGACCATCGAGGTCCCCGACGAGCCTTTCTCCACCGAGCTGGCAACCTCCGATCCGGAGCGCCTAAACGCCGCCGCGGACTACCTCTTGGAGCACCTAAAGAAGGCCAAGGACCCGATCATCCTCATCGATCAGGACACCAACCGCCACGGTTTCACGGAAAAGTTCCGCGCCATCATCGACAAGGCCCAGCTACCCTACTCCCAGCTCTCTTCCGGCAAGGCCATTCTGTCTGAGCGCCACCCGCTGTTCATCGGCACCTATAACGGTGCGGCCTCCGCACCGGGCGTGCAGGAGCGCATCGAAAAATCCGATTTCCTGGTCACCACGAACCCGCGCTTCATCGAGGTCAACTCCGGCTCCTTCACTCATAACCTGGCCGATGCCCGCGTCTATAACTTCGGCGACCAGCACGTCAACGCCAACGGTGAGTTCTTCGTGGGCATCAATACGCTGGAGCTTCTCGACGTCCTCCTCGACCGCATCCAGGAAGCGGAGGCGTCGGCAAGCGCGGCTTTCGAGCCCGAGCCCTTCGAGCCGAAACCGGATGCCCCGCTGACCCAGAAGCGCATCTGGCCGCAGATGCTCGGCTTCATCCAGGAAGATGACGTGGTCATCGCTGAAGCCGGCACCTCCAACATTGGCTTGGGCCAGCAGCGCATGCCCGAGGGCGTGCAGTACATTAACTCCACCATTTGGGGCTCCATCGGCTTTACCCTGCCCTGCGTGCTGGGCTCGCAGCTGGCCAACCCGGAACGCCGCCATGTTCTCTTCATCGGCGATGGCTCCTTCCAGCTCACCGCCCAGGAGCTCTCCACCATCTTGCGCCAGGATCTCAAGCCCATCATCGTGCTGGTGAACAACGATGGATACACCATCGAGCGCTACATCCTGGGTATGGAGCGCGAGTACAACGAGATTCAGATGTGGGACTACACGGCCCTGCCTAAGGCCTTCATGAAGGACACCACGATGGAGTCCTACGTGGCCTCAACCGAAGGCGAGCTAGCCAAGGCCTTGGAAGACATCGCCGCCCATCCAGAGCGCGGCGCCTTCCTCGAAGTGCGCCTCGATGCTTTCGACGCGCCGAAGGGCCTTCAGGCCTTCGGGCCGCAGACCGCTGATTTCGACTTCGGCCCTCGTGGCCCCCGCAACGCCTAAGGTGGAGAACATGATTCGACCAGACCTTTCCTCCCTGCCCGCCTACGTTCCCGGAAAGAACGCCGAGCACGCCTTGAAGCTCTCCTCCAATGAGGCAACTCAGGAGCCGCTGCCCGGCGCGCTCAAGGCCATGGAAACTGCAGCCGCGCACGTCAACCGCTACCCGGATATGGGCGCGGTGGAAATCCGCAAGGCACTCGCCGAAAACCTTGGTGTCACCCCGGAGCAGGTCACCTGCGGCGCGGGTTCCTCCGCGATGTGCCAACAGCTGGTGCAGATCACCTCGGTGCCCGGTGATGAGATTGTCTTCCCCTGGCGCTCCTTCGAGGCTTATCCCATCTTCGCGCAGGTCGTTGGCGCTACCCCGGTCAAGGTTCCGCTCACCGCGGATCACCGCGTGGACTTGGAGGCCATGGCGGCTGCCATCACGGATAAGACCCGCCTGATCTTCGTGTGCAACCCGAACAACCCCACCGGCTCCGTCATCACCAAGGAGGAATTCGACGCTTTCCTGGCCAAGGTCCCGAAGGACGTCATCGTGGCGCTCGATGAGGCCTACATCGAGTACAACCGCAACGACGCCGTCCCGCTGGCCACCGACTATGTCCACACCCACGACAATGTCATTGGCCTGCGCACCTTCTCCAAGGCCTATGGGCTGGCCGGCGTCCGCTTGGGCTATGCCTTCGGCAACGCCGAGATCATCGAGGCGCTGAGCAAGGTCGCCATCCCCTTCTCCGTTAATTCCATCGCACAGGCGGGTGCGCTAGCCTCGCTGGCCGCCCAGAAAGAGCTGCGTGAGCGCACCGACGAGACCGTGGAGCAGCGCGACCGCCTGGTGGAGCACTTCGCGGATTTTGGCGTACCGGAATCCCAGGCCAATCACATCTGGTTCGCCGCCGACTCCATTGCGAAGCTGGGCTCCCCGCAGGACGTCGCGGCACAGCTCGCGGAGAATGACGTCCTCGTCCGCGCCTTCCCCGAAGGCGTGCGTGTCACCGTCACCACGGCGGAAGAGACCGAGGCTCTCCTCACCGCTTGGGAGGCGGCCTTTAACGCGTAGGCATAAGGTGGAGAGTATGAAAACTCTCATCAATTTTGGACTCAACGTCATCTCCGTCGCGGTGGCCTTCTGGGCCGTGGTCGCACTCATTCCCGGAATTTCCATCGAGCCTGCGACCGCCCAGAATTTCCTGCTCATCGCGGCGGTCTTCATCATCGTTAACGAGGTAGTAACCCCGGTGCTCCGCTTCCTCGGCGCCCCGCTGACCTGCCTAACCCTGGGCCTCTTCGCGCTCGTCATTAACGGCGCGGTCCTGCTCCTCGTCAGCGCGCTGATGGATTCGCTCGTCATCGACGGCTGGTGGGCCGCCATCATCGGTGCGATTGTGCTCGCGATTGTCTCCAGCGTGGTGAACTTCTTCACCAGCCCCCTGCGCCGCCAGGACTAACCGCCAGCGAAGGGCGGGAGGACGTCGACGCGGGAGGCGTCGCTAAGCACAGCGTCCTCGGTAGCGCTCGCACCATCCACCAGGAAGGTGCAGCGCTCCAGCACCTCCGCAAAGCTCATGCCGGCCTCGGTGCTGCCGGTGTGCCGAGCGCGCAACACGTCCAGCAGCTCCCCCAACGTTTCCGCCTGCGCTGTGTCCTGCGCGCGCCCCGCGGCGGCACGAGCTGCGGCAAAGTAATGTATGTCGACCATAGTTGCCACTATGCCAGCCTCCGTGACAGGAAGGAACCCGATGCGCACCTATGAGGAACACCTCGCCGCCGTTCGCGCGGCTCTTCCGCAGCCCCGCGCGGTCTCCACACCCCTGACCAGCGCCTTCGGCCGCCGCGCCGCCGCCACGTACCGCGCCGAACACAACCTTCCGCCTTTTGATAACTCACAGATGGATGGCTATGCGCTTTCCACCTGTGATGGCGGTACCTTCACCGTGGGCCGCACGATAGCGGCTGGGGATCCCCCGGGTGACCTCACCGAAGACACCGCCCTGCCCATCATGACCGGCGCAAAAATCCCTGAAGGCACCGTCACCATCGTCCCCGTCGAGCACTGCGAGCCTCCGCACTTCCCGGAAGAAGGCGCCACGGTCACTGTGCCGGCAGCCCCTGAGCAGTTCATCCGCCGCGCGGGCTCCGATGTCAAGGCCGGCACAACCCTCATCAATGAGCACGCGCTTCTCGACGCCCCCTCCATCGCCACCCTCGCCTCCCAAGGCTTGGCCGAGGTCCGCACGTACGCGCCCGCCCGCATCCTCATCTGCACCGGTGGCGCGGAAATCGGCGGCGACGGCGAGGCCACCATCCCCGATTCCAATGCACCGATGCTCGCGGCCTTGGCTGCGCAGTTTGGCATCGACGTGGCTGGCTTCGTGCGCACGAACGACGATCCCGATACTCTTCGCTCCGACCTCGCTGAAGCAGTCATCACCCACCGCCCCGATATCATCGTTACTTCCGGCGGTATCTCCCACGGAAAATTCGAGGTCATCCGCCAAATCTTCGAAGAAGACGGCTGGTTCGGCCATGTGGCCCAGCAGCCCGGCGGCCCACAGGGCCTGTCCCGCCTTGGCGACGTCCCCGTGGTCTGCTTCCCCGGCAATCCCATCTCCACGCTGGTGAGCTTCCGCCTCTACTTGGCACCCGTCCTTGGCCATGCCCCGAAACCGGTCCGCGCACACCTGGTGGAACCCGCAGATGGACTCAACAACCGCGAGCAGTTCCGCCGCGGAACTATCAGCATGTCCGACGGCACCGCCCATGCCTCCTTCCTCGGCGGCACCAGCTCCCATCTAATGTCCCAGGCCATCGGCGCTAACGCCCTCATCCGTATCCCGGCTAACACGCAGCTTTCAGCCGGCGACCTTGTGGAGGTGTTCCCGCTCTCATGACCCGCCGCGCACTCGTTATCGTTGCCTCGACCCGCGCCGCCGCCGGCGAGTATGAGGACCGTTCCGGCCCCATCTTGGTGAACTTCCTGCGTGAACAAGGCTTCGATACCCCGCAACCCCTCGTCGTCGCGGACGCCGACATCGACGCCGCCCTAGCCACCGCCTTCGCCGATGCGCCCTCCGTCATCCTCACCTCCGGCGGCACGGGCATCACACCGGATGATCGCACCGTCGAAGCGCTCACCCCACACCTCGAGCGCGAGCTCCCCGGCCTAGCCCACGCCTTCTACGCGCACTCCGCCGCCATCCCCACCGCGGCGCTCTCCCGCACGATTGCCGGAGTCACCGGGTCCACTTTCGCCATGGCCCTGCCCGGCTCGACGGGCGCTGCCAAAGACGGCTGCACGGTCCTCGAACCAGTTCTTCACCACATCATCAACCAGCTGGAAGGCATTCATGAGCACTGATTTCGGCCTTATCGGCGCCCACATCAGCGCTGAGCCCATCTCAGCCCCGGACATCGCCACCGCTGAAACCGGCGCCGTCGTTGTATTCGACGGCATCGTGCGCAACCACGACTCCGGCCGGGGTGTGAAACTCCTTACCTACACCGCGCATCCTAGCGCCCAAGAAGAGATCGAGCGCGTGGCCGCTGAAGTCGCTGCCGCCTTCCCCGCCGTGCGCCTCTGGTGCGCACACCGTACTGGCCCACTAGAAATTGGCGAATCCGCCTTCATCGTCGCCGCTGCCTCCGCGCACCGCAAGGACGCCTTCGAGGCGGCCTCGACCTGCGCCGACCGCGTCAAGGCGGAAGTCCCCATCTGGAAAAAGCAGCTTCACACCGATGACACCACCACGTGGGTAGGCTTGGAATGAACGGTCGTATGCACTATCAGAATTCGGTATGGGCGAAAAATTGAGATAGATATTTTAGTAAAGTGGCGACCACATCGAAAGCTGGGTTCCCCCATTATTCCCTTTAGGTGTGGGAACCCAACTTTGGAATGCGCCGCTATGCGCAGCGGTACGTTTAATGGGAGTTCATGGTCGGGCCGTAGGGGAGCCAAGAAACAGTTTTTATCAACGCAAACGCTGAGATCTCTAGTATTACCGCAGATTCCATGGTCTCCTATCCCTGCGCTCGGTAAACTTCTACGCTTCCATTATCGCCAGGAGAAGAAGCATTAAATGAGGTGCCAGGATTCTTGTTGATGGAGAAACTCTCAACATGAAATATGGTCATTATGCCTAGCGCTTATTCCGATCAATTCAAGCAGCAGTGTGTGAACGCCGTACTGGTGCTGTGAAGTGCCTCAGGTTTTGTCCCTAGGCTTGTGCCTTGATTTCCATCATTTCTTGACCGGGGTGGTGTTTTTCAAAATTCGGCTTCGACTTCAGCCGGCGTGCGGTAGCCCAGGCTCGAGCGTGTTCCGCCTGCCGCCGACTCCGTACGTTTCCCTGAGAACAAGGTTCCCCATCATCCGAAAACAATCCCTCAGGATAACCATTCTTCGTCCACAAATGTTCCCCCTTTTCACCAATAGGGTACTTTCGTATCCTCTTCTCAAATTTCATGAATTAAATAGTGTACAAAAGTAGAAAATGGGCATATCCCACCAGTCGGCAATGTGGGACTCAACCACCAACTAGATTCTCTCAGGAGCACAGGATGCATAAAGTAGCAAAAGGCCTAGCCGCAGCTTTTATTGCCGTATCTACGGCGACGGCCCAGCCACCAGCAATGGCAGTCCAAGCCTCATCATCAACACAAACCCCTGAAACGGAACCAGAGTCTACAAACAGTGCAGCAATTGACTCACTGACCCGCAACGCCCAAGCCGAGAAGGAAAATAGACAGATCCTAGGTGCTGAAGCAGCCTCGTTCGAATCTTCAATGAAGAAAGCATTTAATGAGGATGCAGTTCTGAAAAATGGTCAGTTCATTGATTATAAATCGATTTCCGTCAAACAAACGCCTGAGGGATATTACTATGCTTCCGCCCCGATTAAAGGACTAACGGATGGAAGCATAGCCGTAGCAGGTTTCTCTCCCACGGGAACTCTCGAGAACACTGTTCAAATCAATCTTGCCCAAGCAACGGAGACCACCGGAACCGTGAGCGTCTTCGTTAACGGAGATTTGCAAAAGGAAGAGTTTGTGGAGGTTGGCGCTCAGACAACCTATCCATCATCCCCCAGTGAGAGAATGGTGACCCCCTACGGAATGAATTGGGGAGCTCTCAACGATTGCTTGAGCAGCCAAGGAATCGCTTCATGGGCGGTTGCAGCTCTGAGCATTGCTTGCAGCGCGGGATGCCTTGTTACACTAGGCACGGCTTGCCTTCTATGCATATCTGCAGCTACAGGGGCAACAGTGGGAGTGATTGAGGGATGCGCTTTTAATTCATGGGAATAGATGATAGAAATGAGACAACTAACTACCTCTTTTCTATTTATTGCTGCTGCTGGGGCGATATTCACGACCTTCAAGGTTGAGTACTCTGGCATTGGCTGGATAGTCGCCTTGATAGCCCTATTGAGCGCAGGCATGACCGCATTAACAGGAAGGGCGCAAAACTCGGAAAAAGGTTCTCAAACAACCGGACGTGGACAATGAATGTTTACCCATAGTCCAACCTACCTAACGTCGTAGGGTTGTCCCCTCGTCTGTCAAGACAGCAGTTCTCGCAAATGCCGTCCTGACAGTAGACCCGGACATACCTGTTTCAGCCATAATTTCTTTAAGTGATGGAAGCTTTCCGGTTTCAACAAAGCTTTGACCGACAAGGACTTAAATTTTCGCTCGCTGAAGTGCCCCAAGTTTTGCTCCGTTTGTCAATGCTGTTTTGTCCTCTGATACTCCAGCTGATCTTTTCCAGCTTCTGTAAAACTCTTCTTGAGAAGTTTTACTAACTGCCTAGCGGCAGGGGAACCGTACATTGCTTACGGTATGACCCCCCCTACAACTCAGGAAGCAACCCCGCGGTACGCAGATCTCGCAGATGCCGTTTAACGGTAGATTCAGACACACTTGTTTCAGCCATGATTTCTTTACGTGATGAGATCACGCCAGTTTCCACAAAACTTTGACCGATAAGGGCTTGAATTTTTGCACGCGTTGTTTGCCCCTGTACGCGCTTCCTCCTGTGTGTTCGCTCGGACTGCGCATAGTCGCTATCACGGTCTTTCCAGCGTTGTGCGGCTTTCTGTCCGCCCTTGCGGCCCATCGTGGCTAAGGCTTTGCGCTCGCTGCTGGTTGCCTTTCCAGGCGCGCTCGGCCCCATGGAGGCCGCGTTCTTGGATTGCGTCACGTAGCCGCGGACTCGTCGTGCCATAGTCTGACGGTCGCGCATCGGGGGAAGCTCTGCAGGGCGGCCTGCGCCTCCGTGGGTCTGTGCGACGTTATAGGCGTGCTCGTAGGCGTCGATGATGGCTGCATCCGTGAGTCGTTGGCCGGCAGCACGCAGCCTGTGCCCGGTCTTGAGGGCATGCCGGAACGCGGTCTCTTCGCGGGCGGCGGTGCCCTCGGTAATCCAGAGCACGCGCACACCGTCGATGAGCTCCGGGTCGTACTGGTCGAGTCCGGCAGAGACTTCCGCGTCCACGTCCTGGGCCAGTGCCTTAAACGCTTGTGCGGTGGAAGGCGAACCAGGACGCCAGAGCGATAACCGAACCGCCCACAAGCGCTGCGACCAGGTAAATCAAGGCAGCCTTGAGGGAGAGCTGGTCATCATTGAAAATCTCGTAACGGTCTTCGTCGGTGAACTCGCCTGCGAGCCGGTTTGTGGAAAACTCTGTAGTTTCGTCAAAAGCTGGCGAAGCCTGTTGGGCTTCGCTGCATGATGAGGTGTCGGCCTGCTTGTCAACCATGCTTTTAAGTGTTGCACACGAACGTGAACGACCGGATACCTGCGACGTGGATATCGCTTTGAGGGACGAGTTCTTTAGAGTTTCACGGTAAGGTCTTTACGCGTCGCGAGAAGGAAAGCTCTCCAAAGGATTATTGAAGAACTGGCAAGCCCGATGACCAATCCCCACCACACCCCGTGAGGCCCTAGACCGATGGGAAAAGCAAGTATTAAAGCAGCTGGCAAACCTATAATCCAATAACCAGTGAGGGATGCCTTCAAACCAGTAGTGGTGTCGCTAATCCCGCGCAGGAGACCGATAGCTATGTTTTGTGCAGTATCGACAAATTCCATCACTGCGCCAATAGCCAACAACCCCAATGCGATGCTTAATGTCTCGGTGGCATTGGATTTCTCGGAGCTGCTTATAAATGGGGAAAGTACGAGGCGGGGAGCGCAAAGAAAGCTGACGGAAGCAACAGCAACGATGGCAGCCATCATCGTTTGAGTTCGAATGCCGACTTGGCGTGCAAGGGAGTTGTCATTCAGACCCCAAGCGCGACTCACAAGAATAGAGCTGCCGTGGGAGAACCCAACACCAATCTGGAAAACAATAAAGGTTATTTGATAGACGACGTTGTGCGCTGCGAGTGCTTCTGTGCCAAAGGATCCCATGACCATCGCCAGCACAGAAAACATGCCCGCTTCGGCTCCGTAGGTTGCTGAGACTGGAAGCCCCAGACGAAGCTGAGTGCGGACGAGGTGACGGAGCCTTCCGTGCATCGTGTCTCCGTCGGCACTCCAGAAATCGAGGGCAAGAAAAGTTGAGAGGTCGGGATCTCGGATGGTGATTCGCAGATAAATTAGGGCCGACAATAAATGAACCAGTGTGGTGGACAGTCCAATGCCTAGCAGACCCAATGCAGGAAACGGCCCGAATCCAAAACCGAGCGCGTAGTTCAACGCTGCATTCACTACGATCATCGCCACGGTTATGTGTAGTAGCGATTTTGGTTTGCCGAGGCCTACACAAAACTGACGGGAGACTTGGAACCACAAACAAGGAACAAGACCTGGCGCGAGCAACCACATCATGGAAGTGGCTGCGGAACTAATCTCAGCGGACTGGCCGAAAAACGGTAGGGCGTAGGCAATCGCCATCAGAACCAGTGCTCCCACTAGACCGCTGACAGTTGCTAATAGCCAGCCGGCGCGTGAGAGGTTGCGAATTTCGCGTTGCAGCGTAGCGGCAGATAGTTCGGAGTCCGCTCGCTCGCGAGATTTGCTTTCGTAGAGTGAATGAGCCGACGCAATTCTATTGCCCAGCGGTGTTAATAGGCCCACGGCCATTGTGCGTATCTGGTTAAACCACACAACTGCCAAACCTCCGCCAGCAAGAGCCCCGAGGCTAAGTTGGCCCATCATGAAAGTGTCGGTGGTTGAAATTGCGATATTCGCAAGCTGTGTGCCGGCAAGGGGAAGAGACAACGCCAAAATCTGGCGGTTTAGTTTCTGAGAGGTAGCTCCGGGCACTACTTTTCCTTCGACCATGAAACTCGTGTTGAATTTAGCGAAATTGGGCTTTCCCCAGCGCGCAATGACATAACTTGTTCCCAAATTTTGTCCTCGAGGGCGACATCGAGTAAACCACGTTCGGACATCCACTCATCGTTGAATACGGTATCTAGATACTTTTCCCCTCCATCGCACACCATGGTCAACGATGTAGAGCCAGCGGGAAAGCCCGGCAGGAGCTCGAGGGCTGCTATTACGGCTCCGCCAGCAGATCCTCCCAGTAGAAGCCCCATGTGCTTTCCGATTGTTCGGCATGCAGCGAAAGCTGCTTTGTCGGATACCTTTGCTCCGTAGTCGAGTAAGTCGTAGCGAACTGAAGTGCCGATAACTGCACCTTCGGGGGTGCCCGTTCCAGATTGCCAATAGTCGTGTCCAGGAGCACCGAATGCAATGGAACCTTCCGGTTCGACGCCTATAATAGTGGGACGGTGTCCCAATTGATGGAGACGTTCAGTAACTCCAAAGAGGCTTCCACCTGTGCCTACGGCACTAATGATATGAGTCGGACTTTCCCCAAGATCATTCAAAATTTCATCAGCTGCAGGGTAATAACCCATCGAGTTTGCGACATTGTCATGCTGCTTCATGAATACCCAGCCGTGTTGTTTGCCGAGCTCCTCAGCATGGTTTTCTCTAGCCGATGTGGCGAGCGAATCGTCATCTTGATTGGAAACGAAGCACATCTGTGCATTCATTGCACGCATGGAGTTCAATTTATCTTTACAAGAATGATTATCGACGACTGCTACGAAGTCGTATCCGCGCTCAAGTGCAAGAAGTGCTAAGCCCTGTCCAGTATTACCGGAAGTCGATTCAACGATAGTGCCATGCTCTTGAAGTCGGTTATCCTGCTCTGCCGCCTTAATCATCGACTGGGCCATCCGGATTTTCGCACTTCCAGTTGGGTTGAATTGCTCGAGCTTAAGCAAAACGCGACTTTTCTGGGGCGTACAGACAAGCTCGAACAGAGGAGTATTGCCAATGAGTTGAGACATCTGCGTATAAATTCTTTTTGGCATCTTTATTTGGCCTCTGTTCTAGCGATCTTCCGTGATGGTCATGGTGACAGGATTAAAGGCGTATTTCTGAGGAATCCGATATCCGTGGAAAGCAGACTCGTTCGAGTCCATTTGATACCCGGCTGTGTCGGGATAGACTAGGAAATCTCCAGGTCGAGGCCTGTCGGGGAGTTGAATCATTCTTTTGCTGAGATAATCGCTGTCTAAGCACGTTGATCCGGAAACTGCTGTTGCGGTAGCTACTCCCGAGTCGATAATGACTCCGTTGCGCACAAGGTATGGGTCCGGATAATACTCCGAGTTGAACCATTGCTCTGAGAGGCTGAGACTAGTTCCACGTACGACAGTTACTGTCCGTGCAGCATTGGGCAATGCGTGACACGAAAGAACAGGAAAGAAACTAGCACCCGCGAACTGGCATAAAGACCGTCCAGGCTCTGCCAAAATCTTTATGTTGTGACGATGAGCGCGCTGAGCCATGGAGTCCGAGCTGCGTCGAGTGGACTCCATATCTCGACGTGTCAGTGGGCGATGTTGATTAGCTATAAACCGTAGTGAGTATTGTCCGGATAAAGGTGATCCGAACGGATATTGGTCTTTAGGTTTATCCGAATCTATGAACATTTCGTTTTTTAGTCGAGATTGCAGGTTTCGCCAGACTCCATACTCGACTGAGCTTGTGGGAAATCCACCTCCAATGGAAATAGTGTCGGCCCGTGGAGACAGGGAGCGCACCTTGAGTAGGGTGTCGATTGCCAGATGCGACATGTTTATCCTCTCGTGGAGGTCATAACCGTTGCAGTGGAAACTTAGGCCGGTAATTTCGATGTTGGCACGGCCTTGGCTAAGACGAGCGGTTAGAGACAAGGCGGTATCGATGCTCATACCAAACCGTGTGGAGGGGGTTTGGTTCGCAATCCGGAGAAGAACTCGGAGCTGATTAGGCGTATCGATTTCGTCGACAAATTGGGAAATTATTCTTGAATCTACTTCATTGGAAATCGTTAGAGTTGCATCGTGGCAAACTGCCAAATGGATAAGTTCTCGACTCGGTGTAGCACCAGTAATGATTAATTTATTTCCTGGTACACCAGCGGCCAGAGATGATTGGAACTCTTCGACGCTGGCGACATCGATTCCACTGTCGAAACCACGAAGAGCACTCAGTGCTATCTCGCGACTGAAGTGCGCGGACTTATTTGCCTTTTTGCCAAACCGGATACCGAATTTAATGCCGACTTCCTTAGCGGTTGTATGCCAGGCTGAAAGTGTTTGAGCAAATTGGTTTGGGCAAAGGACATGAAAAGGGGTGTCGGAAAGCTCAGCAATGAAGTCAAGTTTCCCTGAGCCAATCAGAGCCGTTTGCCAGCTTGGAACATCAATCTTGCATGATATGGCACTTACCACAGGGATATCTCCGTCCCGAATCCCTGCTTAAGACCTTCCTTGGCGAGGATTTGGCCGACAGCGATATCGGTTAGAACTAGTCCGCTGTTATAGCAAAACGTAGTTTCGTCAATACGAGGCAGTTTGCGCCCTTTGCGGAGCAAATCGGATAGTTCGGCATGGACATTCGGCAACCGACCATCGGTGTCAGCGTAATCGCGACCGGTAACATTCATCTGTTCGATACTCGTCGTGATGACTCTGCTCGCTTGATGACAGATATCAGGGGCGATTCCGTAGCCCACAACAACGACGGTTGCGTGCCGGGGAATATCGGATGCTGTGACAGTACAACGAGTCTCAGGTCCAGCGGCCCCGATAATGAGATCACAGTTTGAACTCACAGTTGTAGGATCGTCTACAATCTTGATTCTTATTTTTCGGCCAAGCTTCACTGCTGCTGTTGATGCAATCTTGGCGCCTTTCTCTAGTCCCACGCTGTGGCTGCCGGCGAGATAAATCGTGTTTAATGTTTCAAAGGTTTCAAGGAGAAAAGGGGCTGCGTTTTGTCCTTGGGTTCCCGAACCGATGATGAGAGCGCTCTGAGGAATTGCACCAGCATACTGTGCCAATAGCGCTGAGACTGCCGGGGTTCTGAGAGTTCCTGCCGCAGCGCCGTCGAGAAGTGCAATAGGATATCCGCTGGAATCGTCGTACAGTGTGAGGGTCGTGTAATAGCTTCTATCCCTGGCGCTTTGTTGGTGAGTTTTGCTCCAATGGGTATAGGAAGTCTTGAATCCGACGGAATTTGAAGAACGACTTCTGCCGACCATCGAGTAACTCACGCTTTCAGGTACTTCAACTTTGATTTTCCCTGGGCACAGAGTTCCTGGCTGGTCGAGCTCGATGAGAGCGGATTTCACCGACTCGAGTACGGACTCGGGTGAAATTTTTATTTGAGCTAATTCTGATCTGCTGAGGACGGTCAGGTTAGTTCGCTGTTTCATAGGATTTCACCATCCATAAATCGGATGTGTTGGCCGTAGCCGGGTTCGTTGATTTCATTGATGGGGCGTGTGTTTTTGGTTCCCATAATGTTGATGCGTAGCATCCAGCGGTCGGTCCCGTCGTAGTTGGCTACGAAAGGTACTCGTCCGTGGGCGCATCGGTCATTGTTGATGATGACCATCTGACCTGGCTTTATAGGCACCGTATAGGTGACAGTGTGAAGAGCCTGTTGAAGCTTCTCAAATGCCTCCCACCACTGTAAGGTTCCAGAATTTTTGTCTGTGTAGGCGGGGTCAAACCTCATGCCTAAATTGCCATCAGTTTTCCAGATTGATGTCATGGCAGTAGGAGCTGCATATTCGTAATCACCGTAAGATGCATCTGGAATAATGATGGCTCCGTCCCCGGTTAGAATTTTTTTCGAATCTACATCGAGTAGATGCCATGCTTCATCGATGGGGGCCAGCGTAGTGCCGACATTTTTGGGGTTACGAAGACCAAATAAAGCGAAGTGCGTCGCGCGCCGCGGATGAAAAGCATCTTCCGTGTGCAGAGTCAATGTGGTGTTGCTGCTGGCGCCAACTTGCTGGTTCTCCTGGCCGCGGGTCGGCACCAAGTCTGTGGTGATACGGCCTTTCTGCTGTCCGAACCATCCGAATGGGCGACCGACAGCGCTAGCGATAATCGCAAGAACGAATCTCCAGGTTCGGACCTTGCCAACGCATTCCTGCCACGTGGCTGGGGTAGGTCCGTGAACTGCAGGGAAGGGAAGTCCATGGATGGAAGTGGCATGGGCAGTAGGGGAGAGCAGAATTAGTTCTTTCAGTTCCTCCAGCTCATCAGTCAAAAGATGATTGATGGCATTGTACGAGTCGGGAGAGCTAATCTTCTGTGTCGCAGCCAGTTCGTCGGCAGCTTTAACGATCCTGTGTGAGAGTTCTTGGCTCAGGTGCAAATTCTGCATGACAAAGAGATTAGGTGAGGGTAACCTATGCTGTAAAGGGTGACCTAGATAATTATTCTTAAAAGAATTTCGTTAGTAGGCTTGCCTAAGCTTTACTGCTGCTGTAGTTGTTAGTAATGTCTTTTCTCCTGTGGGCAGTCTTTCTTAGAGATTAAGGAACCATCATGACCAATTTTTCTCGACGCCAATTCCTCGCTGCAATGGCAGTTATTGGGACAGGCACTTTTCTGACGGCGTGTACGTCACGAGAGTCGACGGCAGGGGATGGGGCTGCCAGTGGGGATGAAGTCGAAAACGTTAATGTGCTGCGTGTTGGGGCTCTCGGGAAAGCGGCAAGCGCTCAACGAGACCCTTACCAGCTTTTGCCTAATGATTCAGATATGCTTATTAGCTCCCTGATCTGGGAGGCTCTGACGGTGCCGGGCGAGAAAGAAACTGTAGTGCCACGCCTGATGCAGGAATGGAAACAGAATAATCCGACTGAGTGGGAATTTATGATTGCCGACGGTGCTACCTTCCATGATGGTTCCTCGGTCACATCTGAAGATGTCGTGTGGTCGTTGAAGAAGATGCTTTCGGATGAGGAAAACTCATTCCGGCTTCCAGTGATGCCTGATAGCATTCGTGCTGCTGGAGCCAACGTCGTTGTGATGGAAACTGCGGAACCGAATTCACAGCTTCCGATGCTTGCGCGATTGATGACCTTCGTGATGAAGAAGGGTTCTTCTGCTGAAAAGCCCATTGGATCGGGGCCGTTCCAGCTGGTCAGTTGGGAAAATGGTTCTGCTAAGCTCAAGCGTTTCGATAACTATCACGGAACAGTAGCAGGAGTTGCTGAGGTCCATGTCATTCCATTTGAAGACTCCACCGCAATGACTAATGCGCTGTTGTCCGGGCAAATTGACTTAGCTCAAGCTGCGGGTCCTATTGCGGCCCGATCCGTCGAAGGAAATGAAGATATAAAGATTGTGCGCCGGATGAATGACTCGGTTATTCCACTAATCATGCGTACCTCAGATGGGCCTTTCTCAGATGTGAGAGTTCGTCAGGCGCTGCGCCTTGCAGTTGATCGGGAGCAAATCATCCAACGAGCTCTCTCCGGTTATGGAACCCCTGCAAACGACATTCTTGGAACGGCAGATTCGAACCTGGATTCTTCGTTAGTGCGTAAGCGTGACGTTGTGAAAGCGAAGAATCTCCTCCAAGAGGCAGATTTTGACCTTGAGAAAACGTATGACTTGTACGTTACCCCTGAGGCTCCGGGTCAAGTAGAGGCGATGAAGGTTATCGCTGATCAGGTGAAAGAAATCGGCATGACTCTCAATGTAGTGGAGCAGGATTCGGGTACTTTCTACGACGAGACATGGACCAAGGCAGACCTATATTGTGGCTATTGGGGAACTAACGATTCCGTGCTCTTCTTCGCCGGGAAGGTTCTCGACGGTGACGCGGCCTCTAATGAGACCGCATTTGATGATGCTGAATTCAACGAGATCTATGACCAGGTACTGGAAAGCACCGATACTGAGAGAATTAACCAGCTAAGCCGCCAGCTGCAGAAGATTGAGTTCGAGCGATCCGGGTATCTGGTCTGGGGTGCATCCGACGGCGTCGATCTTGCGAGAGCGAATTTGAGTGGTCTGCCTAAGGCTCCAGGCTATGGTCGTGTCCTCCTTGAAACTGTCAAGAAGGCTTAGTGTGTCAGCGGAAATCGCGCGTTGGCTTATTCCTCGGCTGATAATTCGTGGAGGCTTACTTTTCGCAGTTCTCGGACTTGTTTTTGTAGCGATTGATCGACTGCCCGGTAATGCTGCCTCCGCAATCTTGGGCGCAAACCGGACCCCGGAAGCTCTGGCAGCGCTAGAAAGAAACCTGAATCTTGATAAGCCGCTTATGGCCCGCTTCCTGAGCTGGCTGGGAAGTGCGTTTGCGGGCGACTTTGGTACTTCCGTAAACGGAGTACCGATTATTAATCTGCTGAGTTCAGCGCTGCCTGTGACGCTGGCAACAACTGGTATGGCATTTTTAGTCACTGCTGTTCTTTCGGTAGCAATCGCCATTTTTTGGGCTTCACGTGCTGAAAAACCCTGGATTTCGCACATTATTGACCGATCGACAGTGGCATTAATTGCGCTACCAGAGTTTGTCGTTGGTGTGTTTCTGGTAGCGGTATTCTCTCTCTGGCTTGGTTGGTTTCCCGCGGTCACTATCACCGCGGAAGGCTTGCCAACCCAGATAAGTATGTACGCATTACCGGTTATGGCGCTGGTAATTCCTCAGGCGGCCTGGAATTCGAGAATGCTTTTCGCAGCGTTCGAGGATGCTTCTCACAACACTGCGGTCCGCAATGCTGAGCTAAACGGAATCGTGGGAAATCAGCTGGCACTTCGACATATCCTGCCGCTATCCGCACCGACATTTGCTACTTCAATGGCTACAACAGCAGGTGTTTTGGTAGCAGGGACAGTCACAGTCGAAGCGTTATTTAACCATCCTGGAGTGGGGCTTTTGGTGTCTAATGCAGTCGCGCAACGGGATATCTCGGTGATTCTTGCCGTACTTGCTGTAACAGGGGCGATCATATTGGTGTTGCTGACTGTGGCAGATGCAATAAAAGTCGCATTCACCCCGAAGGTGCAACTATGATTCGAAGGTTTTTAGCGGGGGCCTTTATCGCCCTAGTGTTAGGCGGACCGGTCGCTGCTGGTTTGTTTGGCATTGAACTGTCGGCGCATGGCGTGCCCTTCGCTAACGGTAACGAGGAGGGCTTCCTAGGAACAGAACACCTGGGGAGAAGTGTGGGCGCTGCGGTGCTTGTTGGCGGCCAGTCCTTGGTCGTAACTGCAATAATCGTCGGTTCTTTAACCACGGTATTTGGCACCCTACTCGGTATCTTGGGGGCGCTAAGGCCAAAACTGGGTTTCTTTATTGAAGCAGTGGCGGATGCCACGATCTTGGTGCCGGCGGTAATTCTTTTGCTTTTAACCGCTGTGTTATATCCCAATGGAGGATTGCCTTTACTTATCAGCGTTTCTGTCGCAGTCGGTACTCCATACGCCGCCCGCGTAGTCGCTGCCGCAACCTATCCCGTTGCTAGCGCTGGCTATGTTCAGGCTGCACAGGGCAGTGGCGCAACGACCGTCTCGATAATTTTTCGGGACATCATTCCCAATATTTCGGCTGTACTTCGTTCGGTGTGGAGTCTTCGCATTATCGAGGCACTGTATGTTCTGGCAACAGCGAGTTTCCTTGGGGTCGGGAGAAGTTTAGGTGAATTCGCTTGGTCAGCGATGGTGCGTGACAACGCAAGCGGAATATCTCTTAACCCGTGGTCAGTGCTTGCACCGGCTGCTGCATTGGCTGCGACATCGATTGCTGTAGTGGCACTAATTAATGGGGACCAGAAGGAATTGAAGGATGTGTCTATCTCGTGATTGATGTAGATATTTCCGTGAGGCAAGGTCGGCACGTTATCCTACCCCGCACAGTGCTCACTGCCCGAGCGGGTGAAATTACGGTTTTAACTGGGGTGAGCGGCTCCGGGAAGACCTCACTTTTAAAGGCATTGATTGGTGCGGTACCGGAGAGATCGGAAGTAATTGGTGAGGTTTCTGTCGAGTCCAGTGAGTGGCGAGATGTAAACCCGCTGGAGCTTTCATCATGTGAATTAGCTCATTTTCGCCGTGAGCACATTGCTTTCGTAGGACAGGATCCGGGCGCCGAGTTGCCACCATTGATGTCAGTAGCCCGGATGCTCCGGGAGCTAGCTCCAGCGGCCGACGTTGCAGCGTTGCTGCAGCGTGTAGATCTTCCAGCCAGCATTGCTTCCCGACGTATTCACCAGCTTTCTGGTGGACAGCAGCGACGGGTGGCACTGGCTCGGGCACTATCGCGTTCGCCTGAAGCCATCGCTCTTGATGAGCCCTTCGCCGGCCTTGACTCCGATACTTCGACGGTAATCGCTCATCTGCTAAGAGGCCTCGCGGATAGTGGCGTTACGGTCATTTTCACCGCCCACCAGGTTCCTAAGCTTGCGATTTGCATTGACTCGGTCGTGGCTGTCGGGAATGGAACGGAAAAAAGCGATTCGATCACCCAGCGCGTGGAACGCCAGAGTGTAGAGACGACTTCTGGCCACAGCCCGCGTTCAGTAACGAAAGGCATCCAGGTCACAGAACTCTCCAAAGCCTCGATTGGTGAATCTATGCCGGGGCGGGCTGGGGCGGCGCGTCTCCGTCTTAAGAGTTTCAACCTGAGCTGCGTGAATAATGAACGCGTGACTCTTTTCAGGGCCTTTCTTTGTACAGCGTGGACTATGGTTGGGTCAGGACCGCGGAGAAGTCGACACTATTTTCGCTAAACCACGCAGAGTCGGGTGAGATTGAATGTGCTGGTGTAACTCGTGAAGCTAAGCGTACATGGCCACGGAAGAATCGTTTGATGATGCAGATAGTTCCGCAGGATCCTGCCTCTACGTTGAACCCGAAAATGACCGCGCTCGATGCCGTAGAGCGTGCAGCCCGGGTGTCGGTAAGGGGACGCCGTGACGCACGCCGAGCGGCAATAGATTTACTCGATAAAGTCGGTATCGATAAGCAGCTCGCACAGCGTAAGCCAAGTGGACTCTCTGGAGGGCAGAGGCAGCGTGTTGCAATCGCACGTGCTCTAGCCGTGCGCCCAAAGCTCCTGCTCTGCGATGAAATTACCTCGGCGCTTGATTATCAAGCAGCGACCAAAGTGATGAGCGTTCTGCAAGAACTCAACAGCGAGGGAATGGGCATAGTTCTAGTCAGTCACGATGATGAGCTGCTGCAATCGTATTGCTCCACGGTTATCCCAATTGGAACTGCAGCTGTGGGTTGAGACCAAAGCCCTGCTATTCGGGCCTTGGTCCCCTCCAGACCTTAAATAGGCAGCATCTTGAAGATCGGGCGCGGGATGTGCTTCAGCACCATCATCAGCCTCTTCACGACGGGTTTTCACCGCGTTGATCAGTTCCCGTACTGACTTAAATTGCTGGCGTGGTGCAGCCTCGTACTGATCTGTCCCGGCCAAGTCTCTCATCTGCCTTATCAAGTCGCCTAGAGAGCATCGACGTTCGAGTGGGTTAACTGGTGGAACGAGTCAAGGCTCCACCAGAGCCTGGGCTACCGCACGCCGGCTGAAGTAGAAGCGAGAGGGTCTGATGGGCCCCGAGGACAAATAGGGCGACCATCATGGGGTACCTTTCGAATCAACTTCTACCCATCCTCGAAAGGACGACACCCATAATGGCCGCTGGTCCTTAGTTTATCGACCCGACCGCGTATCTCGAAGAGCTACTCACCCAAGCATCACCTGATCTGATGCGTTGGATGCTCGGTGATTTCATCAACCAAATTCTATCTGGCCAAGCCGATACTGTCTGCAGCGCTGACTACAGCACCACCAGCGACAACCACGTCAACCACCACAACGGCTACCGCCACCGACCACTGGATACGCGGATTGGCACCGTCGATGTGACTGTCCCGAAACTACGCCACAGTTCCTTCTTCCCTGACTGGCTGTTAGAACGAGGGTGTGATTAGTCCGTTGATGGCCAGCGCAGCCGACTTTGCTAACGCGAAAAGACTCGTTAGTTTCAGTGGTGCCCTAAACGATAAAAGCAACATGGCTGAGGCGAAGAAACCAAACAGGCTAGGTGCACCACTCTCACCACGCTCGTCCTATGTCAGAGTTGACGAAAACCAGCGGCTTTCCCAAACTCGCAGATAGGATAATGTTGTGGAGGTAGAAATCGCAACGATCGAGTGGGCCTCATAAGAAATATTTCGGAACCAAGACAAAGTTTAGGAAAACTCGGAGCACTTCAGAATGAGTCCACGCTACGCACGACAGGAAACCCTGTGGGGAACTGACACTCAAAAGCTCCTGGCTAACGCCACCATCGCCGTCATCGGCGCCGGCGGCCTCGGCTCACCTGCCCTGCTCTATCTAGCAGGCGCTGGCGTGGGACGCATCCTGTTGTTCGACGACGACACCGTCTCCCTTTCCAACCTGCACCGCCAAGTCATCCACAGCACAGCAACTGTGGGTCAGCCCAAAACCGAATCCGCTGCCGCGGCCATGAACGCCCTCAACCCCGAGTGCACCGTCGAGCAATTCTCGCGCCTCACGCCCGATACTGCCCTGGAACAACTGCGCGGCGCTCACCTCATCATCGACGGCACCGATAACTTCTACTCCCGCCACCTGGCCTCCTGGGCCGCCCATGAGCTGGGCATTCCGCACGTGTGGGCGTCACTCCTGGGTTATGACGCGCAGCTCACCGTCTTCCACTCCGGCCACGGCCCGGTCTACGAGGACCTCTTCCCCACCGATCCACAGGTACCCTCCTGCTCGCAGGCCGGCGTGATGGGCCCAGTCGTCGGCGTGACCGGCTCCGCCCTAGCCGTTGAGGCGCTCAAGCTCCTCACAGGCATCGGCACCCCGCTCATCGGCACGCTGGGCTACTACGATTCCCTCGCCGGGAACTGGGAATACATCCCCGTTCGCGCCAACGGCGCCATCCCGGCGCGCCCCGACAACCCCACGGATGTCCGCGAGATCCCTGCGGACGCCACGCTCATCGACGTCCGCACCGCCTCCGAACGCGCCACCTCGCTTATCCCCGGCTCGCAGCACTTCCCGCTCGATGACATCCTCGCCGGTCACAATCCGCCCTTAAACTCTGAGGACCTCGCCGTCCTCTACTGCGCCAGCGGCCTGCGCTCCTCCCAAGCAGTCGAGGCCCTGCGCGCCCGCGGCTTCAGCAACGTCTACTCGCTGCGCGGCGACATCGACGCCTGGCAAGAACACATTTCCGAGCTTGAGTCCGAAGCCGCCGCCGCGCGTCGCGGCGATCTGGAGACCATCTCTCTCGACGACCTAGAGGCCGAGCACAACGACACATAGACCAAACCATAGCCCGAACCCTTGCTCCCTTTCCTCTACCCACATGGCATCTGATAGAAGGCATCTATCAGAAGGCGTTTTCAGAGCTAAAAACGCCTTTTACCCCGCGCAGATGGCGTTTTGAAACCCAAAGATGCCTTTTGACAGATGCCATCTGCAAAGTGCATCTTATGACTCGAACCATGCACGGGATCGACTCCTACAACGCCCCCAACCAGACACCCCCTTTGTAAGCTCACTGCCATGAGGATCCGCCAGTATTACGTCGCCACCGCTGTGATGTGTGCTCTCACGCTGGTGTACATGCTGCTGCGCTGGGATTCGGTGCCTAACCCCATCCCTGTCCACTTCGATGGCTCGGGCAATCCGGACCGCTTCGAACCCAAGTCTTTCTTCAACGCAACGGCCCTGGTGTGGATTGGCGTTGTCTTCGCCATTGCGCTGCCGCTGTGCGTGCCACCGGTCTCGCTGGCGCGAAAGACAGCGCAGGTTCCGGTGGAGTCAGCGCTTCCTTTCTCCGAGACCACGGCACAGCGCGCGGAGCTGCTCGCTGAAAAGACCACCACCTTCATCGCCCAGACAGTGTTCGCCATGACGACCTGCGTGTGCCTCACCGCGGTCTGCACGGTAGTACCGGACATCCCCTTCTCGGGCTTTCTCCTCGTGGCCGCGTGGATAGCCTTCACCGTGTTCGTCATGATCCAAGGCGTCCGATTGACGCTGACATCCGCGAAGGACGTGAAAGCCATTCCCACCGACCATGATGAACAGGTTCGAAACAAAGCACTCCGCTTTGCCGGCGGCATGGGAGTCTACAACGAGCCCGCAGACCCCATGTGCATGGCAGTCTTTTCCACGAATCCTTCGAAGCTGCAGATCAACACCGCCCACGAACCGGGACGGCGCTACCTGTGGCGCATGGGCATCGCTCTCGCCGCATCCATAGCATTCTGCGTGCTCATCGCCGTACTCTAGGCATATGGAGCACCTGTTTGAGCGCGCACACTCGATCCTTTCTAATGCCACCCACGTTGAGGTGTTCACCGGCGCGGGTATGAGTGCGGATAGCGGCATCGCCACATACCGCGATGCGCAGACGGGCATCTGGGAGAACGTGGATCCGGTTGCAATGGCGTCGATAAGCGCATGGCGTAATGAACCAAAGCCCATGTTCGCCTGGTACCTGTGGCGTGCCCAGCTAGCGCAGCGGGCCGAGCCCAACGCCGGGCACCGCGCGATTGCTGCCGCACGGGACATGACGGTGACTACTCAAAACATCGATAACCTGCACGAGCGCGCCGGAAGCCAAGACGTGGTCCACCTGCACGGCTCCCTGTTTGCCTTCCGCTGCGCCGACTGCGATACGCCCTATGACGAGAACATTGCACTGCCGAAGGAACCGGTCGAGAGCATCACTCCACCCGAGTGCCCCGTGTGCGGTGGACTCGTGCGCCCGGGCGTCGTGTGGTTCGGCGAGGCACTGCCCGACGACGAATGGGCCGAGGCCGAGCGCCGCATGTCCACCGCGGACGCGCTGCTCATCGTGGGCACCTCCGGCGTGGTCTACCCCGCCGCCGGCCTGCCGCAGATTGCCCACGCGCGCGGCATCCCCATCGTGGAAGTCACCCCGCAGCCCACGGACCTTTCACCGCTTGCCAGCGTGGTGGTCACCGCCACCGCAGCGGAGGCGCTGCCTCGCATCCTGGCGGGGCGGATCGATGGCAAAGAGGAGTAGCAACCCGATATCCGCAGCCCTTGCCCACCAAAATGTACAAGATGTACATTTGTTGTATGAAAACGATTTCAGTGGCATCCAGCCAGTTTCGCCAATCCCAAAGCCAAATTCTTGAAGAGGCACAGCACACGCCCGTCGCCATCACTAGTCGTGGAAGCCGGATTCGCGCTTTTGTCGTCTCTCCTTCATTTTTCGCCCGCGCAGTTGAAGCACTGGAAGATCGTGAGGATGTTCAGGCCGCAGAGATTGCCCGAGGAGAAGCCGTAGAGATTTCACACGAAGATCTTAAAAAAGAACTGGGCCTCACCTAATCGCCTTCTATGGCTAACTCCACTTATCGCATCACCTATAAGGCATCCGCAGCCAAGGAATTACGCAAGCTCGATAGACCGACACAAAGGCAACTTCTTGCTGCAATCGAAGACTTAGCTGTTACCCCTCGTCCGGATGGAGTAAAGAAGCTAAAAGCCTCGACCAATCTGTATAGAACTCGAATCGGGCACTATCGCGTGGTTGGCACTATCGCGTGGTTTACGAGATCTTAGACGGAAAGCTCGTAGTCCTCGTCCTGCGTGTTGCTCACCGACGAGATGTTTACCGGAAATAGGCAAGATTCCTCTCAGATAAACAAACCGGTTCCACCCTGCCAGAAGGTGAATACTCCACTTCGATCGAAAGATAGTTCTTACACATCCAGATCGATGTCGTGCTCCTTAGCCTTTCCGTCCAGCACTTGCTCGTAAGACTCCAATAGCCGGCGAGCATTGACTGGGGAGCCGAAAAGATAATCAGTCTCTACCCACGCCGAATAGTTATCCTCTGACATCACGAAACCACCATCCTTACCACAACCATTATTCCCCCCGAGAGGAGATGAATCCATGCTCTACCTTGTTCCAGGGGCCTTAGCGGGAATCGTCTTTTACGCCATTCTCACAGCAGTGAGCTGGGCTATCGAGAAAGCTTGGCCGCAATGCCACCTTGGAGCGCATAGCCGGTTGGTCATCCACTGCCTTGTCGCGATTACATTTTCGATTTTTCTCGCCCTGCCTGGCGGCGGAGGAAACGGGGCCACGCACCTACAGATCAGCGGGTTCCTACTAGCTGGATGCGTTCTGAGCTTCGTTACAGCCGCATGGGACAGGAGCAAAGCCGCTACAAATGACCCCCAAAAATAGTTGGCGGAGGCGGCGGGATTTGAACCCGCGGTGAGTTTCCCCACGCTGGTTTTCAAGACCAGTGCATTCGGCCGCTCTGCCACGCCTCCTCGTCACGCGTCAGCATGCACCGCGCGCAACACGTTCAGAGTACTAGACTCCGCCGCGGGAGAAGAATTCGGCTTATCACGCCACCGATAATGGCCTCACAACCGCAGGTTCGCCAGTGCTACTCGTCGTGCTGATTGCTTTGCGACGCCGCGGGTGCGCCATCCGACTCCTCATGCTGAATGCGCGAGACATGCAGTCGGGCATGGGCAATGGCGTCGAGAGTGTCGTCGAAGACGTGATTCTCGTGCGCAAGCTGGTCAAATACGCCGAGTCCGCGCAACACCGGAACATGTTCTGGCTTCGTGGCTGCGAGTAAGACAGTGGTACCGCGGCGTTCGAGGTGCCCGATGGTGTCGGCGAGCATTTGGGCACCGGTGGCGTCGATCGTCGTGACGTAGCGCATGCGGAGCACGACAACCTTGACCGACGAGACATCAGCGAGCCCCAGGAGGAAATCGTGCGCTGCGCCAAAGAAGAGTGGGCCTTCCAAGCGGAAGGCGGCGATGTGTTCGTCGAGAAGCTCGCGCTCCTTGTCGCGGTTATCTCCCGTCTCCAGCGGGGCAGCCTCTAACACCGCCGTGCGGGCGGTATCGCGCAGTGCAAAGAAGCCCGCGATAACAAGGCCAATGAGCACGGCGACGACAAGGTCGAACACGACGGTGGCGGCAGCCGTGATGAGCAGGGTGACCCCGTCGCCCTTGGTGGCGCGCATCACCGAGCGGATGTTCCGCGGATGGATCATCTGGATCGCAGTAGCGATAAGCACGCCGGCGAGCGCGGCGAGAGGAATCTCGCCCACCCACCGGGCCGCGACGAGCACGGCGACGAGCAAAAGCAGCGAATGGAACACCGCTGCCAGGCGCGTACCCGCTCCTGCTCGCACGTTAACGGCAGTTCGGGCGATCGCGGCGGTCGCGGGGATCCCGCCAAACAGGGGCGCGACGACATTGGCCACGCCCTGCCCAAAGAGCTCGCGGTCGGGATCGTGCCGGTCGCCGACAGTCATCGCGTCGGCAACCGTTGCAGACAGTAACGATTCCAACGCACCGAGAGCTGCGACGGCGACCGCTGCCAACAGCAAGGAATCCAGGTGCTCCCACGGGATGTGCGGCAAGCGCGGAGCAGGCAACGTCGACGGGATGTAGCCGATTGTCTTCAGGTTACTGTCTGCCAGCATGTTGATGGCCGTCGCGGCAGCTACCAACACCAACGCCGCGGGAAAGCCACTACGAACGCGCGCCGCAACCACGATTCCGGCCGCCACCGCGAGGGTCATCACTGGCGCCTGCCATCCCGGGGCATCTAACCAAGCTTTGATTGCGCCCCACGCCAACCCGAGGACCTTCTCGCCGTCCACATCAACACCGAGTGCAGCAGGCAGCTGCTGGAGGCCGATGATCACCGCAATACCGGCTGTGAAACCTTCGACGACAGGCAACGGCATGTATTTCATCGCACGGCCAGCGCCGGTGAATGCCAGCAAGAGCAGCATGAGCCCCGCCAGCACGCCAACGACGAGCACCCCATCGGCACCATGGTCGGCCACGATGGGGATTAACACGACGGTCATTGCACCAGTCGGGCCACTTACCTGAACATTGCTACCACCGAAGACTGCGGCCAAGATGCCCGCGACGATGGCCGTCGTAATTCCGGCTGCCGCGCCGACACCGGACGCAACGCCGAAGCCGAGCGCGAGGGGCAGTGCAACGAGGGCCACCATGAGGCCTGCCGAGAGGTCGCGCCCGATCGTCGCGCGGGACCAGTCGGAGCGGCGCGGTGCGAAACGTAGGGCACGGGATCGGATGCCCTCCTGAGAGACAGCGGAGGGGTGGGTCATGCTACTTTCTTGCTCCTTCAAGACTCAACGACATCCAAAGGATACCCAAGGTGCCGTCCTCCGACGGTCGCATTCCCAGTTCTGGCCGCCGCCATCGCGGTCAATGCCTTCCTCGTCGAGAATGATTGGATTTAAGTACGGTGGTGTGGCATGAAAGCCATCATTCAGACCAATCCGGAAGACCCACACTCGCTAGAGTTGGGGGATGTCGCCACACCAGAACTAGCTGCCGGCGAAGTCCTTGTTAAAGTCAAAGCCGCCGGCGTGAACCGCGCCGACCTACTCCAGGCCCGCGGGCACTACCCGCCGCCGCCGGGTGCATCGGAGATTATCGGCCTCGAAGTCGCCGGTGAAGTCGTCGATGCCGGCACCACCGACGTCGAGGTTGGCTCCAAGGTCGGCGCACTGCTGGCCGGCGGCGGCTATGCCGAATACGTGGCCGTGCCGCAGGGCCAGCTGCTGCCCATCCCCAGCGGCTACTCCTTTGCCGAGGCCGCCTCCGTCATCGAGGTGGCCTGCACCGTGTGGTCCAACATCGCTATGGAAGCTGGCCTCACACAGGACCAGACCATCCTCATCCACGGCGGCGCGGGCGGTATCGGCACCTTCGCCATCCAGGTGGCGAAAAACCTCGGCGCCACCGTCGCCGTGACGGCTGGTTCCGATGAGAAGCTCGAGACCTGCAAGGAACTCGGCGCGGACATCCTTATTAACTACAACGAGCAGGATTTCGCCGAGGAACTGAAGAACCAGTGTGATGTCATCCTCGACATCATGGGCGCGAAGTACCTCAAGAAGAACCTCATCGCGCTCGCCAAGGGTGGTCACATGGTCACGATCGGCATGCAGGGCGGAACAAAAGCCGAGCTCAACATGGCCATCCTCCTCAACAAGCGCCTGACCCTGCAGGGCACCACGCTGCGCTCCCGCTCGTTGGAGGGCAAGGCCGCCATCGTTGCGGACACCGTCAAGAATGTCTGGCCTTGGCTAGAGAACGGCAGCGTCAAGCACCACCTGCATCGCACTTTTGCGCTTGTCGACGCCGCCGAAGCCCACCAAGCCCTCGACTCCGGCGAAGTCACCGGCAAGCTCGTCCTCGAGGTCTAAGCCAGCGACGCAACCACGCGGGTGAGATGCTCCACGTCGTGGTACGTGCTAAACGGACTCAGCGAGACCGTGACGGCACCGCCAACCTCTTCCACGCCCATCTCCGTGAGCAGCGGGGTGTGCGGAGCGATGGTAGTCACCAAACCATTATCAAAGAGGCGGCGGTGAATCACGTCCGCAGGCACGTCACGCACGGCAAAGGTGAGGCGTGGGAGGCGGTCATCGGAGGCGTCGGCAGCCGCCTCCCCCGTCACACCCAGGATGTGAACGGCCGGAAGCGTGCCCAACAGGCTATAGAGATCCCCGGTGAGATCCTCCATATAACCGGAGAGAGCTTGCATGGAACGCGTCAGGCGCACGCGGCGCGAACCGCGCTCCCCGCCGGCGAGCTCCGCGAAATGGTCCACCAGAGGACCAACGCCACCCGCCAAGCCCGCGGAAACCGGGCCAACGACAAGCTCATCGAGGCGGCGGAACATCGCGGTATCGCGGAAGACCAGCGCCGCCACCTGCGGGCCACCAAGAGCGCCCACTTCCACGCCGAGGATGTCCGCCCCAATCGCATCAAAGTCGAGGAGACGGTAGGGGGCGATCGAGGAGACGTCGACAAGCACCCAGGCGCGCGAACGCTCATGGACCGCATCGATGATCTCCGCGGCCGGTGTTACAGTGCCCAGCAGCTCGTGGGCGGCGGAAAAAGCGACAAACCGCGTCGAGCCATCAACCAGATCCGCGTATTGGAATGCCGGTAACTCGCCCGTACCCAAATCCGGCTGCGCCCACCGAATATCAGCTCCCACGTGCTCGAACGCGCGTGTCATCTCCGGCGAATCAAAGCGGGAGAGCACCACCGAAGACTGGCGGCGCAGCAGCGGGCGCAGTGCAACGCCCAAGGACTGGTAGAGCACCGGCAAAGACGGGCCCAGGATGACTCGTTCCGCCGTGGCACCCGTGAGATCCGCCATGGCCCGGCGCGCGGAGGCATACATGTCAGCCGCGTGGAGCTCGCCTGGGTCGTGATGCGCCGAGTGCGCGCCCACGGCGTCCTCCAGCGGCTTCACCGTGGCGGACATACGGAAAGAACGGGCAACGCCAGAGGCCACGCGCTCCGCAATCTGCGGCGCGGCATGCGCGTTCAGGTAGGTCCAACCATCGGACAGACCAGTGTAAAGACCTCGCACGCTGGCGACGTCATACTGTTCCGTCATGCTTCAACCCTTCCTCGAATCGTCCGATCGACTCCCTACTCTATACGCCCCACCTGAATCTTTCCTAACCCTCGGTTTTCCCAGCTCGCTCGCGTTTTCCCAGGTTACGGGCGTGTGTGTAGGTTTTTGGCGGACGTGCGCGCTAGGGTGAATGGCGTGCAAGACAAGAAAAACCTGCGTGACGACGTCGCCCGCATGACCTCCGCGCCTGCACCCGGCGAGGAGCCGGCCTCGCGTTCCATGACCATGTCGGCGGCCTTCGCCGATCTGTTGCAAGGCGCTCGCCAGCGCGAGCTGTGGTTCAAGCTGGGCATCCAAGACATCAAGCAGCGCTACCGCCGCTCGGTGCTGGGTCCTTTCTGGATCACCATCGCGACCGGCGTGATGGCCGCGGCCCTGGGCCTGCTGTACTCCATGCTCTTCCAGATCCCCGTGGCGGAGTTCCTGCCCCACGTGACCGTGGGCCTGATTATGTGGAACTTCATTTCGGGTGCCATCAAGGAAGGCTCGACGGTCTTCATCGACAACGAAGGCTTGATCAAACAACTGCCCGCACCACTATCGGTGCACGTCTACCGCTTAGTGTGGCGGCAAACCCTCTTCTTGGGCCACAACCTCATCATCTGGCTGTTGCTCATCATCATCTTCCCACGCCACCTGGGCTGGGAGTTCTTCCTGTTCATCCCGGCGCTGGCGCTCTTCTTGGTCAACGGCGTGTGGGTAGCCATGTTCTTCGGCATCATCGCCACCCGCTTCCGTGACGTTGCCCCGCTGCTGGAGGCTCTGACCCAGCTGCTTTTCTACGTCACGCCTATCGTGTGGATGACCAACACCTTGAAGGAGCAGGGAGGTGCCGTGGCTAGCCGCGCGCGCATCGCTGAGATCAACCCGCTCTACCACTACATGGAGATCATCCGCGCCCCCATGATTGGTGAGCCCGTCGCTGGCTATCACTGGCTTATCGTCATCGCTTGCACCGTCGTCGGACTGCTCATCGCTGGACTGGCCATGCGCCAGTGGCGCTTCCGTGTCTCCTACTGGGTCTAGAAAGGATCGTCCATGGTTTCCATTGATACGTATAACGCTTGCGTGGACTTTCCCATCTTTGATGCCAAATCCCGTTCACTCAAGAAGGCGATGCTCTCCACGGCCGGTGGCTCCATTGGCAAAAATGACCAGAACGTGGTCATGGTGGAAGCGCTCAAAGACATCAACCTCCACCTGCGTGAGGGCGACCGCGTCGGCCTCGTCGGCCACAACGGCGCGGGCAAAACCACTCTGCTGCGCCTGCTCTCCGGCATCTACGAACCTACGCGCGGTGCTGCCGACGTCCGCGGGCGCGTTGCCCCAGTCTTCGACCTCGGCGTGGGTATGGACCCGGAGGTTTCCGGCTATGACAACATCATCATCCGCGGCCTCTTCTTGGGCCAGACCATCAAGCAGATGAAGGCCAAGATGGATGAAATCGCCGAGTTCTCTGAGCTGGGTGATTACCTCTCCATGCCGCTGCGTACCTACTCCACCGGTATGCGTGTGCGCCTAGCACTGGGTGTGGTGACCTCCATTGAGCCGGAGATCCTGCTTCTCGACGAAGGAATCGGCGCCGTCGACGCCGCCTTCATGGCCAAGGCTCGCGTCCGCCTCCAGGACCTGGTGAAACGCTCCGGCATCCTAGTCTTTGCTTCCCACTCCAATGACTTCCTGGCGCAGCTGTGCGATACCGCCTTGTGGATCGACCACGGTCAGATTCGCTCGGTGGGCGAGGTCTCCGAGGTCGTCGGCGAGTACGAAGGCCCCGAGGGGGGCGAGTACGTGCGGGATTTGCGCAAGCGCTTCGACAACGAGGAAAACGCCTAAGTTTCCGTGAAAACAGGCGACAATTCACTTGTTTTCACGGAAACCTTGCTGTTCCTACTGCCCTAGTTGCCAAACTTTTCGGGCCCCAGCGAATGGTCGGTCATACTTTCGTCACTTAGGGCACCTCACCCCAAGCAGCTCGCCCAGCTCCTCGCTCATGCCACTGACAGTTACTTCCGGCCCCGGCTGGTAGTCCTCTTTGCGCAGCACGGCCTTGTTGCCTTCGATGATGTAGCCCAGCTTGCGTGATACAGCCTGGGAAGCTTCATTGCCGGGGTCCCACTCGGAGCGCAACTGGCACGCGCCCAAGTAATCAAAACAGAAGACCGCAGCGGCATGGCGAACCTGCGTCCCTATCCCGCGGCCCTGAAGGCGGTGGTAGATCCACGATCCGGTTACGACCTCATGGTTATCGGGAAAACTCTTCGCCCGCAGATCCACCGAGCCGATGATCTCACCATCAAGATGCACTCCGAAGTCGAGCGACCATTCTTCCGGGGACATCTGCGCGCGGTGCGCCCACCGGAAGCTCGGGTCCGGCTTCTCTTTCAGCCAGGGGAACGTGTACTCCGGAAGCGGCTCACCGAAAATCTCAGCCGCACTAACACCGTGGATGGCAGCAATGTCGCTATCGCGCAGCACCCGCAGGGTCAGGTCACCCACCTGGATGGAAATCCGAAAAGGAGCCCACATCTCTTCGATACTTTTTACAGCCATGGCTAGCATCGTATAACTCATCACGGGTGGCACAATGGAACGCATGACTGCCACCCTGTCCCAGGCCGGTACGACGGCCGCTGTGATCGTCACCCACCAGCGCGTGGAGCTGCTGCGCGCCTCCCTTGAGCAGGTGGTGAACCAGACGCACCCGGTGCAGTGGGTCATCGTGGTCGATAACGGCACAGAACAAGCTGTAGAGGAACTCCTCCACGAACTGGCCGGTGGGCGCGCCGTCTACGTGCCTTCCGAAACCAACCTCGGCGGCGCCGGCGGCTTCGCGCTGGGCTTCCTCACCGCACTCGCCCTCGGCGCGGACGCGGTGTGGTGCGCCGATGACGACGGCCGCCCCGCCGACCACCACGTGCTGGAAGAGCTCTACCGCGTTGCGGAAAACAACAGCCTTCACGAAGTTTCCCCCGCCGTGTGCAACATCAACGAGCCCGCCAAGCTGGCCTTCCCGCTGCGCCAGGGCTTGGTGTGGCGGCGCTACATGAGCGAATTAGAGGGCGACTTCCTCCCTGGTATCGCCTCGCTTTTTAACGGCGCGCTCATCTCCGCCGAGGCCATGGAGATCATCGGCGTGCCAGATTACCGCCTGTTCATCCGTGGCGATGAGGTGGAATACCACCGCCGCCTGGTCAACTCGGGCTTAAACTTCGGCACTGCGCTGACCACCAGCTACCTGCACCCGGATGGCTCCGACGAGTTCAAGCCCATCCTCGGCGGCAAAATGCATACTCAGTATCCGGACGGCGAGTTCAAGCGCTTCTTTACCTACCGCAACCGCGGCTACCTTCTATGGCAGCGCGGCATGCGCAAGCTGCTGCCGCAGGAATTCGCACGTTTCGGCTGGTTCTTCATCGTGCAGCAGCATGACGTGAAGGGATTCATGGAATGGCTGCGCCTGCACAACCGTGGCCGCAAGGAAGACTTCCGCAGGCCCTAAACCTCAAAGGACTTGCGCGTGCTGCGGAAAATGACCCACCGCTGCACGAAGAAGTTGATGAGTGTTGCCGTGCCTTGCGCAATCACAAACGCCACCGCCAGTGCCCAGGACGAGGGCCACTCCAGGTTGTGGTCGAAAAAGGGGAAGGCCCAGCGGTATAACAAAATATTGATCGCATAGGTCATGGCATAGGTGGCAAACACCGCGGCAAAGCGGCGCTTCGATGCCCGAGCGTTGAAGGTCCACCGCCGATTCAATAAATAAGCCACGAAGGTGCCCACAGCAAAGCCGACAGTTCGGGAGCCCACGTCCCCGAACACCCCTAAACCAATTTGAAAAAGCCAGGTCAGGGAGACGTCGATAAGCGCGGCAATGGCTCCCGTAATGGCGAACTTCGCGCCCTGCGCGTGCAGGGAATTCGATCGTGAGAGGCGTTCGGCGCGACCAACCATAGTTACTTGCCTTTAAAAATGAATACGCGCTGAATGACGAAGTTAGTCACCGTGGCCACGCCCTGCGCGATGACGAAAGCGATAGTGTCCTTCAGCGCGCCCTCGAAGCCCAGACTGATCAGTGGAGCGTTGAGCACCCAATACAGGAAGTTCTGCACGGCGAAGGTAGACAGGTACAGCATGCCCACGGCACCGGCGGTACGACCAGATACTTGGGCACCGAAAGTCCAGCGAGCATTGGCCACATACGCGGCGATGGTACCGAAAACCCAGCCGATCGCCTTGGCCAGGGAGCGGTGCAGGCCGAGGTAGGTCAGGAAGAGAGTGAGGCCATAGTCGATGGCCGCGGTGAAAACACCGACGGAGACAAAGCGCACGAGCTGCGTCTTCAGGGTGGAAGTAGGTTCAGTCACGGCGGAATACTCTACCCGCGGATGAGGGCGCGGTAAATGTCCAGGCGATCCACGGGTGCGACGGCGTCTTCACCATAGGCACCGAGGGATGACAAAACCTTAAGCGACGCCGTGCACAGCTCCCGAATCTCAGCACCGCGAAGCTCCTCGCCGTCATCGTCGACCCAGCCCAACGCCGCCATGGCGGTCTCCACCACGGAATCCGTCAGCTCGCGCCCGCCCATGCAGGACAGCGCCAGCGCCATCGACCAAAAGGCGTCCTTGCCTTCGTTTGTTACTTCTCGCGGCAGGGTACGCAGCTGGCGGTACGCCTGGGCATCAATGTTGACTTCGCGATTCAAATCCAAAGCTTGGAGGAGCGGAACGAAGTCATAGAGCCGGGTTCGTTCAATGAGCGCGCGGACGGGACTAACCACCAGATCCAGAACTTCATCAATGGTTTCCTGGCCTGTGAGCTCAGCATTCACTGCGGTGAGATCAAACGATGTCTGAAAAGATCCGGAGCCGCCCACGCACAGAGCCTCCGGCGTGCCGTTATCGCGCGGATAGGTCTCCACCACGACTATCTCGAAATCCCACAGCCCCCAGGCATAATCAATCTGCTCGCCTTCGCGGCTTAAGAATTCGCGCACGGTATGGCTCGGATCGATTCGTTGGCCGCGGGCATCGGTATGTTCAAAAAAGTGCCACGGCGAATCCTCTTGAGGCAGGCCGAAGCAGACCTCGAGAATATGATGAAGCTCTTCCAGCGTGAGTGCGTCCGAGAAACCAATCTGGCGGTGCACCTCGGCTTCCGCGCGGACGTTGGACACCTGGCACAGCAGGGTTCGAGCAGAATCACCACGTTTGGCGCGGACCTGCGCCAAATCTGTGACCTGTGAGCTCATGTGCCCCACCATACGCACTTTTAGTTGCGGGCGGCGTTCTCGCGCGCTTCGAGCTCGCTGAAGATGAACACGATGGCGGCCCCGATTCCGCCCCACACCGTCCACGGTTTTGCCACGCCGCGGCGGCGGATAAAGCCAACGATTCCCCGCTGTGCCTTAATCCCCAACCAGCCGCCAACTACAAGCGCACCAAGGCCAACCGGAAGCGCCCACAGCGGCACCTCCGGCTTCTCCGGTTCCGGTTGCCCCTCGTGGCTCTCGGCATTAGTAATGGCCACGAGTGCACCAAAGCCTAAGAAAGACAGGACATAGGCGGACACGAGCGCAGTCTTGTTCTTGATCCAATCTGGATAAGAAGTCATGATCGCCACGGCCGCGGCTTGGGTGATACGTCCGGCGAGGGTGTCATCCAACGCATAATTATCTTGCTTGGGAGAAGTCATACCGCACCACTTTAGGCGGGCGGTAGGCTACCGTGCATGTACTCCTCCAAAAAAGAGCACCTCACTCCGGCACAGCGCGCGGCGCAAGATGAGCGCGCCGAGGTCGACAAGCGCCACGGGCACTTCCTCGCCACCGAGCACACCTCACTGCCACTCAATGGTTTTATGACGCGGCTCATCGCCGAGGAACTGCCCATCCTCGACTCCACCTCGCGCGGCCGTGTCTATGAAATCCTGCGTTCTTATGAAGGCCCCGAGATCACCTCGCAGGATGAACTTCCCGAGGAAATCCGGCAGATCATGGATCTGTACTAGCCATAGAAAACCATACAACCGGACGGCACAAATGTTCCGTTTGCTTGGCTTTTGTACCTAATCTCACGTTTTCACTCCCGCCACAGCCACTGCCGCCTAGGTAGTGTAGAAAACCGACCCATCACATCGATTTAAAGAGTAAGAGATGGAACTGCATACTACTGAGAAGTCCCTCTACGGTTGGGGCCGCACGGCGGCGACAACCGCCCATGTTTTATCCACCCCGGACGTCGACGTCATCAAGACCGCCGTCGCCCAGGTGGCCGAGGACAACGCTGATAAGCCTTCCCACCTGCGCCGCGGCGTCATCGCCCGCGGTATGGGCCGCTCCTACGGTGACCCCGCGCAGAACGCCGGCGGCCTCGTCATCGACATGCAACCGCTCAACAACATCCACTCCATCGACCCAGAGTCGGGCATCGTCGACGTCGACGGTGGAGTCACCCTCGACCAGCTCATGAAGGCCGCCCTGCCTTATGGCCTGTGGGTTCCGGTTCTGCCGGGCACCCGCCAGGTCACCATCGGTGGTGCTATCGGCCCGGATATCCACGGCAAGAACCACCACTCCGCCGGTTCCTTTGGTAACCACGTCACCTCCATGGAGTTGCTCGTCGCCGATGGCCGCGTGCTGCACCTGACCCCGGAGGGAGAGCACAGCGATCTTTTCTGGGCCACCGTCGGCGGCATGGGCCTGACCGGCATCATCCTGCGCGCCAAGATCAAGATGACGAAGACGGAAACCGCCTACTTCATCGCGGATACCGACCGCACGGATAACCTCGAGGAAACCATCGCCTTCCACTCCGATGGATCGGAGCACAATTACACCTATTCCTCCGCGTGGTTCGACGTCATCTCCCCAGAGCCGAAACTGGGCCGCTCCACCATTTCCCGCGGCTCCCTGGCCACGCTAGAGCAGCTGGAGGAGCTGAACCCGAAGCTGGCGAAAGATCCGCTGAAGTTCAATGCCCCGCAGCTGATGACCGTTCCGGATATCTTCCCGAACTTCACCATGAACAAGCTCTCGCTCATGGCTATCGGCGAGGCCTACTACCTCATGGGCGCCCCGGCCCGTAACCAGGTCAAGAACCTCACGCAGTTCTACCAGCCGCTGGATCTCATCGGCGAGTGGAACCGCGGCTACGGCTCCAACGGCTTCCTGCAGTACCAGTTCGTGGTGCCGACCGACGCCGTCGAGCCCTTCAAGGACATCATCCGGGACATGCAGCGCTCCGGCCACTACTCCGCGCTCAACGTGTTCAAGCTCTTCGGCCCGGGTAACAAGGCCCCGCTGTCCTACCCGATGCCGGGCTGGAATGTCTGCGTAGACTTCCCCATCAAGCCGGGCCTGGGCACCTTCCTCGACGATCTGGACAAGCGCGTCATGGAATTCGGTGGCCGCCTCTACCTGGCCAAGGAGTCCCGCACTTCGGCGGAGAACTTCCACAAGATGTACCCGGGCCTCGAGGGCTGGCTCAAGACCCGCAACGACATCGACCCGACTGGCGTCTTCGCCTCCGATATGTCCCGCCGCCTCGAGCTGCACTAGAAAGGATTAACCTCATGCTGAATGCAGTAGGCCAAGCACAACACATCCTCCTTCTCGGCGGCACCTCCGAGATCGGCCTCGGCATCGTCGAGGAATTCCTCGAGCGCGGCCCGGCCAAGGTCACTTTGGCTGCTCGTGCCGACTCCCCGCGTATCGCGGAGGCCCGCGCCACCATCGAGTCCCGCGGTGGCGACGTCGAGGTCCTGGACTTTGACGCGACTGCCTTCGAGGGCCACCCGGACGTCGTCCAGCGCGCGTTTGAACGTGGCGATGTCGACGTCGCCATCATCGCCTTCGGCACCCTCGGTGACCAGGAGGAACTCTGGCAGGACCAGGCTAAGGCAGTTGCCTCGGCCCAGACCAACTTCACCGCACCGGTCTCCCTCGGAGTCTTACTCGGCCAGAAGTTCCAGCAGCAGGGCCACGGCACCATCGTGGCGCTCTCGTCTGTCGCCGGCATGCGCGTGCGCCGCTCCAACTTCGTCTACGGCGCCTCCAAGGCCGGCGTGGACGGCTTCTTCATCAACCTCGGCGAAGCCCTGCGCGGCTCCGGCGCCAAGGTGCTGGTGGTTCGCCCGGGTCAGGTGCGCACCAAGATGTCGGCGGAGGCCGGCGAGGCACCGCTGACCGTTAACGTCTCCGACGTGGCCAAGGCCACCGTCAAGGCAGTGCTCGACGGCAAGCAGTCCATCTTCGTGCACCCGCTCTTTGAGTACGTGTCCTTGGGATTCAAGTTCATCCCGCAGGCCATCTTCCGGAAGCTGCCTTTCTAAAGTTCCGCTATGTCCACGGCGTGTGGGAGACTAAGTGCATGACTGAGTCTCCCGCCACGTCGTCTATGTCCCCCACCGTGGAATATAACGTCGACCGCTTGACGCGTCGCGCCACTCTCGTGGGAATGGCCGCCGCCGCTGTAGGTGGCGGCCTTATCACGCTCATTGGTTTCTTCGCCTTCAAGACGGTCTCCCTTCCGGCGTTCAGCACGTCGATGGTGACCCGCGCATTGAGCACTGCGGGAACTGCGCTCACCGTTCTCCTAGTGGGCGCGTTATGCGTGTGGTGGGTGATTGGCGCCTCCCCGCGCCCCCGCTGGCGGTCGTGGCTCACCACCGCTGTGTGTTATATCTCCCCAGCGCTGCTCACGCTGACCAGTATCGGCCTCCCCCTTTCGGCCTCCCGCCTGTGGCTCGACGGCGTCCAGGTAGACCAGGTTTTCCGCACCCAATTCCTGACCCGCGCCACGGAAGCCGGTTCCTATGCGGACATGAACTACGAGGGCCTGCCCACCTTCTACCCACTGGGCTGGTTCTGGATGGGCGGGCGCCTCGCAAACCTCCTCAACATGCCCGGCTGGGAGGTATACCAACCGTGGAGCCTCATCTCCCTGGCCGTATCCGGGTGCATCCTGGTTCCCCTGTGGCAACGGCTGTCCGGTTCCCTGCCGGTTGCCACCGCCATTGCCCTCACCACCACAGCGGTGACGTTGGCCATCGGCGCTGAGGAGCCCTATTCCGCGGTCATCGCTATGGGCGTGCCGGCCGTGGCCGTGCTGTGCTCGCATGCTTTCCATAATTCTTCCTGGTTCTCCACCGCCGGAATTGCCATCTACCTGGGGGTTTCCGCCTGCTTCTACACGCTCTATACCGGTGCCGTGGCATTGACCATCGTCAGCCTCATTGCGCTCGTCACCTGCGTGGCCGAACGTACATGGACTCCCCTGATACACCTCGCTACTATCGCGGCCGGTTCTCTGGCCATCGCCGCGATCGCCTGGGCGCCATACCTGCACGCGGTTCTGCATGCCACCGCCCCGCTGGAATCCACCGCGCAGCATTACCTGCCGGAGGAGGGCACCCAGATCCCGGCCCCCTTCCTCTCCTTGTCCGTCATCGGCATTCTCAGCCTCATCGGCTTGATCTACCTCGTCCTACGCATCGACGAGCCCGACATCAGGTCAATGGGCACCGCGATCGTCGGCACCTACCTGTGGATCTTGGCTTCTATGGTCATGACCCTCGCCGGCAGCACGCTGCTGGGCTTCCGCCTCGAGCTGATCGTCGCGGTGCTCTTCGCCACTGCTGGCATTCTCGCGCTGGCCGACGTCCGCCTCATGGGCCTTCCCACGCTCTACCCGGCGCGCTTCACCGAGACCACGAGCAAGCGCATAACCTTGGTATTCGCCATCATCATGGGCCTTGGTGGTATTTACTATGCCCAGCAGATCCCGGCGACGAACGTGACCGCCCTGGACCACGCCTATACCGATACCGACGGCTACGGTGAGCGCGCGGACCGCTACACCAGCGATTCCTCCGCCAACTACGCCAAGATCCGTGAGTTCATCGACTCCCAGGGCTACGACGCCACCGACACAGTTGTCCTGACGGATGAAAAGCTCTTCATGGCGTATAACCCCTACTACGGGTTCAACGCCTTCACCAGCAACTACGCCAACCCGCTGGGAGAGTTCAGCACCCGCAACCTGCAAATCGAGGAGTGGGCCTCGAAGTCCTGGGAACAGACTCCGGAGGAGTTCGCGCAGTCCCTCGAGTCCGCGCCGTGGCGCGGGCCCGACGTTCTCATCTTCCGCGGCGACATGGAAGAACCCGGTGACGGTTACAAGACTCACTTGGCGGAGGACATCTACCCCAACCAGCCCAACGTGCGCTACCGCGCGGTGTTCTTCAACCCGGAAGTCTTTGAGAAGGGCTGGGAAGTCAAACAAATCGGCCCCTTCGTCGTCGCGGCCAGATCTTAAAAAGGCACGTCGGTGACGTACACTGATCGCCGTGTCAGATCGGAAAACCTCTTCATTACGTGCACCGCAGTCCCTGCGGCTCACCGCCATCATCGCTGGACTCATCGGGTTCCTCTGCTTTGTGGCCACGCCGCTGCTGCCGGTGAACCAAACCCAGTCCTCCTTCGATTGGCCCCAGCAGGGCTCCCTGCAGTCCATCAACGCCCCGCTCATCTCGGTGGCGCCGGAAGAAATTGATGCAGAGATCCCCCTGAGCGCCGTCGACAAGCTGCGCGATGGCCAGGACCTGCTCTACGGCACCGTGCCCCCGGAGTCCAAGAAGGCCTCCAACCGCGGCATGTTTGTCCGTGCTGGCGAGGGTGGTCTCTCGGTCACCAGCCTCGATGAGGTCATTTTCTCGCTCACTGCCGAGCAAGTGGCGAAGCTGCCTGACGACGCCACCCTCCGCATCCAGTCCACCGGCGACGGCACCACGGTGACCCTGGGCAAACACAAGAAAACTTCCGATGAGGATCTGCGCCCGCAGGTCACCGGCGTCTACACCGAAATCGACGACACCCCGGAAGCCCTTAAAGAGCTGGGCGATGACCTCCGTATCCACGTCGAGATCAACTCGCGCTTCACCTCCTCCCCGACACCGCTCAAGCTCATCGCCATGTGGCTGGGCTTGGCCATGGTGGTCATCAGCCTGATCTGTCTCTGGCGAATTGACCGCCTCGATGGCAAACGTTTCGGCTTCATGCCCGAGACCTGGAAGCAGATCCGCCCGCTGGATGGCGTCGTGGCTGCCGTACTCGGCTGGTGGTATATCTTCGGCGCCAACACCTCCGATGATGGCTTCATCCTCACCATGGGCCGCGTTTCCGATCACGCGACCTACATGGCGAACTACTACCGCTGGTACGGCGTCCCCGAGGCCCCGTTCGGCGCTCCCTACTACGACCTCGTAGCATGGCTGGCGCAATTCTCCAGCGCCTCCATCATCGTGCGCCTGCCCTCCCTCATCTCGGCGCTCATCATCTGGTTCGTGTTGTCGCGCGAGATGCTCCCGCGCTTCGGTGCCCGCGTCAACGAGCGCCGCTTGGCGCACTGGACCGCGGCCTTCATGTTCTTGGCTTTCTGGCTGCCGTATAACAACGGCATCCGCCCGGAACCCATCGTGGCCCTCGGCGTCATGCTGACGTGGGCCTCCTTTGAGCGCGCCATCTCCAACCAGCGCCTCCTACCAGCGGCCGTGGGCACCATCATCGCCGCCATTACCCTGGCCGCAGGCCCCACTGGCCTTACCGCGGTGGGCATCTTCCTGGTCTGCCTGCCCGCGCTGTTCCGCATCATGGGCACGCGCGCTTCCCAGGTCGGCTGGACAGCCCTCATCGCCCCGTTCCTGGCCTGCGGCACTGCGGTCATGGTTGCCGCCTTCGGGGATCAAACGTTAGCGTCCGTGCTCGAGTCCACTCGCGTTCGTTCCGCGGTCGGCCCGTCCCTGCCGTGGTACTCGGAGTTCGTGCGCTACTCCACGCTGTTTGAGCCCTCCGTGGATGGCTCCCTGACGCGCCGCTTCGCCATGTTCACCATGCTCTTCTGCCTGGCGCTCATTATCTACGCTTTCATTAAGGACCACCGCGTCGTGGGCGCGGAGGCAGATCCCACCAAGCGCCTGCTAGCCATCATGGCGCTGTCGGCCTTCTTCCTCATGTTCACGCCGACGAAGTGGACGCACCACTTCGGCATCTACGCCGGTGTCGCCGGCGTTATCGCCGCGCTCGGCTCGGTGGTCCTTTCCCAGATCGCCATGCGCTCCCCGCGCGCCCGGACCTTCTCCATCGCCGCGGTGATTTTCCTCATGGCCATCTCCCTGGGCGGCTGGAACGCCTGGTGGTACGTGTCTTCCTTCGGCATCCCGTGGTGGGACCGCACGGTGCAATTCAAGGCTATTGAGGCCAATACCGTGGTGCTCGCCATCGGCATGGTGGTGCTGGCGATTGGCCTCTACCAATCACTTACTCACAACAGCCGGAAGGCTGAGGTGTCCCGCTGGGCAGGCGCCATGTCCGCACCAATCGCAGTGGCCTGCATCCTCATCGTCGCCTTCTCCTGCGCCTCCTTTGCCAAGGGCTACGTGGCCCAGGCGGATTCTTACTCCGTGGGCAAGGGCAACCTGGCCTCCCTACGCGGCGATGTCTGCTCGCTCGCGGATGCCACGCTGGTGGAAACCAACACCAACGACGCTTTCCTCACTCCGGTTACAGGCGAACTCAAAGACTCCCTGGTGGATCCGGAGGAAGACAATTTCGGCTTCGGCCCGAACATGATCAAGGAGGATATTGAACCGGAGAACCTCAACTCGGCGTCGGTAGGCGCCATTGCCAACACCACCGGTGATTCCTCTGCGTCCTCCAATGAGCAAAAGGAGCTCACCGAAACCGAGGAGAAGGCCACCGAGGTCACCGACTCTTCCGCCGGCGGCGTGCGCGGAACCTTGGGCGTCAACGGCTCCGAGATGCACCTGCCCTTCAACCTGGATTACACGAAGGTCCCGGTCATGGGCTCCTACGATGAGTCGCAGCGCTCCACCGCCACCATCACCACGCAGTGGTACAACCTGCCGGAATCCTCAGAAAACTCCCCCATCCTCTCGGTTTCTGCCGCCGGCAAGATTTACCACCACGACGTCAACGGCGTGGAGCAGGAGGGCACCGAGCTCACCCTGGAGTACGGCACCCTCAAGGACGGCAAGGTCACCAACAAGGGTGAGGCCGAGCTTTCCGACGTCGGTGCTACCCCCAAGTGGCGCAACCTCCGCATTGCTCTGGACGAGCTCCCGGAGGAGGCCAACGTCGTGCGCCTCGTTGCGGTAGACGACTCCACCGATGAGGATGATTGGATGGCGTTTACCCCGCCGCGCGTGCCGGAGCTTGCCACCATCAACTCGCAATTCGATTCCTCCACCCCGGCACTCCTTGACTGGTCCGTCGCCCTGCAGTTCCCCTGCCAGCGCACCTTTGACCACTACGCCGGGGTAACCGAAATTCCGCAGTTCCGCATTCTTCCCGACGCCGCCGCGCAAACTTCCCTCACGGACTTCCAGTCCTTCTCCGGTGGTGGCGCGCTGGCAACCGCGGAAGCAGTGAACTACTCCTATGAGATCCCGAGCTACCTCAACAACGATTGGGCGCGCGACTGGGGCTCCATTGAAAAGTATGAGCTGCGCACCAACTCCCAAGGCGAGGCCCCGCTGGAGGCGAAGATCGACCAAGAAATCATTCAGCGCTCCGGCTGGTGGAAGAACTCTGAGATGAAGATTCGCCCAGAGGGCGAGCAATAGCCCTACAGGAACTTGGCAGCGTCACGCACCCGCTGGCGCGCCACGGCCGGGGTAGAGATACGGTGCATCGACACGTACTCCGCGGTCTGTGCACCGGGAATCTCCACGGGCTCAGCAATCTCGTCCTGTACTGCGGTCTGGACCAAGATGTCGGAATACAGCCCCGGCAGCTTCTCAACATCGAGAACATAGTCGCCGCGGATCTCCTCCGGCAGCTTGGCCAACGCACCGAAGTCGGGGAAGGTGAGGAGGAGGGCGTCGGCAGGCACCAGCGCTGCGAGCGCCCCACCGGAGGAATATCCCCACACCGTCACGCGGTTGGCCCCATGCTCGCGCGCATAATCGACGGCCGCCTGAACCGACTGAACCATCTCCGCCACGGTGTGCTCGGGCGCCAACGGATAATCCACATCAATGATCGTGGTCCCCGACAGCTGCGCCGCAGCAGCCACTTCGGGCCGCCACTGCATCTCTAGCGCCTTGCCGTCACCGCGCCACCAACCACCGGAGTGCAGCGAGACTGCCCAGCGGCCATTCTGTTCCGAGGGAACAAAGATAGCTCCGACCTCAGAATCCTCAACACGCACCCCCGCCGTGAAGGCAGTACCGGGCAGCGAGTGATCCACCGCGGAACCCAGCACCATCATCGAGGCCTGCACGATGCGATCCGGCAGCAGCGCACAGTAGCGGTCCGCCTCCGGCGAACCTCCACCTGCCCACGGCGGGCGGAAGTCCGGCAGCGGGTAGTGCACCTCCATGTAGGAGGAGAGTTGCTCGAGCTGTTTTTCCGGACTTAGTTGGTAGTCACTCATGGACCCAAGGGTACTACCAGATGGTGACGCGCTCCTCTGGGACCAATCCATCCTCGACATCAAAAGCCTCGTAGAACTCGTCAATGTTCTCGGCGATGATGTTGCAGCGGAACTCCGCCGGCGAGTGCGGGTCAATAGCCAAGTACTGCGTAGCCATCTCCGGACGAATAGCAGTACGCCACACGCGCGCCCACGCCAGGAAGAAGCGCTGCAGACCGGTGTACTCGTGCTCTGCCAATTCAGGCTCAGCACCTTCTGCCTCAAAGGGCGCGACCTGACCGTTGATGTCCAGGCCCTTGTCGGCGCAGTAGTTCTTGTAGGCCACCACGGCAATGCCCAATCCGCCCAGGTCACCGATGTTCTCACCCAGAGTGAAGCTGCCGTTGACGCCTGCGGAATCAGTGCCCTCCAGTACCTTGGGCACCTGGCCTTGGAACTGATCCACCAGCTTCGCGGTCAACTTCTCGAAGGCCGCGCGGTCCTCATCCGTCCACCAAGAGTTGAGGTTGCCCTGGCCATCATACTGCGAGCCCTGATCATCAAAGCCATGCCCAATCTCGTGGCCAATCACCGCGCCGATAGCACCGAAGTTCTCCGCGGCATCAGCTTCTGGGTTATAGAACGGCGGGCGCAAAATAGCCGCCGGGAAGGTGATGTCATTGACCACCGGATTATAAAAAGCATTCACCGTCTGCGGGGTGGAGAACCATTCATCGCGGTCCGCCGGCTTGCCAATCTTGGCCAACTCATAATCGTGGTTCCACGCGTTGCCTGCGCGCACATTGGCCACCAAGTCCGCACCCTTCGGCGAAAACTCCAGGTCAGAGTAGTCGCGCCACGTATCCGGGTACCCAATCTTGGCCTTGAACTGGGAGAGCTTTTCCAGCGCGCGCTCGCGGGTACCCGGGTTCATCCACTCCAGCTGCGAAATCCTCTCGCGGTAGGCGGCGGTAAGGTATTCCACCAGCTCATCCATCTCGGACTTCGAGGACGGTGGGAAGTGCTTGTCCACGAAGACCTTGCCGATTTCCTGGCCCACCATGTTTTCCGCCAGCCCGACGGCGCGCTTCCAACGTGCACGCTGCTCAGTAGCACCCGAGAGCTTAGTTCCATAGAACTCGAAGTTCTTCTTACCGATCTCCTCGGTGAGGTAGGGGGCACGCGACAACAGAATGTGCCACGTAGCCCACAGCTGCCAATCCGCCATACGGCCGGCGGTGAACAGGCCCTCGAGGTGCTCAAAGTAGGACGGCATCATGGCCACCACACGGTGCTCCGGCAGTCCCCCACCCTGCAGGATGGCGCGGGTGATGTTGGGCAGCTTGGCGACGTCCACCGGGTTATACGTCTTCACCGCATCACGGGAGGCCACCACATCCCAGTGCCCTGCGGCAATTTCCTTCTCCAGGTTCACGATGCGGGTAGCTGCAACCTCCGCGCCCAGCCCGAAGAGGCGAGCGGGATCTAAGAATCCCAGCATCGCCGCAACGTGCTTCTCGTAGTCAGCGAGCGTCTGCGCGTGAGCTTCTTCGCGGTAATAAGCCTCATCCGGCAGACCTAAACCAGACTGAATAATGTAGGCCACCGCGTCCTCGGAGCCGGAGTCTTTTTCTACCCAGAAGGTCACCGGGGCACCAACGCCCTCGCGCTCCAGAACACCCAGGTTGTGCGCCAGCTCCTCCGGATCAGCCGCAACCAGCTTGTCCAGATCGTCGGAAAGCGGCGCCGTCCCCGCAGCATTGACTCCCTCAACGTCCATGTGAGAGGAATACACGATCCCAGGACGGCCAGCGTCTTCCTTAACGATCTCGTGGACGAGTTCCTCGGCTTCGTCGCGCAGCGCGTGGAAGGTGCCGTCGACACCGCGATCATCGGGGATAACGTGGGACTCAATCCATGGGCCATTAACAAATTGATACAGATCCTTCATGCACTTCACTCTATGTCAGAAGCACGCGTTAGTGTGGTGTGCATGACTTCTTATCGTTTCCCTCCGGCGAAGATGACGGGACCTTTCTTCGCCGTGCTCGGGGCAACCTTGCTCGTCCTTGGGCTGCCCGCTGTGCTGAGCTTGGCCTTGCCGGAACGTGAACCTGAAATGGAAGAAGTGGTGCTCGATGACCCTGAGTGGCGCCAACCCATCGAGGGCCTTACGTGCAGCGTAAATCATGATTCCATGGCCAACCAGGCCTGGGACTGCGGCGATACCTTGGTCGAGGCCTATGTCACCGAAGGCGTCGAGGACGATGCACTCGCTTTGCGCCGCGCCGTGCGCGCAACCAGCTTCGAGGGCATGCCGAAGAAAGAAGACGTTAAAGATGCCGGAGGCATTCTCACCCTTGAAACGGATGGCTTTATTCCGGTCTTCGCCTTCAGCGTGGCTAAAGGCGATCTCAACTATCAGATCGTCTTCTCCAATGGTGACCCGACCGACCTTGCCCAACAATTTATGGAGGCCTTCTGATGAGCAAAATCTTCCGCGTTACCTTGTGGATCATCATTGGTCTCTGCCTACCGATTTCCCTGATTAATCTGCTCGGCATTTTCTTCGTGGCTCCTCTGCCGGGCCTCGTTAGCTTGATCCTCGGCGTCGGCTTCTTAGCGCTGGGCCTGTTCCTGTGGAGTCGCAGTCCGATGTGGGCAAAGCCGGGGAAAGGGTGGGCGTCGGCAAGCGTGCTCTGGGGAGCCGGCGCTGCTGTGACCTTGGCGCTGCTGTCAGCCTCCCCACTGACCGACCTCTCCGTGGGCCTGGGCTGGGAGGAATCCATGATGTCCTGGGCCGGTGCTTATCCGGAAGAATTTGCCAAGGCCCTCGGCGTGGTCTTCATCCTCCTCAGCTTCCGACAGCTCAACCGGCCTTGGCACGGCTTCATCGTCGGTGCGCTCGTGGGCTGGGGCTTCGAAGTCCTGGAAAACAGCCTGTACTCCGCGATGGGTGCACTGATGCACCCGACCTCAGACTGGATCGGCATGCTCCAGATGTGGGGTCTGCGCCTTGTTGCAGGCCCGTGCCTGCACATGTGCTTCTCTGCCATCGCAGGTTTTGGCATCGGCTGGGCTATCTACGCCGCGCATAAACCATGGTGGTGGCGCCTCGGCATTGGCGTGGGCGCGCTGTTTTTCTCCTTCTGTCTCCATTTCGCGTGGAACTACATGTGGGAGGAAACCTGGCAGCTCGTCACGCAGTATGTCCTCGTGGCGCTCATCATGTACCCGACGGTCATCTACCTGGGAATCCGCGCTCACCGCCTGGCCAAGACCGACGACACCTATTCGCATTCGCCGGGCGCGGCCAGCCTGCGGTGACTTAGTCGAACTGTCCTTGCAGGACAGCCACCGCATCGAGCGGAGTCACATGATAAGAAATGGGATTCTGGTTCGCACCGGCCATGAGCGCGTGGGCGCAGGAGTGACCCGCGCCCATCATGTGGCCGAGCTCGTGGGCGATAGTGCCTTGGAGCGCCTCTGGGTACTGAGCGTTAGCGGTCTTGATGAAGAGCATCCCATGGTCCGGGTAGGCCGTACCTTGGACGTAACCGTTCGGTTCCGGCTTGTAGATGATGGCGATGGTGTCTTCATCAGCCTCGGACGGCGCTACTTCCTTAAGCGAGGCCTTCCCGTCGAGCGCGTCGTTCCACTCAGCTACCGCGGCATCGAGCTGCTCGCGGTAGGGGAAATCATCCGCCACCTTGTACTTAAGGACCCCGCTCTGGAAGTAAGAAGGAACGGAATCGGCATCGCGCAGAATAGACGGATCCGGAACGGGCTTTCCTTCATTTGCCAACTTGGTAATGGTGGCACACGTGCCTGGGGAAATAAGCGAACGGGTTTGGTCGCTCTTCGCAGTCGCTGCTGGGGCAGCGCTCAAAGCTGCAACAGCAATGGTCAAAATGGACAACGTCTTGCGCATCAGAAATACCTTTCGGGCTAGCAACTGCTTCGTTGACAGCCGAGAATATATTGATTTCTTAGCAAGCGCAAAGGTACTTCTTAGCTTATTTCCTGGTTGGTCAGCACACCTGCGACGAGCTCGGCACAGCGCGCTTCAGTTCCGCACACGCCCTATCGCGCGCATCTTGGAGGGGCGTCGGCAAGCTCGGCGCCTGCGGAGAAACCTCCACCGCACCGAGAACATCCGTCGTGAGATCCGCCGGGGAACCATAGGTATTAGCCGCCACACTATAACCCGGACCAAAAGAGGCACTCGCGTGAACTTGGCGATCATCCGACCACCCAAATTTCGTGCCGATGATGCCCGGGATTCGTGCGGTGCCAAAGCCCTGGCGGTAACCGTCGGCCGCTGTGGGCGCTGCCGTCGCCATGCCCTTCGTGATCGGCGCGGCAACCGGATCGCCAGAAATCACCCCGATGAAGCGCGTGAGATCCTCCGGCGCGCCGTACTTCAGCACCCACATGCCAAGGTATAGCTTGGCCAGGGATAGCGCGGCGCGGGACTCATGGCCATTTCCGGTAGAGACTGAGTTTCCGTCGGCATAACGCACGGTCATCTGGGTGCGTGGTGGAACCTTTTCAGGATCGAACGTCAGGGCATGGGCGGGTGGCGCCGTGAGAGCCGCAAGAGCAAGGCCAACGATGAGCGGGGTAGGTTTCAGCACGTGCATAGATTAACTCAAGTCACAATTTTAACAACCCCTAGTGAGGGCGCATTAACCAAACATACGTCCCACTCCAGGGGACTTCCGCGCGGCCCACATCGAGCGGGAGACCGACTGAAACCACACCTCGCCAGCATCTGTCATCTCAATTGTCTCCCCTTTAACAACTTTTCTTCCGGGGTAGACATCGTCGAGGGTGTGGCATAAACTCGTTTTCGAAAGGGGTTTCGAACAGTGGGGGGTTCGGATCCTCTCAGTAATTCACTAAAGAAAGAGGGGGGTTGCGCGTTTCGTGTCTTCCACTACAGATGTTGTTAATGCGTCCTATTTTTCTCATTCCAATCCAAATGATCCAGTCTGCGTGGCAGGTCAAGGTGTACGCCAGGCAGACTATGAATTCTGGTCCAGCGTTCTTCCCGCACTTGACGAGGACGCCGATACTGCTTGCATGCGCCTTGGGATAAAGACCGGTAAATCTGCTGGCGCGGTAGCCCGCATTATCATGGGCCTTCACCGCCTTACCGAGCTTCCTCAAGTAAAGGCTCTGCAAGATGCCAACCATTTGCTGGATTTAGCGGCTTTGATTGCCATCGATCAGGTGATGGCTAAACTAGGCCAGCCTTCAAAGGAGGTGGTCGCCGCAATTGATGCCTCATTAGCTCGGTGGTTTACCCCGACTAAGCCGAATCAGGTATTTCCCACCACCGCGCAGATTCGCCGCCGGATACGCGACCTCGTCAAAGTTCATGATGACTCCATCGCCGTGGAGGATAAGCGCCCAAAGAATCGGTACTCCATGATGACCCGCGCCCAGCGCGCCACCCTAGAACTCGAGGTAGACAGCAGCGTCGGAATCATCATCCATGAAGCAATTAAGGCAGCAGCCGAAAAGCATAAGGTGTCCATGGCGGAAGCGCTGATCCTCCTCACTACCGGAAAGGTGGAGCCAGAAGCTGCCCGAGTAGTGCTCCACACATATAAAGCCGACGATGTAGAGGACGCCCCGGTGTACGTAGAAGGACATGGCTGGCAAGTGGGAGACATCCCGGCTCAATCCACAACGGTGAGAGATTTGAGCACCAAGCCGGAGGCCTCTAAGAGCTACGGACCAGCCACGATGGTTCGCAAATACGTTGAAGGCCGCGATGGCACCTGCCGTGCCGCTGGTTGCGGAATGCCGGCGTGGTTGTGTCAGTTAGACCACCGGATTAACTACGCCGATGGTGGGCCAACGCATCCGGACAACATGGTGGCGTTGTGCCAGCACCACCACAATATGAAAACCGATGGACGGGCCTTTTATATCTTGGACCCGGATACCGGGGATGTGGTCTGGCTTTTTGAGGACGGAACTTGGGCAATCACAGAGCCTTCCGGGCCACTGGCTCCTAAGCGCAAGCGCTGGGCACGGACCATTGCACAAGATATTGAAGGATATCGCACCAGGAAGCATCGCGAGGCTCAGGAGCTTAAAGCCGAGCTAGACAAAGAACAACGAGAAGCCGCACGCCAAACAGAAAAGGCGAAGAACAAGAAATCTGAGGGTGGTGAGGAAATCCCCTTCTAGGAAGGATTCGTCGTTTACAACGACGAATGGGAGAGCCCTTCTACCCCATGTCGACTAGGAGCACTCCGCCAATGATCAACGCGATCCCTAAGCCCTTAAGCCAAGTGAAAGGCTCACGGAAAAGCATGAAGGATAAAAGAGCAGTAAGCGCCACGCCACAGGCAGTCCAGATTCCATAGGCCACACCTAGCGGTATGCCCTGACGGAGAGCCAACGACAAGAAAACATAGGAGGACACATAGGCCACGACGACCCACGCTACCCACGCCTTCTGCCCATGAACGGCCAGCATACGCAGGCCCAATGTACCGGCGACTTCGATGAGGATGGCAAGGGATAACCAGATCAAGGATTCACCTCCACGAGCGTGGTCTTCGGTGCCCTGCCGCCCATTTCAACGCAGACCACGCCGGCGATGATGCACCCCATGCCCACCAACATGAGCGGCGTGAGCTGTTCGCCAAAGAGGTACGCGGACAACCCTGCGGTAAGCACCACGCCGGTTGCGCCCCAGATGCCATAGGCCGCACCCACGTGCATGCCGCAGCGCAACACTTGGTGCAGGGCGGAAAAAGCGACGACGTAGCCCGCCACCACCACGACATAGACCGCGGGGTGCTCTAGCGCCGCCTTGAGGCATAAAGTCGCCACCACCTCACTGATGATGGCAATGCTCAAAAAGAGCCAAGCGCGCACTTTCACCCTCCCAGATCCGCCGCATCCAGACCGCACTTCGAAAGGATCACGCGGTCCCCACGGTGTGGGATACCTTCTTCATCCCAATGGACTTGGGCGGCGGAAGTGTGGGCGCGGCCGGTACTGTTAACCACCCGCCACCAGGGCAGTTCTGTGCTTTTCGACATCACCCAGCCCACATACCGTGGGCCGACGCCCGCCACTTTTGCGATCTCGCCATATGTGGAGACATTGCCGGGCGGTATGCGGCGCACAACCTCCGTAACCCTAGAGTTCGATGGGTTCTTCGGGGGCATCCTCAACCTCACACAAGGTCAGGGCCGCACCCGTGGAATCCTCGATCAGGCACAGGCGGCCGAATGGTGAATCGTGGGGCTCGCGAATGATTTTTCCGCCGTTATCCACCACAGCCTTCGCCGCTTGGTCGATATCCCGCACGCCCAGGTAGGTTTGCCAGAAACTCGGCAAGCCCTCCGCGTGCCAGAACCCGGCAAAGGCAGCGCCTTCCTCCTCTGCAACCGCGTAGTGCTCATCACCACGGATTTCCCAGTCGAAGAGCTCGCCATAAAAGTCCAACGTCGAGTGGAAATTCTCCGAGACCGTCAGCTCGTGCCATACCGGGGTCCCCGGCTCGCCGCCAGCAACGAAGCGGTCGAGCTCCGGCTGCGTCAAACCAAACATGGCACCACTGTTGTCCAGAACAAGCGCCAACGGCGCGCCTAATGCGAGGATCTTGCCGCCGAGTTGTTCTACCCGGGCGCAGTCGGCTTCCAAGTCGCGGGAAAGGAAGTACGTTGCCCAAGTGTCTTGGCCAGGGACGATCTCCGCGATCGGCAGGCCCTCCAGACGGGCAATGCCCTCTTCGAATTCCCAGCCCAACACGGCGGAATAAAACTCCTCGGAAGCCTTCACGTCGGAGCTAGCCAGAGTAATCCAGTAGGGCATTCCTACTTCTGCTTCAAAGGCGGGCATTAAAGGTTCCTCCACTTCTCCGGGTCGAAGTCATCATCGGCGGTGGCCTCATCAAAATAATCGTCGTCGTCTTCGACGACGCGGGCGCAGGTGTCGGAGACGCAGATGACGTCGCCAAGCGCCAGCGTTGCACCGCGCTGCTTAGTCACTTCCCCATTGACGGTGACCTGGCCTTGCTCGATAAGTTCTTTGGCCTCACCCCCGGTGGCGACCAAGGATGCCAGTTTGAGGAACTGGCCGAGCTTGATGGATTCTCCCTTAATTGAGACTTCTAGCATGCTGACCAGCATACCCAGCGGCTGCACTGAGCAGTCCCTCCACCAGAATGATGACGCCAAGCAGGGCAAACACTACGCCACTAAAGATATCGACACTGGCGGAGTTCTTCGCCATCCACTTCGACACCGCACGAGTACACAGCGCGACACCAACAAAAATAATGAGGCTTTCTATAACCAACACAGAACCAACCGTGGCATTGGCGCTCAAGCCCATGTCCGGATCGATAAAATTGGCAAAGATAGCGCCGAAGAAAATCAGAACCTTGGGGTTGGAAAGGTCGCTGACCAGGCCCATGCGGTACGCCGTGCCGAGTCTGATGATGCCATCCGGGGTGAACCCGCGCGGTTGAGGGTTCATAGTTGCCGGTGCACGGCGCTCTTTGATGCCACCGCTGATGGCAGAAAAAGCCATCCACAGCAGATAGCTGCCGCCGGCAACCTGCAGCGCCACCAGGATTTCCGGGTGCGCCGAAATCAATGCGGTAAGCCCCGCTAGCGAAGCAACGGTCCACATCATCAAGCCGGTGGTGCTACCGATTGCGGCCCACACCGCCGCGCGCGTAGAGCGTGCACCCAAACGAATAATCTGCACCTGAGGTTACCCTCGTTTAGTGGACACCCTATTTGTACGGATCTTGTGTCCGTAAGAGAGGATGTTCATTGTGAGTCAACAGCGCAAGAAGTACACGCCTGAGTACCGGCGTGAGGCCGCGAACCTGGTAATCGAGTCAGAGCGCCCGATTGCCCATGTGGCTAAAGAGATTGGTGTTTCCGCCGGGCTTTTAGGCCGGTGGGTCAAACTCGAGCGTGAACGCCGAGGAGCCTCAGATGGGATGAGCGAGGCTGATCTTCGTGCTGAGAATGCTCGTCTGCGCCGTGAGTTGGCAGAGGCCAAGATGGATAATGAGTTTTTGTCAAAAGCGACGGCCTTCTTCGCTGCGAAGCAACGCGAGCAGAAAAGTTCGAATTGATGCGGCAGGAGAAGGCGAACTACAGCATCAAGCGCATGGCACGGCTATTAAAAGTGTCTCGGTCTGGATACTACAAATGGGCCCATGTGCAGCAGAAACGACTATCCGGAAAGGATGATCGTGTTGCATTTTACGATGATGTTGACCGAAAGATTCATCAGATTTGGAAAGACTCTGATGAGGTTTATGGTGCTCCGCGGATCACCGCAGAGCTTGCCGAGCGCTACCGCATTTCGCTTAACCGTAAGACTGTGGCGAAGCGGATGCGCATGATGGGCATTGAAGGGATTTCACCGCGTGCGTTTGTTCCGGTGACAACGATTCAATCCAAGCGTAAGTCAACTCTTCCTGACCTGGTCAAGCGCATGTTTGATACTGGTGAGCTGAATCGGGTGTGGATGTCAGATATTACTTACCTGCGCACCAGCGAGGGCTGGTTGTATTTGTGCGCGGTCCGCGATGGTCATTCCCGCAGGGTACTGGGCTGGGCTATGGATAGTGTTCAAGACACACACCTGGTTGAACGGGCCCTGCGGATGGCGCATACGCTGCGCGGTGACGTTCCTGATGGGCTGGTGTTTCACGCTGACCGTGGAACGCAATTCACTAGCGAGAAGCTCTGGGAGGTCTGCCGCAGACTAGGCATTGCCCAGTCTGTGGGGCGTACTGGTGTGTGCTTCGATAACGCGATGGCCGAGTCGTTCTGGTCGACGCTAAAACCGAGTTCTACGACCGTAAGCGATGGCCTACCCGTGATGCCGCACGTAAGGCCGTTGCCTACTGGATTGAAGTCGTCTACAACCGTCGGCGCCGGCACTCTGCACTCGGAATGGTCAGCCCCGTCGACTTCGAGAACCACGCCGGCGCAATCAACAGCAGAAAAGAAATAGCTGCCTAACCCCTAGGTAGCTCCACTACGTGTCCACGATTTGCGGGCAACCCCACACCACGTCTGGTCCTGGCGAGGCCATCGCCGCGAACCACACACCCATTAAGGCCACTATGGCGCTGAATGCCATCTAACACCCCCATACTCACATGTGTTTTCACTAACGCATGCCACTATAAGAGGCGTCTCACCTGCAGCGAAACAGGTAATTTAGCTTTGCGTGCGCGGCTTAATGGTCATGGTGTCAATGTTGACGTGCTCCGGCAGCGAGGCCACCCAACGCACGGCCTCAGCGATGTCTTCTGCGGTGAGGTTGAGTTCGCCGTCATACACCTGTACAGCACGTTCGGTGTCGCCCCGAAAACGATTGAGGGAAAACTCCGCCGTGGCTACACGGCCCGGGTCGAGTTCGGTGACACGAACGCCGTGCTCCTCGATACGAAGTGCACGGGAAATCACGCGCACACCGTGCTTAGCGGCGTTGTAGCCGGAGCCGCCCTCGTAGACGTTCCAACCGGCAACGGAGCCCATGTTGATGATGAGCCCACCCCGCAGCTTCGGCATGAGGGCTTGGATCATACGGACAGTGCCTAGGACGTTGACGTCGTACATCCACTGCCAGTCCTCTACGGTGGTCTCCACGAGAGGTTCCAAGCCCTTCGCGCCACCGGCGTTGTTGACCAAGAGGTCCACGCGGTCGAGGTGGGAGACGAACTCAGCCACGGACTCGTCCGAGGTTACGTCGAGGGCGTGCGCCTCGCCGCCGATGTCCTTCGCGAGGGCCTCAAGGCGCTCTACGCGACGCGCACCGACGACAACATGCCAACCGTCGGCCGCCAACGCTCTTGCCGACGCCTCCCCGATCCCCGACGATGCTCCTGTGACGACTGCTACCTTTTCCATGCGCCCTAGGATAGGACTTCTTCCAGCTCGGCGCAGATGTTTTCGACGATCCCGGCCTTGAAATCAGCCGGGGTGAAGGTGCCATCCTTCATGTCGGTATTCAGCGAGATATCCAGCTGGGTGCGCAGCTGCTTCATAGAGAAGTTCGCCATGATGAGGCGCCACGCCTCTACCGCGCGGATGCCGCCGCTGAAGCTGTAGCCCACATACGCAATCGGCTTGCCTACCCACTCGGCGCCGAGGGAATCGACGGCGTTCTTGAAAGCGCCCGGCACGGAGTGGTTGTACTCCGGGGTGACAAAGATATAGCCGTCGCAGGAATCGACAGCATCGGACCAAGCCTGCACCTGCGGATCCTCGTAATTCTTGTTTGCCGCCATAGGAATGACGGAGGTGGTGAGGATCGGAACGTCGAAGGCCTTGAGGTCAATGAGCTCGTAGTCCACGTCGCGCCCCTGAGCGAGGTCGGTGACCCACTGGGCGATGGCCAGTCCGGCGCGGTCGTCGCGGGTAGAGCCGAGGATGATGCCGATTTTCGCCATAAGGATGCCTTTCTTAATTTGTTAACACGTCAACGTCTGAGGGTACGCCGATATGTCGACGCAATCGACAAGTCATCCAGATATGTCGAAAATTCTGAAAAAAATCGACATATCTGCTCAACATGTCTATTCTTTTACCATGCCAACCTATAGCCCGGACACCCCCTACAATGAGCTTCCACCCCTCCCCCCTGCAGAAGTGGTGGAAACCGTTCCCGTGCTTAAGGCCATCATCGATGCTAAGGAAAAACTGGCTGAACTGCGTACGGCCTGCCAGCTCATCCCTAACCCGGAGATCATCACCTCAACGATTCCACTGCGTGAGGCTCGTGCTTCCTCCGAGATTGAGAACATCGTCACCACTAATGACGAGCTCTTCCGTGCGGCGTGGCACGTCGATGCCGAGCCGACTCCTGCCACCAAGGAGGCTCTTCGCTATAACGCCGCGCTCCACGCTGGACTTTCCTCACTATCGCAGCGACCTCTATCAGAAAAGACAGCAAAAATCGTATGCAGCACCCTTCTAGATACTCAGGCCGAGGTGCGTTCACTTCCGGGCACGTTTATCGGTAACCCTGTAACGAAGGAGAGGCTCTACACCCCACCTGAAGGAAGGGAGATTATCGAGGACCATCTCGCAGCGTGGGAGGACTATATATATTGCAGCCACGACGTTGATTCCCTTGTAAAGATGGCACTGCTTCACTATCAATTTGAAGCAATCCATCCTTTCTACGATGGCAATGGGCGCACTGGACGAATCCTTAACGTCCTCTACCTCATCCAAGAAGATCTTCTTGAGCTGCCGGTTTTGTACCTGTCCGGGTATATCGTCGGAAACAAAGCAGACTACTATCGCCATCTCAACGCTGTGACAGCTAAGGGAGCATGGGAAAACTGGCTTCTTTTTATGATCCGCGGCGTTCACGCAGCGGCTGCCGACGCCTCCTCGATGATTACCCAGCTTCGGGCTATCCAGGAAAACACTGCGCAACGAATACGTTCTGCGGGCGTGATTAACCATCCCCTCGAGATGGCCGAGCTCATTCTTATCAAGCCCTATGTACGCATTACTGACGTGGTAGAGACGGGCTTCGTCAAACGCCAAACCGCCAGCGCGTGGCTGGCGCATCTCGTAGATTTAGGAATCCTAGAAGAAATCCAACAAGGCCGCTCCAAGGTTTTCCTTCACCGTGCCGCTCTCGATGTTCTGACTCGAGACTAAGAGGAGGGAATAGGATGGCTGACATGCATCACCCAGACGAAGGATCCTTTGAACGCATGACCAGCGGGCAGTGGTTCATGCCCAGTGTCAACGAGGAGGTTAGCGCCGAACATCGACGCGGCTTCCTGCTGGCCAAGGAGCTCAATGAGCTGCAAAACACCAACCCAGAGCGCGCGAAGGAGATTTTGCGGGAACTGTTGTCGCCCGAGTCCGAGGTTCCCGGGCTGCACACGCCGCTCAACGTCGAGTATGGCTGCAATGTGACCATCGGAAAAGACGTGTTCATCAACTTTGGTGCGACAATCCTGGCGCAGGCGCCTGTAACCCTCGGAGACCGCGTCATGATCGGGCCGAATTGCTCGCTCATCACGGTGGGCCACCCCGTCAACGATCATGAGATGCGGGCGGAGGGCTGGGAGATTGCGAAGCCCATTAGCGTCGGGCGCAACACGTGGTTCGGCGCCAACGTCACGGTGCTGCCGGGCGTGACCATCGGCGAGGATTGTGTCGTTGGAGCGAACACACTGGTCACCACAGATATCCCGGATAGGTCACTGGTGCTGGGTCAACCCGGTCGTGTGGTGCGCACGCTGGAGGACAACGAAGATAGGTGGGAGCGCCAGGATCTCGATGTTTGATCTCAAGGCGATCGGCAAGGGGCTACCCGTCCTGGAGACCATCGATTCTCTGCCTTCCGCCGGTCACGTCGTAGTCCAGGCTCCGCCCGGCACGGGTAAGACCACGCTCGTTCCGCCGGCGCTGGCTAACCAAGTAGAGGGCAAGGTTCTCGTCACCGCGCCGCGCCGCGTAGCTGTGCGTGCTGCGGCAAACCGCCTTCAAGAGTTGTCAGGCCAGCGCATCGGCTATGCGGTGCGCGGTGATTCCCGGAAGGGTCAGGACGTTGAATTCGTTACCCCCGGCGTTCTGTTGCGCCGCTTGCTGCGGGATCCGGAACTCTCTGGCGTTGGTGCCGTGGCCATCGACGAGGTCCACGAGCGCCAGCTCGATACTGACCTCGTACTCGGTATGTGCTTAGAGTTGGCGCAGCTCCGCGATGATTTTCGGGTTATTGCCATGTCCGCGACTGTCGACGCCACCCGCTTCTCCCAGCTCATGGGGAATGCGCCCATCCATTCCACCGAGGCCGTAACGTACCCGCTCGACATTTCCTATGAACCGATTCCGGGGCGCGCTGCGGGAGATCGAGACTTTTGGAAAGGCGTGGCGAGGGTTGCCGCGCGGCAGCACGAGTCCACGCTGGTCTTTGTGCCGGGAGTTCGCGAGGTCAACCTGGTGTGTGATGCCTTGAGCGGCCACAACGTTTTTCCGCTCCATGGCCGCCAAACCACGCAGGAGCAGGACGCTGCGCTGTATACGCGAGAACAGCGCATCGTGGTGGCCACCTCCATCGCCGAATCTTCGCTGACCGTGCCGGGTGTGCGCACCGTCGTCGATGCTGGGTTGTCCCGCGTCCCCAAGCGGGATGCGCAGCGCGGGATGAGTGGGTTGGTGACGGTGTCGACGTCGAAAAGCAGCGCCGATCAACGCGCCGGACGTGCCGGGCGTGAGGCGCCGGGTACCGTCGTCCGCTGCTATTCACAGGAGGACTACCAGCACTTTTCCCCGCATGTGATTCCGGAGATTCTATCCGCGGACCTCACGCAGGCGGCGCTGTTCATGGATTGTTGGGGCGCGGGGCCGGACTTCCCGTTGCTTGATCAAGCACCGGCACCCGCGCTTGCCGACGCCCACCGCACCCTAGATCTGCTCAACGCTGGCGAAGAGCTGGCGCTACTGCCGACGCACCCACGGTGGGGCGCGGCACTGTTGAAGTACGGTGCGGGGGCGGCGCAGACGATTGCCCGCCTGGATGATTCGGATCCGAAGCGGCTTGCCCGCCTGGTGCCCAACAAAGGTCCGGTGGACCCAGGCGTGGTGGTCGCAACTGCCTTCCCGGAGTTCGTGGCAAAGCGCGTAGGTGACAAGGAGTATTTGTTGGCGAGTGGCACCCGCGCGCGGTTTCTCGAGGATGGTCACGAGTGGTTGGCGGTGGCGGAGGTGTCGTTGGCACAATCTCGAAACGCCATCATTCGTGAAGCAGTGCCGATTGCGGAAAAGGACGCGCTCGAGATCATCGGCGTGACGGAGGAAACCCGAGCTTTTCTCGACGGCCCCAAAGTGCGCGGCGTACGGGTGCGTGCGGCAGGCGCCATCGTGCTGTCGGAAACCCCAGTGAAGGTCTCCGGTGATGAGGCGGTGGAGGCACTACGCAACTCCGGACAGGGTTTAAACCTGTTTCACTTCAGCGACAAGGCCCAGAACCTGCGGGAGCGTATGCGGCACTTACACGCTGCATACGGTGAGCCATGGCCGGACGTGGACGGTGATGATCTGAGCTGGCTGGAGCCGGAGCTGCACGAACTCGCTGAGGGGAAGCGCCCAGACATGTACCCGGCGCTGCAGCGTCTGCTGCCGTGGCCCGAAGCTAGCCGCTTGGATGAGCTCGCGCCGGAACGGTTATCGGTTCCGTCCGGACGTGCTGCGAAGATCGATTGGTCCGGCGAGCGCCCCGTGGTCTCCATCAAGTTGCAGGAATGTTTTGGGTTGGCGGAGTCTCCCGAATACTGCGACCATCGCGTGCAATTTCATCTGTTATCCCCCGCCGGCCGGCCACTTGCCGTCACCGATGATCTAGCGAGCTTCTGGTCCGGGCCCTATGCCGGTGTGCGCGCGGACATGCGCGGGCGCTACCCCAAGCACCCGTGGCCGGAGGATCCGTGGAATGCGGTGGCAACCGCAAAGACGAAGAACAGGATTTAACCCCACTGCTGCCAGGCCAGGTACACGCTCATCACCACGACGAGAGTGAGGAGTGCATAGCGGATGAGCTTCGCACCGCCGCCGAGCACTGTTCGCGCGCCCAGCTGCGCACCAATGATATTGGCCGCTGCGAGAACAAGTGCTAGGCCCCATACCACGTGCCCGCCCACGATGAAGACCACGAGCGCGCCGACGTTGGTACATGTGTTGACCACCTTGGACATCGCGGCGGAGGTAAGGAAGTTCTGGGAAAAGATGGCGGTGAAGGCCATGATGAGGAACATGCCGGTGCCGGGCCCAAAAATACCGTCGTAAAAGGCAATGGCCGCCACGGCGGCTAACCCGGTCCACGTGCGCCAGCCGCCGCGGATACCGTCTCCTTCGCCGCTCCCGAAGTCTGGGCGAAAGGCCACGAAAATGCCGACTGCCACCATGAGCACGATGATGACCGGCCGCATGACGTCCTTGTCCATGAGTGCGGCTGCTGCAGCGCCGAGCCCGGAGCATAGGAGGGCGATAAGGCCCATACGGATGAGCTCGCTCTTCGGCGGGCGGACCTTCTTGACGAGCGTTACGGCAGCAGATGCTGTGCCCGAGACCGCTGCCACTTTGTTCGTGGCCAGGGCTGTAGCCGGTGCAAGCTGGGGCGCGACCGCCAGAATGAGCGGAATGAGCACGAGCCCGCCGCCACCAATGACGGCATCGATCCATCCGGCCACGGCAGCGCCAATGGTGAGAATCGCCCAACCACTTAATCCGAAATCCATGTCCATCATTAAACTCGATTCCATGTCTGTTCGTACGAGATGGGTCATCGTGGCCCCGGGGTCAGCAGCACTCGGGGCATTGTTTAGCTACCTTCACGTACCCGCAGCCTGGATCCTCGGCGCCATCGTGGTCTCGGGAGCCATGGCCTTGACGACGGGCAAAGAACTCGCCGTTAATGAGCACTTTTATTCTGTCGCCCGCGGATTCATCGGAATGATGGCGGGCATACCTCTGACCTTAGTTCCTGCCTCCACCCTCATCGGCTTTGTGCCAGCCGCGGTGACGATGTCACTCATTACTGTTTTAATCGGCGTCGCTGGCGGTGTTCTGCTGCATCGTTCGCAGCCGAAGGATATTTCCTGGGAGACGGGTATTTTGTCGATGCTGCCGGGCGGGGCCTCCCTCATGCCGGCACTAGCTAGCGAGCTCGGCGCGGACTACCGCTACGTGGCGCTGACGCAATACCTGCGCCTTCTGGCGGTGTCGGTGTCGCTGCCGTTGGTGGTGTCGTTGTTGGATGCCCCCGCTGGTCACGGTGTCGACATGAGCGTCGACGGCGAGGCCACGTGGTGGGTAGTTCTGCTGACCCTCGCCATCGCTGTGGTTGGTGAACAGCTGGGCAAGCTGGTGCGTTTGCCCGCTGCTGCTGTATTGGGGCCGCTCATCGTGACGGTGCTGGTCGCGCAGGTTATTCCAGCCGGCCACACTCTGGAGCCGCTCTACGTGTTCAAGATCATGGCGTTTATGTCCATTGGCTGGGTCTGCGGTGGCGGGCTTTCAGTACCGGCACTGCGGGCCTTCGCCAAGCAGCTACCGGCGACGATCCTCTTCATCATTGTCGTGATCGGCGTGTGCGCGCTCACTGCTGTGCCTTTGACCACATGGCTGGACATAACCTACTTCGAGGCTTACCTCGCCACCTCACCCGGCGCGCTGGAGACGGTGCTCGCGCTATCGGCAGAAGGCGGCGCAGGACCAGCCGTGGTGGCCGTGCCGATTATTCGACTCCTCATCGGGCTGGTCATCGCCGGCTACCTGCCGCAGATTTTGCGGCTATTCCGCCGATAGTGGATAAATCACAGAGTCACTAGTGGATAAATCCAAGAGTCTGACAGCTAGTCCAGAATCGTCTCGCGCAGGATCGACATCGGCACTGAGCCCAGAGCCAATGCCTGGGAGTGGAAATCACGTACGTCCATCCCCTGTTCGACTGCGGCGTCGCGGGTCTGCTGCCACAGGCGCTGGCCCAAGGCATAAGACGGCGCCTGGCCCGGCCAGCCCAGGTAACGGGTGACCTCGAAGGAGAGGTTGGCATCGTCCATCGCGGTGTTCTCACGCATGAAGGTCTTGACGTGGGACTTGTCCCAGACACCGGACGCGGTGCAATCCGGCAGCGCCTTGCCCAAGTGGAGTCCGATGTCCACCACGACGCGGGCGGCGCGGAAGCGTTGGGCGTCGAGAAGCCCCATGCGGAAGCCCGGATCATCCATGTATCCCAGCTCCGCCATGAGTGCCTCAGCGTACAGAGCCCAGCCCTCACCGTGGCCGGAGTTCCACGTCACCGCACGGCGCCATAGGTTGAGATCCGGCTGGGTCAGCGCGGCACCAATCTGCAGATGGTGGCCCGGCGCGCCCTCGTGGTGGACGGTGGTTAGTTCCTGCCAGGTGTGGAAAAGCTCCTGGCCAGCCGGTACGGACCACCACATGCGGCCGGGGCGGGAGAAGTCATCAGACGGCGAGGTGTAGAAGATACCGCCGGTGCCGGCCGGGTCAATGCAGCACTCGATTTCTTTAACCGCCTCCGGGATGTCGAAGGCGGTGCCGTCGAGGTCCTTGATGACGCGGTCCGCGGTGGACTGCATCCACTCCACTAACGCGTCGGTGCCGTGCAGCTGGTAACGCTCCTCCTCGTTGAGTTTGCGCATAGCTGCGCGCACGGTGACGTCGGAGCCATAGAGCTCGTGGGCGATCTTTTCTTGTTCCGCCTTGATGGAGCGCACCTGGTCCATGCCCCACTCATAGGCCTCATCGAGGTCCACGACATCGCCGACGAAGAGCCTGGAGAAGCGCTCGTAGCGCTCGCGACCCACCGCGTCTTGCGATGGTGCTTGTGGTTGCAGCTCGTTTGAGAGCCAATCGGCGAACTCGCCGAAGGCTTCCTTGGCCGCGTCCACCTCTGGGCCCTCAACGCCAAGGTCCTCGAGCATGGAGCCGGCGTCGGCAAGCCGCTCGCATTGCACGAAGACATCGGAGATCTGGCGCTGCGGCGCCACCATGCCACGCGACGCCGCCTCCGTGAGGGACTCCCTGTAGCCGTTGAGGGAGGCCGCCACCTTCGACAGGCGCGAGCGCAACGCATCAAGCTGCTCCGGGGTGTCCTTCGGCATGAGCATGAGGGTGTCGCGGATGGTCTGCACCGGGGAGGCAATGTTGTTAAGGCAGCGGATGTCCTCACCGGCATGGTGTAGGTCAAGATCCAGGCAGAGACGGTCGCGCAAGACGGCGGCGGTGACGTAGTCCACCTCATCGAAGTCATCGTCATCATCAGACTCGTCGGTGGTGTCATCGAGGGCGTCGAGATCCGCCATCATCTCACGAGTGCGATCCGCCACGGAGGAGTAGTACTCCGGGGAGAAATCTTCCAACTCCCCGTCGAAGCCGGGGATTCCCCACGCGGTGGCATCGGTGGGCGTGAGCTGCGCGAGGTCGTGGACGAAGTTATCGCACGACGCGTCCAGCAGCGAAGGCTGGCGCTCTGCGTTCTGGTCAAAACTCATAAGGGCGAAGTCTAACGAAGATCCAGGGGGTTGGGCCAACCCAGCACCGCCTTATTTACCAGGTTGTTAGCTAATTGTTGCTCCACTTACTTCCCGGGCTCCTCCATGATGCAAATTGATCCAGGACTTCAGCTGGAAACGGGCTGACCACGAGCGCGTCGAGGAAGCGTTTTTGAACGAACCCCTCCTGCACCATTGCGGAGTACATGTTTATAAACGGCTGCCAGAAACCGTTGACGTCTACTAGGCCCACCGGGCCATCGAGGTTGCCTAATTGTTGCAGGGTAAGCACCTCGGTGAGCTCCTCTAGAGTTCCCACACCGCCCGGCAGGCACACGAAGGCATCCGCGAGTTCCTCCATGCGCGTTTTGCGCTGCGCCATGGTGTCCACGACCTCGAGCTTGGTAACCCGCTGGTGTGACATCTCGTAATCGACGAGCTGCCGCGGGATTACTCCGATGACGGTGCCGCCAGCTGCCAAGCAGGAATCCGCGACGATGCCCATCAGGCCCACGTCACCGCCGCCATAGACCAGGGTGAGGTTGCGCCGCGCGAGCTCCTCCCCCAAAAGGTGTGCGGATTGGCCATAGGCTTCAGAGTTTCCGACGGCGGAGCCGCAGTACACAGCAACAGAATCCATGAACACCACTCTAACGCAGGCACACTTCTAGACTATGATGTCTACTGAATCCCAATTTCTATTAGACAATGCGGTCTGGTGAATTTATACTTGCGCCATGATTAAATCTGGTCCCGTGTTCACTCGCCCCCGCACCCCGGCGGCGAAGTGCCTCCACATCATTCGACTCAATCCCGTTGTGACCCGCAGTGAACTTGTCGAAGCCACGGGGCTATCCCAGCCCACGATTACCCGCGCCACTGCCGCGCTTCTGGGCGCTGGGCTGATTCGCGAGCGCACGGATTTGACTCAGTCCCGCGGGCGCGGGCGCCCCACCGTGCCCCTAGAGATAGCGGATAATAACTGGATGCTCGCCGGCATTGCGGTTGGTACCGCCTTTACCCACATCGCCTTCTTCGATACCAAGGGGCGCACCCTCCGCGAGGAAGACGTGGCTACCCCGGTTTCGCGTTTGAGTGCAAGCGATGTCATCGAGCACATCATCGCTGGTGTCAATCGCCTGATGACCGGCCTGGATCTCCGTTTGGTTTCAGTCGGCGTGACCACCTCCGGAAGCGTCAACGAGGCCGGACGCATCACTGCCCACAACCTGGGCTGGGACGAGATGGACATCGCCAGCCGTCTGGAGTACCAGTTCGGCGTTCCGGTTGTCGTGTCTTCCGTCATCCCCGCCATCCTGGGATCCGAGACGCAGTCCGCGGAGCTGGGCGCGGAAAAGCCCGTCATGGTGCTCTACGCGGATGACTCCGTCGGTGCTGCGCTCACAGTCGGCGATGAAATTGTGCAGCTCGAACTCGACGGGGCTGACGCCCTGGCCACGCAGGCGATGCTTAATGAGACCGGCGGAGACTCGTTCCCAGCCGTGGTGGCGAATGCTGACGATCAGACGCGAGCGCTTCTCGACGATCGCGCGCGCTCCCTCGGCACCACCGCCGCTGAGCTGTTGACGGAGCACACGCCCGATACTCTCGTTGTGGCCGGCGGCGCCTTCTCGGATGATCCGGCGGCCCCGAAGCTCTTTGCTTCCGCCGTGCGCCAGGCCACCGATCACCCAGTGGAGCTGCGCATGATCCCCTCGCACACCGAAATTGTTCGCGCCTGCACCCGCGCTGTGGCGCTCGATCCACTGCTGCGCGTACCGCTGGAGCTCGGCCGCGAGGCGAAAGCTGCCTAAAAAGGGATCGAATTGATGCCCGTAAAAAGGTGGGCCTTGAGCCCGAGGCGCTGCGCGCCAGTGACGAAGTCGGGCCGATCATCGAAGAAGTGCGTGTCCTTGGCCTGCGCGCCCAGGGCATCGACGGCCACGAGGTAGGCCTCCGGATCTGGTTTAGCTACCCCGATATCGCAGCTCAGCGTCACGGCGGCGCATTCCTGAAGCCAGGTCTGCGTCTGGCGGATCCGGGTTCCCAGTACCGCCGGCACATTCGCTAGGATGCCGACGCTGTGGCCTTGACCGATGAGGTTTAGCACCGCACGAACTACCTGTGAGTCGGCAACCAGCAGGCGCTCAGTGTCCAGTTCGGTCGCGTGGCTGACGTCAAAGGAGTCCAGTTCAGTCAGCGCGCGGATGCGCCCCCAATATTGCGAATCACTCAGGTGCCCAGAATTATAAGCTGGGCGAAACTCCTCATAGAGCGACCAAAAGTGCTCCGGGTTTTCGGGACGGAGATAATCCTCCAGCTCAGCGTTCCCAGCGGGCCGCATGAGCACGCCGTAGAGGTCGAAGAGCAAAGTGGCCATGCGCCCAGTGTAGCCAGACCGCAATAGCGCCGGTCAGGGTGCCCGCCACGAAAAGCGGAAGCGACAGCGTGCCGTGGGCCCACAACGTCGAGATCGCTCCCACGAGGAACAAGCCGCCCACGCTAAACAAGGAGCGGCTCAGCGCCGTCGATGCCGCAGCCGCGCCCAACAAGAGGGCAAGTCCTGCAAACGGACCAAGCATGACGGCAAGAGCAAAGAAGAAGGTTCCCAGCGCCATGTTCGTTGCCGCCAGCCACGTGCCGCCGACCAATGCGATCACAAGGCCGGCCAGGGCACCGCAAATGAGCATCAGGCGCGTTGTAGTCATAAAAGAAATTCTCCCACCAACCGCAGGGGGCTGTGGGAGAATTCGTGCAAACTATATGGCTTCGTTACCGTTGCGCCAGCGAACCATCGATGCGCAGCAGGCCCGAGCCGTCATTGCCCACCAGCTTGAGCTGGTCAATGATCTCGGACACGGTGGACTCCTCCTCAACCTGCTCCTCGAGGAACCAGTTGATGAGGGCGCGGGAATCGAGATCCCCGGCGGCATCCGCGGTGCGGGCGATCTCCCGGATCTGCTCCGAGACCTTCTGCTCATGCGCGAGGGAGGCCTCAAAGGCATCGAGCGGGGTGGCGGCCTTGACGGAGCCGACCTGGATATCCCCCAGCTCGACGCGGTAGCCGCGGTCCAGCAGGTGCTCAGCAAATTTCTGTGCGTGCTCGCGCTCTTCCTCTGCCTGCTTGAAGAACCAATCGCGCATGCCCGGGAAGGACAGGTTGTCCATCTCGTAGGCCAGCTGGGTGTAAATCAGGGCTGCGCCGTGCTCGTTGATGACCTGCTCGTTAAGGAGGGTTTGCAGCTTCTCGTCCATGAAAGTGATTCCTTTCGTCTGTTTGGTGTTACCCACAATACAGAAAAAATTCGGGCACGCTAGCAAGGCGATCTTAAGCAAACTCGCACGTCATAACACTTTTTCTGATAGGTTTACCTAACTCAAACCGGAAATCCTCTGGTAGCGCGCGAGGCTAACGCCATCGAGGCCGCGGAATTCCACCGCTATGCCACGGCTTGCGTACTTGTTCTCCACGGACTCGAGTACCGCGACGGTCGAGGCATCCCAAATATCGGCCTCCGAGAAATCCACGATGATTTTGTCCACCGGCAGGGTGTAATCGAAGGCGTAGACCAGATCGTTCGAAGAGGCGAAGAAGAGCTGGCCGCGCACGGTGTAGACGTTGCCCTCCAGCTCCACCGACACCAGGTGCGCCACGCGGCGTGCAAAGGCCACCGAGGCGGTCAGGACGCCGAGGATCACACCGACCGCCAGGTTATTTGTCACCAGGGTGCCAATCACCGTCACGAGCATGACGAGGGTTTCGCTCAACGGCATGCGGTGAATCGTGCGCACCGAGTGCCAATCCACGGTGTGGAAAGACACCATGAACATGACCGCCACGAGCGCGGCCATGGGGATTTTTCCTACGGTATCGCCCAACACGAGGATGAGGATGAGGAGGAAGACGCCGGCGAGGAACGTCGACAAGCGCGTGCGCGCCTGGGATTCCTTGACGTTAATCATGGTCTGGCCGATCATTGCGCACACGCCCATGCCGCCGATGGCCGCGGCGAGCATGTTGCCGATGCCCTGGCCCACGGATTCGCGCGTCTTATCGGAGTGGGTATCCGTGAGGTCGTCGACAAGCTTGGCGGTCAGCAGGGATTCCATAAGGCCGACGAGTGCAACGCCCAATGCATAGGGAAGGCAGAGGAGAATAGTCTCCTTCGTCCAAGGTAAGTCCGGAATAACAAAACCGGGCAGGGAGGTCGGCAGCTCGCCTTGGTCCGCGACGTTGGGAACCTGCCAGCCGAAAATCACAGTGAGTGCGCTAACCACGATAATCGCGACGAGCGGGGCGGGGATCACCGTGGTAATCCGCGGCCACACCACCATGATGACGAGGCCTAGCGCGACAAGGGGGTAGACCAGCCACGGCACCTGCCACAGGTGGCTCAGCTGCGCCGTGAACATGAGGATGCCCAGGGCGTTGACAAACCCCAGCATGACGCTGCGGGGGATGAAACGCATGAGCTTGGCGACGCCCAGCACTGCCATCACTACTTGGAGAATTCCCGCCATCCAGATGGTCAGCAGCACGTACTGCAGGCCATGCTCATGGGCAAGTGGTGCGATGACGACGGCGACAGAACCCGCCGCGGCGGAAATCATGGCTGGGCGCCCGCCGGTGATGGCAATGGACATCGCCATGATGACGGAGGCGAAGAGCCCCACCTTAGGGTCGAGGCCGGCGAGGATGGAAAAACTTAAGACTTCCGGGATGAGGGCGAGCGCAACAGCAAGCCCGCCAAACACCTCCTTGCGGAAGCGGGCGGGCGAGCTAAAGGCCGCGCGGAAAGAACCGGCGGAGGCTTCTGGCATTAATGTCCTTCCTGGAAAGAGCCATCGCGCGTGATGACTGGCAGGACGGACCATGCGAAGTTGATCCACTGGTCGGTCTTCTTCCACGAGAAGTCCGGCTCAAAGATGGTGGTCGGCTTGGTGTAGATGACTGCGGACTTGACCTCGGACGCGGTCTGCTCGAGCAGGTTGACCACGAGGTCGAGGGTCTTGCCGGAATCGGCCACGTCATCAACGACGAGGACCTTCTTGCCCTTGAGCGAATCCGTATCCAGCTGCGGGTTAAGGAGAATCGGCTCCGGAAGGGTCTCACCGATATCGGTGTAGAACTCCACGTTGATAGCACCCATCTCCTTGACCCCGATGGCGTAGCCAATGGCGCCGGCTGGGATCAATCCACCGCGGGCCACGCCCACGATGAGATCCGGGAACCAGCCCGAATCAACGATTTCTTGGGACAGGAAGCGACTGGCCTCACCGAAGACCTCCCACGTCAGGTTCTCGCGTTCCGGGTTCCACCACTCCGGGGTGCTCATCGTCTAGGTCTCCTTCGCCAGATTGTGCATTTCCCTCAGTCTAATCATCAACCTCAACGGAACGGAACCTCTCCCACCGTTCGGCGCAATTTGCGGGTGCGCAGCCGCTCCGGATTCTCCGCTAGGGCCTCCACCGCGCGCACCGCGCACATGACGTGCGCCTCCTTCGAATTGGAATAAAAGGCCTGCGCTTGGGCGGGAAGTTTGGGCACGGCGTGCAGGGGTAGATCGGAGACCGACAACAGCGTGCCGTAGGGGATGCGGTAGCGGTAGCCGTTGGCGGCGAGGGTGCAGGATTCCATATCTACTGCCACCGCAGTGGAGTGTCGCAGCCATTCCCACAAGTCCCGGGAGGTGCGCCACTCCCAGTTGCGGTCATCGGTGGAGAGCACCGTGCCGGTGCGCATGAGCGAATTGTCTTTCCCGTATACCTCTTCGACGGCGGCCTCCAGCATGCGTTGGATCTCCGGGATGGCGGGAATCGGGTTGCTGGTAGTGACGGTGCCGTCGAGGATGTGGTCCTCGCGCTGATAAGCATTGCCCAGGATGAGGTCACCGATGCGCATGCGGCCATCGAGCCCTGCGCAGTGTCCGATCATGATCCAGGCCTCCGGGCGCAGCACCGCCAAGCAGTCCGTGATGGTCTTGGCGTTAGAGGGGCCCACGCCGATATTGATCATCGTGATGCCATCGCCGCCGGCGGTGATGAGATCAAAGCGGGGCATCTGGTAGCGGGAGGTGAGGGTGAGCTCGTCGACGTCGAGAAGCACCGCGTCATTGGGGTGGATGGTCTCTCCCGTGGGCAGCACGAGTGCGGTGTAGCGGGAGTCTTCCCGCGCCAGTTCGCGCAGGCCGAACTTGACGAACTCGGTGGTGTGCATGGCGTAGTTGGTGAACAGGATGTACTTCTGCACGGTGTCCACCTCGATGCCGGTGTAGTGCTCGATGCGGGCGCAGGCGATGTCGAAGCGCTGCGCACCAAAATGGAACAGTGGTTTTTCTTTGCCGTGGAAGGCTTTCCAGGCGCCGTCCACGATTCCGTCATGCACCGCATCGAGGGTGGGCCGGGGGATGTCGCCACGGTCCTGGGGAATCTGTGTAATCCCCCGGATATATTCCGGCGGGATGCGCTCATCCGATTGACCGACGTAGAGATCGCACGGGTAGTTGTTGCTAAGCCGCGTGAGCTGCTCTATCAGGTAATCACGAATCAGCCATGGTTTGGATATCACTGCCGAGTAGCGGCCCTCTTGGTCCACGTAGCCGAAGGGCTCGGAGCGGTCGATAGGAGTCCACTGACGCACATGCACGGTGATCTTTGGGTACACCACGTGGCGGTAGGCATCGTGGTCCCCTGAGGCCAGTGCTTCACGTGCCAGCGCACAGGAACTGTCATAGAGCTCGCAGAGACGAGCAACCGCTTCGTTGACGGAGTGGACATGCTGCAGGTCGGTCATGCCCGCGAGTGTATCCATGAAAGAAGCCCGCCGCGGTGAAGCGGCGGGCCCTATCCCCATGACTAATCCGGTAACGCGTACGGTGTGGAGCTCACCGCCGTTCCGTATTAGGCAAGCCTTAGCTTAGTACGAAAGTTGGATAGGGGTCAAGAGTAAACTGAAATTTCATGACCCCACTCCCCCTCGGTGCCCGCAGACGCCCACGCGGCGTCTACGAAGACGACTGGTCCGCGCGCCCTACCGCCGAACGCCCCTGGCCGGTTGTCTTGATCCACGGAACCTGCGACAGCAAGGGGATATGGCAGGTTCTCGCAGACATGCTCCGCGCCGCTGGCTGGGCCACCTTCGCCCCTGACTACGGGACCCGCGCCACTGGCCCCCTGCAGGAATCCGCTCGGCAGCTCGACGCCTACATCAACGCCGTCCGCACCGTCACCGGCGCGGAGCAGGTGATTCTCGTGGGCCACTCCCAGGGTGGATTATTGGCTCGGTACTGGATGCGCATGCACGATAGCGCGGAGTTTGTACGGCACGTGGTGTGTATCAGCTCTCCCAATCACGGCACGACCCAGGGTGGAATCGCCAGCCCCCTCTTTCGCAGCGAGAGGCAGGAGGAGGTGGCGCGCTCGCTTATCGACGGCTGGTTTGGCCCCGCCGGCATGCAGCAGGTCACCGGCAGCGAGATTGTTGAGGCCACGAACCGCGGCAGCGAGGTCGAACCCGGGGTGAGCTATACGTGCATCGCCACGCGCGCCGACGCCATCGTGGTTCCACCAAACACCTGTTTCCTCAATGGCCCGAATGTCCACAACGTCTATATCCAGGACATCGAGCGCCTTGCGATTATTCGCCACGAGGATATGCCCATGGATAAACGGGTATGCCAGTTTGTCCTCGAGGAACTGGAGCGGCTCTAGAGCTCCAGCTCGTCGAGAACCGCATCGAAAGCCGGCCCCACCTGGGTCCGCCACAGTGTGTCCACGCGGTCATCCGCGCGCCCTGGCCCTCCATTGATGGTGGCCACGCGCTTGCCCTGTTTCTTTGCCTCCAGAACGAAGCGGAAGCCGCTCATCACCGCCAGCGACGAGCCGGCTACCAGCAGGGAGTCAGACGCGTTGACCATCGCGTAGGCGGCGTCCTTTTTAAAAGTCGGAACGGGCTCGCCGAAATAGACCACGTCTGGTTTGAGGCGCTGTGAGCCGCACCGCACGCAGCCGGGCATGACAAATTCTTCGACCGCTTCTTGGCTGAGGGCAACGTCGCCGTCAGGGTTAACGTCCTCTTTGTTGACTGCCCAGCGTTGCAGGTAAGTCGGGTTGGCTGTGGCGGCGCGGGCGTCGTAGTCCGCGCGTGGTTCTTCGTACCCGCAACTCAAGCACACCACGTGCTGCATGTCCCCGTGCAGGGCAATGAGGTTGCGCTGCCCGGCTTCCTCGTGCAGGCCGTCCACGTTCTGTGTGACGACACCCGTGAGGAGCCCGGCGCGCTCGAGTTCGACCAACGCGTAGTGCGTGCGGTTGGGGTGTGCAGCTTGCATGACCCGCCAGCCGACGAAAGCACGCGCCCAATAGCGGTGCGAGGCCTGCGGATCGTGCAGGAACTCCTGGTAGGTCATGGGGCGGTGCCGGCTGAGGGAACCGCGCGGTCCGCGGTAGTCGGGCACGCCCGATTCCGTGGATACGCCCGCGCCGGTGAGGACCATGACGTTGCCGCGGCGCAGTTGATCGGTGACGGCGTCCAGTGCTTGTTGTGGAGGAGTCGGCTCAGCGATCTCGGCGACGACCCGGGAGATGGAGCGCAACGCGGACTGGTGAGCGTGGGCAACGGCGGGATCCATGGTGCCCCAGCTTACGGGAGAGCCTCCTCGTAGAGATGATCTGAGTCGAGCGCGCCATGGCGCGACCAGCGCGCGTTCCAGCCACCCGGGCGCACCTGCCCCACCATGCGGCGCCCACACAGCTGGCAATAGCGCGGGACGTCCAGGCCCGCCGCGGCCGCCGGGTGCAAGGTGAATTCCTCGCTCAGTGGTTTCCCCGTGTTGGGGTGGAACAGCGGCTCATCGCCAGCAAGGACGGCGGCGGCCAGCTCCGTCGAGCTGTTCATCAGAGCGCCTTGATGGGCAGGTCGATGCGGCCGAGCATGTCGACGTCCTTCTCAATCTGCTTGCCCAGAGTGGTCAGGTAGTTGCCGGCGATGATGGCGTTGATGCCGCCAAGCAGCCCCTTTTCGGTTCCGTCATCACCCAGGGAGAGCTCGCGGCCGCCCGCAAAACGGAGGGTTACAGACGGCATGGCCAGGCGGAAGGCGGCCACGGCGCGCAGCGCCTCACCGAGCGGGACCAGCGGATAGTTCGCGAATGGTGTGCCCGGGCGCGGGTCGAGGAAGTTCATCGGCACCTCGCAGGGCTCGATCTGGGCCAGCTGGTAGGCGAACTCGGCGCGGTCTTCCAGTGATTCGCCCATGCCAATGATGCCGCCGGAGCAGATCTCCATACCGACTGCCCGGACGTTCTCGAGGGTCTCTTTGCGCTCCTCCCAGGTGTGGGTCGTGACGACGTTGGGGAAGAAGGACTTGGAGGTCTCCAGGTTGTGGTTGTAGCGCTGGGCGCCCATGTCCTTGAGGCGCTGGGCCTGCTCGCGGGTGAGGGTTCCCAGGGATAGGGAGATTTCGATATCAACTTCATCGAGGATGGCCGGGATGGCCTCGGCAACCTGGGACAGGAGGTTCTCGTCTGGGGCCTTAACGGCCGCCACAATGCAGAACTCCGTGGCGCCGGTCTTGGCGGTCTTCTTGGCGGCCTCCACCAGCTCCGGGATGTTGAGGCGCGCGGCACGCACGGGGGACTCGAAAAGGCCCGACTGCGAGCAGAAGTGGCAGTCCTCCGGGCAGCCGCCGGTCTTAATGGAGATGATGCCTTCCACGGAGACGTCCGGACCGCACCACTTGAGGCGGGTTTGATGCGCGATGTCCGCAATCTCTTCCAGCTGCTCATCCGGGATCTGAAGGACCTGCAGCAGTTCTTCTTCGTTCAGGCCGATGCCCTGCTCCAGGGCCTTCTCGCGTGCGATATCTACGATGCTCATGCGGGAAACCTTACTTGAACACCGTTCAAGTTGTGGTAAATCCGCGTGTTTTGTTCGGTCCGGACTAACCTCTAGGCCATGGATTCCACGCTCTATGACGACACCCTCGCGCTACTCCAGGAGCTTATTCGCAATGCCTGCGTGAATGACCTCACGCCTGACTCCGGCAACGAGGTCCGCAACGCGGATACTCTGGAGAAGTTCTTCAACGGCACCCCGGTGGAGATTCAACGCTATGAATCGCACCCAGGCCGCGTGACCATCGTGGTGACCGTTCCGGGTGACCCGGACAAGGAGCCGCTGACGCTCATGGGCCACACGGATGTCGTGCCCGTCGACGAGCCCAAGTGGACCAAGCCGCCCTTCGACGCCGTCATCGAAGATGGCAAACTCTACGGCCGCGGCGCGGTGGACATGCTCTTTATTACGGCGACGATGGCGGCGGTGACCAGGGACGTCGCCAAGCGCGGCAATCCCGGCGGCACCCTGGCCTTTGTCGGCATGGCGGACGAGGAGGCCCGCGGCGGTTTGGGCTCCATCTGGATGGACAAGCACCACCCAGAGGCCTATTCGGTACGCAACTGCCTCTCGGAGACCGGCGGTAGCCACCTGCCCGGCGCGCTCGGCTTCAACGTCGGCGAAAAGGGCGCAGGCCAGCGCCGTCTGCACGTACACGGCGATGCCGGCCATGGCTCGACGCCCTTCGGCAAGGACTTTGCCATCGTCAAGATTGGTGAGGTCGCTCGCCGCATCGCTGCTGCCGAGCCGCCCGTGGCTACGGATGAGGTGTGGCAGGGATTCGTCAAGACCTTCCGCTTCGACCCCGCAACGGAGGCAGCGCTTCTCGACGGCTCCGCTACCGCCGCAGATTATGAGAAGTTCGGTAATTTGTCTGCCTACGCCCACGCCTTCTCCCACACGACGATTGCCCAAACCGTCCTGCGCGCAGGTGGCGCCATCAACGTGCTGCCCTCCCACGCCTACCTGGAGATGGACATCCGCCCCTTCCCTGGCCAGACCCAGGAGGAGCTTGATGATTTCCTACGTGAAGCGCTCGGAGATATGGCCGAGGAGGTAGAAATCGAGCACCTTATTACTGAGGACGCCACACAGTCCTCGACTGATACTGAGCTGTGGCGCTGCATTGAAGAGACCGCCCACGAATTCTTCCCAGAAAAGAAGGTGTTGCCGGTACTGGCGACGGGTGGTTCCGACCTGCGCGTGGCTCGTCGCCGCGGCGGCAATGCCTACGGTTTTGCGCTGCATGCCGAGGATCGGGACATGGCCAGCGCGAACTCGCAGCTGCACAGCCACGACGAACACCTGCACTTGGAGGACTTGGAGCTGACCGTGAAGGCGTATTCTTCGCTGGTGGATCGTTTCTTGAGCCGCTAACGCAAACGTGTAAAAGCTGTGGCACAATGTGGCGCATGAGAAAAAAGCTTGTCCTGTGCTCCGTTGCTGCCGCCATCGGCCTGTCCGCTCCTACTGCCTCCGCCGACATGGTGGATGACTACCTGGCCAAGGTCCCGGCCGGCCAGATCTCCTGCGAGCAGGCCACCAAGTACTACACCAACCCGTCCGACTACAACAGCAAGAAGTCCCAGGCGCTCGCTGCCGCTAACTTCCACCCGCGCGGCGGCGAGATCCGCGACGCCGTCGCCCGCGCCGACGAGGCCATCGCGCGCTGCGGCCTGAATGGCGGCGGTGGCAACGCTGCTAACAATGGTGGTGCCCCAGCCAACAACACTGCCCCAGCTAACAACACCGCGCCTACCAACAACGGTGGTACCCCAGCCAATAACGGCAATAAGGCCCCGACAAACAACGCTTTTCCGACGATTCCAGTGACCTTCGGAACCTTCACCATCTACGTCCCGGATATCGTGGCGTACCTCAAGACCCTCGTCGAGGGCACCCCGCTGGCCCAGCTTTTGCCGTAGAAAACTAGCGGAAATACGTCCCCGCGTGCAGCGCGCAGCCGGTATTGAAGGCATGCCCGCACGCGGGGCATTTGTATGACGAATACTCAGCGTATGTCATCGTTCGGCCGCAGGCCCCGCACATGACGCAGAGCTCGTCCTTCGGCATGGGTCCAAAATCATGATCCGTTAACTCCGCGTGGCAGAGCGAACACGCGAACCAGCCGCCGCAGGTGTGGCACTTGTTCGCAACGACGTCGACTAGCGTGTGCCAGTGGCGGCACCGGCCCTCCGCGTCAATCGCTCCGTGGATCATGGCCACGACTCTAACAGCCGCGCCATCGCCCGGTGGGCCGGCGTGATGTCCATGCGCAGGCGGCTCTCCAGCAATTCCGCAGGGAAATCAGCGGGGAGAAGCTGTGCGGGGAAGGGCGGGGTGCGGCGCAGCGCCGCGAAGGCGGCGGCGTGGCGGCGCGTAGTTTCGACGACGATGCCAACGTCATCGGTGGGCAAAGGGGGGACGTCGCCCAGCGCGCTAATACGAGCAGCACTATCCTCAAGGTCCCACGCGGTGGCAATAACGTCGCGAGCAGTGTCCTCATCCACGGACCAGGTGCCGATAAAGGTTTTCTGCGCCCACTCCCCCGGCGCGTGGGCGCCCACCAGGACTCCGGGCCGCAGCTGCCGGAAACCGCTGGCATGGGCGGCGCGCAGGAAGGCATCTTTCTCCGCACGGCGATCCTCGCCGATATCGAAGATCACCGTGTGAAACGCCCCCTCCCACTGGAAGTCGCGCGGCGAACCTAGGTGACGAAACTCCGCAAGGTAGTCCCCCACCATGGAATACACGGAACAACGCCCCGCTCGGCGCGAGGATAGGTCGCCCGCGCGCACCATACGGGATAGATACGTGCGCGCACCGGCCGGCGACAGACCCAGCCCAGTGAGGATCGGTGTCAGCACAGGCCCGGGGAGCTCCTCGCGGCGGGCCAACCCACAGAGGTATCCAAAAGTTCCTGGTCCAACGTCAGCCATGCCCCAACCCTAGGGTTTTTATGTGTCAGAAACAAACCGATTCGTATGTTTTGTGGCACACTATGTGGCATGAGTCTCAATCCACGCCTGCTCAACTTCCTCATCCTCGGCGTCTTCGACGTCGGCCTGGCCATCCTGCTATTCCAGATCGTCGATTCCACAACCAACAACCACGTCTATGCCTACCTGGCCGCCAGCATCGGCCCCCTCGTCGGCGGCATCATCCAGCATGTGCGCCAGAAGTCTTTTTCTGGGATTTCTGCGTTGATCCTTGCCTTCAACGTTGCTGCGGCGTTGGCCACGCTGGTCGGTGGCACCGATGAGCGCCTCCTGCTAGTTAAAGGCAGCGTTGTTACCGGCATTATTGGCTTGCTCTTCCTCGGCAGCCTGGCCCTTGGAAAGCCCCTTGCCTTCTACTTTGGCCAGCGCTTTGGCACCGACGGCACAAAGGAAGGCGTCGCCTACTGGAACGGGTTGTGGAAATACCCGACCTTCCGCGCCTCCCAGCGCTACATCACCATCGTGTGGGGCGTCGTGTTCCTGCTCGAAGCCATCATCCGCGTCGTCGCCGCCTATTCCCTCCCCTTCACCACCGCCTACTGGCTGTCGAATGCGTTGCCCTTCGTGGCCCTCGCTATCTGCCTAACGGCCACCTTCGCCATTGCTGCACGCGCCCGCAAGTCCGCGCCGACCCCGGCCTAGCGCGTGAGCCCCCACAGAATCTGCTCGTGCACGCGCGGGTCATGGGGCAGCTGCCCATGTTCGACCGGGGCCGATTCCACGTTGACCACATCCGCCCCCGGAACAGCGCTCAGCTCAGAGGTCTGATTCGGCGTCACAGTGCTATCCGCCGGCGAGTAGATGGAGGTATAGGTGAGGCCGGACGCGGTGTCCGGCAACTGGTTGAGATTCTCCATGAACTCCGAACCCTCCAACTGTTGAATGCCGGCGCTGGTACCCACGAATTTGACCACGCTGGGGGCAATTTTGGCTGCCGTGCTTAGCGACGTTGCTCTGCCACCCCACGTCGTCCCGTGAAAATTCGCGCCGATGGTGACCACGCGGTTCACTTCATCGGGCGAACCGTAGAGCTGGGTGAAGGTCTTGGTGTGCAGGCCGCCCTGGGAGAAGCCCACGAGGTTTACTTTGTGTGCTCCGGTGACCTCCCGGATGTGCTCTATCTGCCTGGCTATTTCGCGCCCAGAGGATTCTAGATCCGAAATCCCCTTCAGGTAGTCATAGGCGTTCTGGTAGGCCACGTCCTCGGCGCCATAATCGAAGGCCCAGACGCACATGCCCTGGTCCTTGAGTGTCGGGATGAGGTCGTTCCACTCAGCCGAGTTAGCCGAGGTTCCGTGCAGCAAAACGACCGGCTCGGTAACAGGACCCGTGGGCTGGCAGTCGGGATCGTTGATGCCGAGACCCTGCGCGGCGGAGGTCTCCATGGTTTGAGCATGGGCCGGAACGGGGGCCGCAGTGGCGAGGAGAATAGCGAGGAAGGCACGCTGCAGGAAGCCGTTTTTCATAAGGAGACAGCTTATCGCCGATCCCTGAGCATCTGCTGTACGGTTCCTGTATGCCTGCCGAACTACCAGGAGGAAAGGCTGCTCAAGCTGCTGGAGCGCTTGGATTCTTTCTTTTGGGTCTGGGCGTGTTTCTTTGCTTCCTCGAATGCTGCGGGCGAATCGAAGTCATCGTAGCTATCCATCAGCGTTCGCAGAGACTGCAGATTCGGATAGATTTCGCTGTGCCACATGTGACGGCGCGTGCCATCGGTGCACTCCTCGTTTTCTTCACCGCCGGTGTGCACCGCGAAGATCATGGTGTCCTGGTAGAGCGGCGCGCCGGAATCTCCGTTGCACGTGCGCGAAGCAAACATGGAGCGCGATCGGATGAGATTATCGAAATCGTAGCCTTGAATCTCCCCAGCGACCCCAGTCTCTTCGACGCGGACCACGGCCTCAGAGGCAAAATTGTGCATCCCTCCGTAGCCCACGAGGAAGAGCGAGTCATTGACGCGCAGTGGCCGCGAGGGCAACTCGAAGGCTTCCGCGTCCATGGGTTCCGCTTTCAGCAGGGCGACGTCCGACTTCTCTGCTACCGGGGTGGAGGCGAGCACCTTGGCGTTGTCACCATCCGCCTGCGTGAGACGCAGGTCGCGGCCCAAGCAGTGTGAAGCAGTAAGCCACCAATCATTGCCGATGTACCCCGCGGAGCACTCGCGTTTGCCGTTTCGCCACAGCGCCGCGACGCGGTCATCGCTGGCTGCAACCGTGCTCGTTGCCTGTAGAACCCCGGGGACGTTCGCAGAAGTGGGGGCGCCAAACAGGGAGGACGTCACTGTCACGATGATGGAGAGCAAGGAAGCGAGAATACCAGGGAACACAAGGCGTAACTCTATCAGTGAAATCGCATGCGTGCTCACCGCACACCACGGCATATCATTAGGACCTGTGATGAAGCGATTTCTCTCTCTTGCCGCTGCACTCTTCTTTCTCAGCGGCTGTTCCTCTCTCGACGTTGAATCCACCCCTGCGAGTGAGACGTCGCAAACAGCGAAGACGCCCACGCCCACCCCCCGCTACGGAGGAAAACGTCGAAGGCGTCAACATAGATCAACCACAAGAGGAAGTCATCGGCTTCACCGAGGCCCCCGGCGCGGCGCAGCCTACTCCGATGGAGAAAACCATCGAGTCCTGCGGTGATGTCTCGCTGCACGAAACCGGTACGACATTCTTCAGCGATGGAACCTCTGGCTGGACGCAACAGTGCTCAGACGAGATGCTGGCTGCGAATCCTCCAGTTCAAGAAGCCGCCGCGGTGTATGAAGCACCCGCCGTGCAGGAGAACTACGTTCATCCCGGTGCGTATTGCAGCGGCGGAAGCGGCGTATCAAAGAGAGGTGTCCCGATGACATGCGCACCCGCTTCTGATGGCAGGATGCGCTGGCAAAGCGCGTAACCTCATTCCGGCAGTTGAGGGCCTTTACCCTTCTTCCACAACGCAAAGGCGATGCCTCTGCGGATCAGTGCTGAAAGCCCCACGGGTAGGCAGCACAGGAAGGGCAAAGCGATGAGCATCTGGCCGACCCAGCCGAAGAGACCAACCGCCCCGATAACGACGAAAACGGCATCTAGGCGGAAATCTGTAATGTCCTTCCGCTGCATGGGCAGGGAAATAAGGTAGGCAATTCCCAGAAACACGAGTGCGGGAAGAACCACAAAGACCGCAAGGAAGCCACTTTCAGCATCAGTTCCTTGCGTATCGACGAAAAAGACGGCCACCAGCAGCCCAACAAACACGAACTCCACAAACGGTAACCGCAGCACTGGGAAATCTATAAGCCGCGGTGGCTGGGCGGAAGCGGGGCCGAACATACCGACAGTCTAGGCAAAATCATTTCCGCGTGGGCTTCGCCAAAGCTTTTAAGCCTTGCGGAGCGTGAACTCAACGACGTCGACTTCGTCGTCCTCAGCTAATCCGGGATAGTGAGTATCAAGCGCTTCTTGGAGCTCAGCAAGAGAGCCAAAGCCATCTCTTCGGGCTTGTTCCTCCGTCAAGGACCTCCGCTGGGTAGAAACAACTGACGTGACCGCTGCGGGAATGGTGACGACCTCTCCGGATTCTTTCTCAAAGACAATCTGGGCGGTTCCTTCATGGAAGGGATCATCCACCCGAATGGTTTGTTGCTTTTCTCCGCTTCGAATTGATTCCTCGTAGCCTTCCCACATATAGATGCGTTGCTCTTTGTCCATGTCACGCCAGCTATATGCGAACGGTAAGAGCTCTTCCACGGTGAGTGCTTCAAGTCCATTGCTTCCGCGCACAATGCACCGGATAGACGGATCAGTATCAAATAGCACTTGGCGGCACTTTCCACAGGGCGAAAGCACCTGGCCAGTCGGGCCGTGGACGGCGACTACCGCTCGGATGGGATCCTCGGGATGACTAGCAGCGTGGTTAGCTAAGGCCGAGATTTCACCACAGGGGCCACCGAGAAAATGATATGCGTTTAAACCGAGCACGTGTTTGCCGGATTCGGTCAGGAGGGCTGCGGCTACGGTGTGATCTACCCCGTCGTGGAAACGCTGCGCATGGGTCGTGGCTGCGGTCAGTAGTTCTCGGAGTTCATTAGTAATCATCCTTCAAAGGTAGCTGCTACTGCCACAACTCCCAAGCCCAAGGGATCACAAATCTGTCGCTGTCATTCACGGTAAATAAGGGCGAAAAACTTCGAATTTCTGGCCGCTATAATTCCCCGAAGATACCAATAACCCCGGCGATTTACTCCTACTTTCGTAGTGCAGGGATCGTTCCGGGGTTTTCAAAGCGCACATTATCATATCCATATGGATAATCCAAGCCCAGCCCAAGTACAGCTGTCCCAGTGGTTTTCATCTGCGCGAATGAGCAGGTACGCCGATCATCCATCACCAGAAACGCTCTACCTTTGGAATACTCACCTCACGAAAACCTATCTCGCAGACATCGAACACCTCGAAGTACTCCTCCGAAATAGCATTCACAATGCCCTAACCGGAAGGTACGGCGAGCGATGGTTTGACGACGATCGAATCCCTTTCAACGATGCAGCGAAGAAGAATATCCGCAAAGCGAAGAAACGGGCCGGGAAGGAAGGTGCACCACCAGGAAAAATCATCGCTGAACTCAGCTTCGACTTCTGGCGTTTCCTCTTGAGTAGTCACTATCAGGCGAGTATCTGGCCCCAGGTAAAGAAGGCGTTGAAGAGAACGCCTGACAGTAGACAGCAGTTTGAAGAACTTGTAGTCATTGTTTACAAAATGAGGAATAGGTGCTCTCACCACGAATCAATCGTTCAACAGCGCGATAGAGCCCGTGAAGTCGCACATCTCGACTCCGTTGATAACGCTATTCAAGAAGTAGCGGACTTCATTGATCCTCACGCCGCGGTATGGATCAAAGACAATTCACGCGTCCCCGCTATACGGGCACAACGACCTTAATCCATTGACGCTTTCTTGATACGTCGTACTGGCCTAGCGAACTCAGGCCACTGAAAAAGAAAAATCTCGAGACACCGACCGGAACGATGTCTCGAGACTTCACAGCGTGCCCGGGGCGGGACTTGAACCCGCACGTCCTATAAGGACACTGGCACCTGAAGCCAGCGCGTCTGCCAATTCCGCCACCCGGGCAGGGTATTGATGTCTTGGCGACTAGCTAACCTTAGCACGCAGTCCAACAGATTCTACAAATCCGCTGGCAAACCCGAACTTTCCAGGGAACTATAGGCCGCGCGTCTACGTTAATTAGAGGAAAGCAACCTATACTGATCGCTGCTATACCTCTCCCTTGAACATCCCGAAAGGAGGACGGCCCTTCCTATGGCATTGCTAGATAAGCTCGCCAAGCTGGATTCTTCCCTGCAACGCGGACTGGACAACGGCATGGCCTTTGTCTTCGGCGGAAAAGTCGTCCCCGCAGAGATTGAGGAGCTTCTCAAGCAGGAGGCACAAGACAATCTGTCCCGCGGTGATGATGGCAAGCTTTATAGCCCCAACGTCATGACCGTCGGCGTGTCCTCCAAGGACATCGAGAATCTCTCACAGGACCCGGATGTTCCCAAGGATCTAGCTGATCAGCTCACCCGCTTCATCCGTAACAGTGGCTGGTCCCTCGCCGGGCCGGTCATCGTCCGCATCGCGGAGGAGTCGGGGCTGCGGACTGGGCAGTTGCGCGTGTCCTCTTTTTTGGATCACGAGCCCACCGAAGAAACCGGATTCGATGCGATTTTCCACCACGACCATGGTCAGGAGGACTCTATGACCCAGCCGCACAACGCCGACGAGGCCGCAACCACCGCCTTCATGGCCCCCACCCCGAATCAGCCGGCGCCGCAGGGCCCGGCGGTGACGCTCATGTTGCAGGACGGCTCCTCCCGCGTCTACCACGTGCAGGAGGGTTCCAATATTCTGGGCCGCAGCAACGACGCGGACCTGCGCCTGCCGGATACCGGTGTCTCCCGCCAGCACGCGGAGATCACCTGGAACGGCCAGGACGCCGTGTTGGTGGACCTGCAGTCCACGAACGGCACCACCGTCAACGACACCCCGATTGAGAACTGGCTGCTTGCCGACGGCGACGTGATCACCCTCGGCCACTCCCACATCGAGGTGCGCATCACCGGCCTCGAAGACCACGGCTACTAAGCCGCCCGGCAATTGTTCCCAGATTCTTAGCGTAAGGACTTTTCATGGATTCGATCGTGCTGCTCTCGCTGCGCATCGGCCTGCTGGTGTTGCTGTGGCTGTTTATCTTGGTCGCGCTCAACGCCATGCGCCGCGACGCCAATAAGGCCGCCGGCGTCTACCAGGCATCGTCCCCGGTGAAGGGGGCCCAGAGGCGTCGCGAAGCGCCGCGTGAAATCGCCATCGTGGACGGGCCGCTGCGCGGTTCCCACATGGAACTGGGCACGCTCGAAGACTGTACGATGGGCCGCGCGCAAGACTGTGACTTTGTCACCGGTGATGATTTCTCCTCCGGCCACCACGCCCGCCTCTTCCGCAGGGGCAGCGAGTGGTTCGTGGAGGACCTCGAATCCCGCAACGGCACCTTTGTTGGTGGCGTTCGCATTGACCAGCCAGAACGAGTCGGAGTCGGCTCCGATATCAAACTTGGCCGAACGACCGTGAGGTTGATGGCATGACTTTAAGCCTGACTTTTACTGCAGTGACAGACCGCGGATTGGTCCGCGAAAACAATGAGGATTCCGCCCACGCGGGCCCGCACCTGCTGGTGCTGGCCGACGGCATGGGTGGCCACGCCGCCGGCGAGGTTGCTTCCACCACCATGGTGGAGCACATGGCCTCCCTCGAGCGTGATCCGGGCGATAACGACATGCTGGCCCTGCTCGGCGCGGCGGCGGAAGACGCCAATGCGGCGATCCGCGAGCACGTGGATGAGCACCCGGAGACGGAGGGCATGGGCACCACGCTGACCGCCCTGCTTTTTAACGGCTCCGAGTTCGGCGTGTGCCACGTGGGTGATTCCCGCGGCTACCGGCTGCGTAAGGGGAAGCTGACCCAGATCACCAAGGATGACACTTATGTGCAGTCTCTGGTGGATGAGGGAAAGCTCGATCCGGAGGATGTCTCCTCCCATCCGCAGAAGTCGTTGATCCTCAAGGCCTACACGGGCCGCCCGGTGGAGCCGACTCTCTTTATGCTCGATGCTGAACCGGGCGACCGCCTCCTGCTGTGCTCGGATGGCCTATCGGATCCGGTAACGGCCTCCACCATCGAGCAGGCGCTGAAGCAGGGCACGGTCGAAGAGGCCGCTACCACCCTGCGGGATCTGGCGCTGCGCTCCGGCGGCCCGGACAACGTCACCATTGTGGTGGCGGAAGTCGTGGAGGCGGAGGGTGACGAGGACTCCCCCATCACCGTCGGAGCCATCCAAGGTGTTGTTCCGGAGCCGACGCACCCGGATTCTTCCGCGAGCCGCGCCGCAAAGCTGATCTCGCCCCCAAAAGCCCAGGCCGCTGAGGAGAAGCCCCAGGAGGAACCACAGCGGCGGCCCCAACGAAGCCGGATTGGGTGGAAGGTGATTGCATGCCTTGCCATCGTCATCGTGCTCGTCGTCAGTGGCGGGCTCTGGATGAAGAATTATCTGGGCAATAACTATTACGTGGCTACGGATGAGGGTGGCACCCTCACCATCCAGCAGGGTGCGGATTATGAAATCTTTGGCCGCCCGCTGCACCACACGTATCAGAATGCGTGCCTGGGCAAGGACAATGCGCTCAAGCTCGGGTACGGAGAGTGCGCGGGCGACTTTGCGCCGTTCACGCTGAAGGATTTGCCCGAATCCGAACGTGCCGCTGTGGGCAACCTGCCCTCCGGCTCCTATGACGAGGTGCGACGCTGTCGCAGCTCGGACAGGCGCTAAGCGCTGAGGCCTCGGAAGGCGGAAAGATGCAAGCGTCCAGAACTGCCGGATGAAGTAGGTGAGTAAGTTCTTCTCCCGCGGCACCGAATTCGGCCTGCTCGTGCTAGCCACCGTGGTTTTCGCCATCACCTTGGTGAGCCTTGAGCTGTCCCGAGGCAACGTGCTGACCCTCGATGTGCTCTGCCTCATCGGCGGTTTCATCGGCGTCTTTGCCGTCGCTCACCTGGTGCTCTGCTTCCTGGCACCCTATGCGGATCAACTCATGCTGCCCATCGTCGCGGTGCTCAACGGCACCGGGCTCATTCTGTTGCAGCGCCTCGATCTTGCTAATGGCGGCGGGCTGGCGGTGCGGCAGGTGATGTGGACCATCGTGGGCCTCATCCTCTTCGCGCTGGTGCTCGTCCTCCTGCGAGATCACCGCTCGCTGACGCGGTATTCCTATATCTTGGGCGCGCTGGGCCTAATCCTTCTCGCATTGCCCCTGGTGTGGCCGCAGCCGCCGGGCGTCGACGCCCGCATCTGGCTGTGGCTCGGACCCTTTTCCATCCAGCCGGGTGAGTTCTCCAAGATCCTGCTAATTTTGTTCTTCGCCATGCTGCTGACCCAGAAGCGCTCGCTGTTCACGGTGGCCGGCTACAAGTTCTTGGGTATTTCCCTGCCGCGCCTGCGAGACCTCGCCCCCATCCTGGTGATTTGGGGCATCGCGATTGTCATCATGGGCATTTCCAATGACTTCGGCCCAGCCCTGCTGCTGTTTAGCACCGTGCTCGGCATGCTCTTTATGGCCACCAACCGCGTGAGCTGGCTGCTCATTGGCGTCATCCTCGTGGGCATCGGTGGCTTCGGCATCTACCAGGTCTCGGAGAAGATCCAGCAGCGCTTCTCCAACTTCCTGGATCCGCTGGCTAACTATGATTCCACCGGCTACCAGCTCTCCCAGGCGCTCTTCGGCATGTCCTCCGGCGGCATTACCGGCACCGGCCTAGGCCAGGGCCACCCGGACATGGTTCCGGTGGCGCACTCGGACTTCATCCTGGCCGGAATCGGTGAAGAGTTCGGGTTGGTTGGCCTCGCCGCGGTACTTGTGCTGTTTGCCATGCTCGTCTCTCGCGGCTTCCGCACCGCGCTGACCTGCCGTGATACCTATGGCAAACTGGTCTCTTCAGGGCTGGCCCTGACGCTGGCCGTGCAGGTCTTCGTCGTCACTGGCGGCATCTCCGCGCTGCTGCCCATGACGGGCTTGACCACGCCGTTCATGTCTGCGGGTGGCTCCTCGCTCATGGCCAACTACATGCTGCTGGCCATCCTGCTGCGCATCTCCAACGCGGCACGCCGCCCGGCGCGCGAGCTGAGCTCAAACGCACCCACTGACACGTCCATGTTCCCCGCCGTCCAGGAGGCCATCCGATGAACCGATCGATCCGCCTCGTCGCCCTTTTTTCCCTCATCCTCACTGCCATCCTCCTGGTAAACCTCACGGTGGTGCAAGCGTTTTCGACGGATAAGTACGCCCATAACCCTAAGAACGTTCGCGGCTACCTGGAGATGCGCACGACCCCGCGTGGCCAGATCTTCGCTGGCAACACGGTGCTGGCGCAGTCCACTGCCGACGCCGAGGGCAACTACTCCCGCTCCTACCCCGCCGACTCCCCGGCCTTTGCCAACATCACCGGCTACCTCTCGGAGCGCTTCGGCGCCTCCCAGCTGGAGGCCTCCCAGAATGACATCCTCAATGGCAAGGATGATTCGCTCCTGGCGCGCAATTGGCTCGATATACTCTCCGGCAAGCCGCAAAAGGGCGCGAACGTCGAAGTCACCGTCGATCCAGCCCTACAGCAAACCGCCTACGATCAGCTCGCTGGACCGGGCTATAACGGCGCGGCCGTAGCCATCCAGCCCTCGACGGGCAAGATTTTGGCCATGGCCTCCTCCCCCAGCTTCAACGTCTCCGACCTGCTCGGTGATAACGCCGGCGAGAAGTGGGAGCAGCTGCAGAACCAGGAAGGCACCCCGCTGGTCAACCACGCCACGCAGGACACCCTTCCGCCCGGGTCCATCTTCAAGATCATTACGACTGCCGCAGGCCTCAATAACGGTTTCAATCCGAACTCCACGCTGACCGGCGCGGCGTCCATTACGCTGCCCGATACCGTCACGGAGCTCACCAACTACGGCAACCAGTCCTGCGGCGGCGCGGATAGCGTCACCCTGCAGACGGCCTTCGCGCTGTCCTGCAACACCGCTTTTGTGCAGATGTCGGAAAGCATCGGCGCCGATGAGCTGCGCAAGTACGCCGAAGGCTTCGGCGTGGGTGAGAAGTACTCGTTGGGTGTTAATACTTCCGCCGGCGCGCTCGGCGAGCTTGGCGACGGCGCCCAAGTCGCCCAATCCGCCATCGGCCAGCGCGACGTGACCATGTCCGCCCTCCAGGCAGCCATCATGGCCGGGACCGTGGCTAATAAGGGCAAGCGCATGGAGCCCTACCTGGTCAACCGCATCACCGATGCCCAAATGAATGAGCTGCGCACCACCACACCGCGCCAGGCCGCTGAAGCTGTGGATGAAGAAACGGCTAATACCATCAAGGACCTCATGTTCGCTTCCGAGCGCAGCACCTTCGGCTACGACGGAAACGGTTTTGCCTCGAAGACCGGCACCGCTGAGCACGGTGAGGGCCTCGCCCCGCACGCATGGTACGTGGCCTTCGACCCGGACAAGGACATCGCGGTGGGCGTCGTGGTCAAGGACGGCGGGCACCTTGGCCAGAATGCCACCGGCGGCCAGGTCTCCGCGCCTATCGGCCGCGCCATCCTGCGCGCATACGGAGGTGAGCAGTAGTGAATAGTGCAGATAACAAAAAGCACCTCCAAGAACTGATCGGTGAGGACTACCAGCTGCAGTGGATCGTCGGCCACGGCGGCATGTCCACGGTGTGGCTGGCGGATGATGTGCGCAACGACCGCGAAGTCGCCCTCAAGGTCCTGCGCCCCGAGTTCTCCGACAACAACGAGTTTCTCTCGCGCTTCCGCAACGAGGCCAAGGCGGCAGAGTCCATCGATTCCGAGAACGTCGTGGCCACCTACGACTACCGCGAGCTCGAGGACAACGGCCGCACCTTCTGCTACATGGCCCTGGAGTACATCCGCGGCGAATCCCTGGCAGACCTCTTGGCACGCGAGGGCGCGCTGCCGGAGACCCTGGCGCTCGACGTCATGGAGCAGGCCTCCCACGGCCTATCCGTGATCCACCACATGGGCCTGGTGCACCGCGATATCAAGCCCGGCAACCTCATGATTACCCAAAACGGGCAGGTCAAGATCACTGACTTTGGCATCGCCAAGGCCGCCGCCGCCGTGCCGCTGACCCGCACCGGCATGGTCGTCGGCACCGCCCAGTACGTCTCCCCCGAGCAGGCCCAGGGCTACGAGGTCGGCCCAACTTCGGATGTCTATTCACTCGGTGTGGTGGGCTACGAGATGCTGGCCGGCAAGCGCCCCTTCAGCGGTGATTCCTCGGTATCGGTGGCGCTGGCACACATTAGTCAGGCGCCGGAGCCCTTGTCGACGTCGATTAGCGCGCCCACCCGGGAACTGATCGGCATGGCCCTGCGCAAGGACCCCAACACCCGCTTCGCTGATGGCAACGAGTTCACCAATGCGATCTCGGCCGTACGCCAGGGCCAGCGCCCGCCGCAGCCCAAATCCGCGGCGCTCGCACCCATCGCTGCTGAACCTTCTCCCTCCGCCTCGACGGAAATGCTGGCCAACATGGCGCACCCCACCACGGTGCGGCCAGCCGTCCAGCCTTCTACACCAGAGCCGGAGGAGCGCCCCGCCAAGAAAGGTGGTTTCGGCACCGGGTTGCTCATCGCCGTGGCCATCGCCGCCCTCGTGGCCGTCGGACTCATGGCCTACCGGATGTGGGGGAACACGGCACCGACCCCACCACCAGCGCCGACGGAGGTCATCGTGACCGAGACGGTTGTGCCGGAGACGACAGAGGAAGAGGAAACGGAAGCTCCCGAGACTGTCGAGATCACCACCGTCGAGGAGGAACCAACCCGGGTCACCGTCACCACGACGCACTCGGTCATCCCCGCCCCGCCGGTGACCACGGAACACACGACCCATCAGGAGCCGCCCGAATTCCCTACGGAGGAGACGCAACCGCAGGTCAATGACAGCCCAACGCCCGCGCCCGAACTAGACTCACAGAGCAACCCCACCGAAGAATCCGCACTACAGGGAGGCCAGTAACCCACCATGGTCAGTGATCGGTACCACCTCCGCCAGTCCATCGGCACCGGCGGCATGTCCGAGGTGTACGAAGCCGAGGACTCCGTTTTGGGGCGCACCGTCGCCATCAAGATGCTGCGCCCCGACATGGCGCGCGACGTCAACTTCCGCGAGCGTTTCCGCCGCGAGGCCCAGAATTCCGGCAAGCTCAATCACCCGAACATCGTTGCCGTCTTCGACACGGGTGAAAAGGACGTCGAAGGCCTGATGGTTCCCTATATCGTCATGGAATACGTGCAGGGCCGCACCTTGCGCGACATCGTCCGTGAGGATGGCCCCATGCCGGTCGAAGAAGCCGCGCGCGTGCTCAAACCGGTGGCGGATGCTTTGCAGTCTTCCCACGAGGCCGGGATTATCCACCGCGATATCAAGCCGGCCAACATTATGCTGACCAACACCGGCCAGGTGAAGGTCATGGACTTCGGCATCGCCCGCGCGCTGGATGATTCCACGTCGGCGATGACGCAAACCTCTGCTGTCATCGGCACCGCGCAGTACCTTTCGCCGGAACAGGCCCGCGGCAAGCCTGCCGACGCCCGCTCTGACGTCTACGCTTTGGGCTGCGTCATGTATGAAACGGTTACCGGCCGCACGCCGTTTGAAGGTGAAACACCTTTTGCGGTGGCTTACCAGCATGTGCAGGAGGATCCGGCACCACCCTCGGAGCTCATCACTGAAGATCTGACGGAACGGCAGCGGCTCGGCGTCGACGCCGTCGTGCTCACGGCGATGGCCAAGCACCCTGCGGACCGCTACCAATCTGCTTGGGAGATGGGCGATGACCTCGAGCGTTTGGCCCAGGGCCAGCTGCCGGAGGCAGCACGCTCCCACGTCAACGATGAGGATCACCCCACCACGATGGTGGCACCCGTGGCCGCGCAGCACCGCGCACCGGTGGCCTCGACTCGTCCCTCTGAAGACGATGAGTCCGGCTCCGGTCTGAAGTGGCTGGCGGCGCTGCTCGCGGCCTCTCTCGTCGCCATCATTGGTTATTTTGCCTGGGACTTCTGGGATAGCTCCCGCCAAGAGGCCCGCGAGCGCGAGCAGGAGCAGCATGAAGCAGCCCAGCGCGCGAGCATGGTGACTATCCCGAAGGTGGCCAACCGCCCGCGCAACGAAGTCGTGGAGGAACTAGAGAAGCTTGGCCTGCTGGTAAGCATCAACGAGGAAGCCAGCCCCGATGTACCGCGCGGCAAGGTCATCCGCATCAACCCTGCGGAAGGCTCAGAGCTGCAGAAGAACTCCTCGGTCACGCTGACGGTGTCCTCCGGCAAGGAGGTCACCGAGGTCCCGGATCTCACCGGCATGAAGCTGGATGAAGCCACCGCCGCGCTGGAGGAAGCCGAGCTAGAGCTCCACACCGACGTCGAGCAGGTGAACGATGAGGCCCCTGCGGGCGAGATCATTTCCCAGAACCCGGCGGGCGGTACGCAGCTGTCCAAGGGTTCGAAGGTGCGGATCACCGTCTCCAAGGGGCAGAAGGAAGTCAGCGTCCCGGATGTCAGCGGTATGGATCGTGACCGCGCGGTCGAGATGCTGTCCTCCATGGACTTTGACGTCAACGTGAACTCGGTGGACTCTGAGCTTCCGGAAAACCAGGTGCTCAGGGTCGTCGAGAAGGGCCAGAAGCTTCCCAAGGGCAGCCAGGTCACCCTGGAGGTCTCCAACGCGATGCTCATCCAAGCGCCGGACCTGACGCGCTCTACGCAGCAGGAAGCTGACTCCGCGCTGCGCGCCAAGGGCTGGTCCGGCTCCTTCGAGGTGGGCGAGCGCATCCCGACGTCTAACCCGATCGACAGCGACAAGATTGGGTGGGCGTCGGCAAGCCGCGGTGATGTCATCCGCAAGGATGAGACCATCCACATCCGGTTCTGGGAGTTTGACCCGGCTGCACTGCTGCCGCAGTAGCTCTCATTGCCGCAGCTGCTAAGGTATTCCACAGATTAACCCCCCTATTCTTCGTGAAGGTGTAACAATGCCAAAGTCCAAGATCACGACGGAGGGCTCCGCACTCCCGCAGTCCTCCAGCTCTGCTACTAACCGTACCCCGGTCAAGATCAACTCTGAGGGCACCCCGAAGTGGTACATCGCCATCATGCTGGGGCTCATGCTCCTCGGCCTGCTCTGGCTGGTGGTGAACTACCTGGCGGGCGAGTCCATTCCGTTCATGCAGGAGCTGGGACCGTGGAATTACGGCATCGGCTTCGGCCTGGCCATCATCGGCCTGTTGATGACGATGGGCTGGCGTTAGTTTTCATCGCCGCCGATGAACTCCTCGAGGTTCTATAGCGTCGCCGGTGTCGGCTGCATCATTCTGGTGATGCTCACCGTCACGGTGGACAAAAGCTTCCTCACCCCTGGCGCACTCGTACTCGCCGGCCTCGGTGTCACGCTGACTCCGCTGGCCCTCCGCCACCCTCTTGTGGCGGCCTGCGGGTACGGTGCGCTTTTTGCGCTGACGGTGTGGCTCTCGGAGTGGCGGTCTTTCCTGCTGTTGGCGTGGAGCCCCGTCATCGTGGGCATCGTGGCGTTTCGCATGCGCTGGCTGTGGGCGGTCCTTCCAGCGGTGGTGTACACCTACCTCGTCACGACGGATCCTTCGAACAACTATGTTCCGGATTTCGATCCTTTGAACCTGTCGCTGCCGCTCATCTTGTATGCGGTGGCCATCGTCATTGGGGCCGCGCTGCGCAAAAACCGGGACCAGCGTCTTGCCGCCGAACAACGCGCCGCCGAGCAACGCGAGGCGTTGATGACAGCCCTCCATGATTCCGTGGCTGCGACGCTAACCTCCGTGGTGATGCGCTCCGAGACCTTGGCGCTGACGCAAACGGACCCCTCCGCGGCTGACTCCGCGGAAGCGATTGCTAACGACGCCCGCCGGGCCATGGGCGAGGTCCGTGATCTATTGCGCGTGATGAAGAATGAGAGCGTGACTCAGGGAGTTAAGTCCTTGGAAGAAGACCTCGACACCATGGTTAGCTTCCTGAGCAGCCACGGCTTCCACTGCGAAGCACAGATCAATGTAGGCAAGAACGGTGAGCTCGCGCTACCGGAAAAGCTCTCCCTCGTGTTCTCTGAACTCGCCATTAACATCCTCAAGTACGCTCGCCCTGAATCCCGTGTGAGCATCGAGGCCACCGGCAGCTCCAAATCCATCGACCTCGTGATCACTTCCGAGATTGCGGCGCAACAATCACGCCAGTACATGACGACGAATCTGGGCTTGGGGGAAATCGCCCGCCGTGTTCGCAGGATGCACGGCAGCTTCGGCAGCGGCAAAGAAGGCAATCTCTGGGTCACACGCCTTTCTCTTCCGGCCGCCTGCCTAAGGAAAATATAGTAAGATTGCCCGATAGTCCGCTATTTCTTAGATTTTAAAAGGTTCGACATGCGTACTTCCCTCGCCGTTGCCGCCGCAGCACTCGCGCTGTTCTCGGCACCAATTGCCAGCGCTGCTGAGACTCCCGCTGAAACCAACGTTGACGCTGCTGCTGAGACCACCGAGTCCACCGGATTCACCTTCTACAGGTCGTACGCGAGCGAATTCGCCGACCACTTCCGTTGCTCCACCAGCCCCCAGCGCTGGTGGTGCGGCTAAACTGTTTCTCCATGAGCATTCGGGTTTTCCTCGTTGATGATGATGAGCTCGTTCGCTCGACGCTCCGCGTCTATTTCCAGACCACCGAAGACATCACGGTGGTCGGTGAGGCAACCAATGGTGCGGATTGCTTAGCGCAGATTGAAGAAGTCAATCCGGACCTCGTCCTCGCCGATATTCACATGCCGCACATGGACGGCATTACGCTGCTCAAGCACCTTAATTCCGGACCGAATCCCCCGACGTTTTTGGCGGTGACCGCCTTCGACTCGGATGACACGATGCTGAAGATCCTGCGGGCGGGCGGCGCGGGTTATATCTTGAAGAACCAACGCCCGCGCTCCATCATTGAGGCGGTTCGAGCCGCTGTGGAAGGGGGCACCCGCGTGGCGCCCGCCGCCATGCACCGTTTGGTCGACTACATCGGTGAGCCTGCCACCCCACGCGATCCCGTCGCCGCCGCCATTGAGAGCCACGAGCTTCACGACGCCGAAATAGCCGTCCTCAAGCTCCTCCTCGCCGGCAACTCCAATTCAGAGATCGCCGCCGCCACTCATTATTCGGAATCCGCCGTGAAGAAGCATGTCTCACGCCTCATCACCATCTTCGGCGCCAGCACGCGCCTGAACCTGGTGACCAAGATTCTGGGTGGCGCTGGCTCCTGAGCCCGACTTCGCTCTAGCGACAGAACCGACCTAGGACATGGGTGGGTGAGCTACGCCACTCTTGGCACTGCTACCTGGTGGTTTTCGGCGGCAGGGCGGGATTTTTCCGCACTAAATTGACCCAAGTCAGGGCATCCCTGGAAAAGGCATCTGACAAAAGGCATCTTTGGGTCTAAAAACGCCATCTGCAAGGCGTAAAAGGCGTTTTCAGCCGTGAAAACGCCTTTTGACGGATGCCTTTTATCAGACGCCATTTGTCGGATGCCTCCAGCATGTCGATGGAGGCACGCAGATGTTGCGCGTTGCGAGGGGATCGAAGAAGGTAATCCGTTTCGCGAAGATACGTGCAGTGCTCTACGGAAACGGTCATTGTGACCCGATTTTGGTCATGAGCGGGTGAGCAACGCCACTCTTGGCACTGCTACCTGGTGGTTGTCGGCGGTGGGACGGGATTTTTCCGCACTAAATTGACCTAAGTCATGCCAAACACCCCGCAACCAGAGCACTGTTAACACCTTGGGTACAAAGTTATCCACAGGGTGGGGATAACTCTGTGGACAACGAATTCCACAGCCTTTCTCCACACCCTGTGGATAAGTGTTTTCACGCTTCCCACAGCCCGCACAAAAACTTCGAACACAACCTAATACGCTGCTGATCTGCGGTTATCTTGGCCCACACGTTCGGTAAATTACAAAAATGTAGTTATCCACAATGTGGATAACTGATGTGGAATTCTTTCGCACAAAGGTTTTGGTGGATAACACGCCCAAGTTATCCCCAAAGCCCAGCTCCCAGCGCCGCTGCAACAACAGCTATCGCCCCGATAAGCCATATCCCTAGCCAACGCAGCCACGCGCGCTGACGAAAGAGAAATGGTGCCAACAGCAGTCCTGTGAACAAACCACCCAAGTGCCCCCACACGGAGACGTTCTCCGCCACGAAGCTGTAGATAACGTTGGCCACCACGAGGACGATGGGCGCTCGCAGATCCAGACCGCGGCTGCGGTACACACCAATGAGTAGTCCCATGAGCGCAAACAGGGCGCCGGAGGCGCCCACCGTGGGTGTGCCGAAATCCATCCACAGCACTGCGGCGGAAGAGCCCACAATGGAGATGAGATAGGCCGCTACATACAGCGCGCTGCCCAGAGCGCGCTCTACTTCCCTGCCCACAAAGAACAGCATCACCATGTTGACCAAAAGGTGCCCGGCATCGAGATGCATAAAGCCTGCGGTAATGACAGTTGGGGGGTGCTCGGACACTTCAGGGCCCCACAGCGTCCAATCTTGGGCCAGCAAGCTGCGATAGTAGGGCGTAGAGAGGGTCTTGGCCTGGATGGCCGTGACCAACCATGCCCCAATGCACAGCACCATGAGCACCAGAGTGGCCGGTGCTGATTTCAGATAGCTCTTCACGCAGACTCCTAAAACAACGAGCCCGCCACCACATCACGTGGCAGCGGGCTCAGATGAAAAGCTAAGAACGCTTAGGCGATCTCGATGGACTCGATGACGACGTCCTCAGCCGGACGGTCCATGCGGTCGGTGGAGACCTTAGCAATCTTGGACACGACCTCCTGGGAAGCCGGGTCGGTGACCTCACCGAAGATGGTGTGGTGGTTGTTCAGGTGCGGGGTCGGCGCCACGGTGATGAAGAACTGGGAGCCGTTGGTGCCCGGGCCGGCATTCGCCATGGCCAGCAGGAACGGGCGGTCAAACTGCAGCTCCGGGTGGAACTCATCCTGGAACTGGTAGCCGGGGCCGCCACGGCCGGTACCGGTGGGGTCACCGCCCTGGATCATGAACTGGTCGATGACGCGGTGGAAAATAGCGCCATCGTAGAACGGGCCGGACTGCTCGCCCTTGGCGTTCTGGGTGGTGTAGTCCTTCTCGCCCTTGGCCAGGCCGATGAAGTTCTCAACGGTTACCGGTGCGTGGTTACCGAACAGGTCGATAACAATGTCACCGTAGTTGGTGTGCATCGTTGCAGTTGCGGTCTTCTGAGTCATGCCAGCCATTGTATGGAAATTTCGCCCGGTGCGTCGTTCCGGCACAACGCTGTGAGCGATCTGCGTAGGGTTACAAGCATGATCCGCGCCATTCTCTTCGATCTCGATGACACCCTCATGGACCACACCGCCGCGATGCACGCAGCCGTTGAGGAGTGGTTGCCAGGCGGGCATCACGAGCGCTTCGCGGAAATTGAAAAGAAGTGGTTCGCCGCCTACGAGCGCGGCGAGGTTTCTCATCAGGGCCAGCGGGTGGAGCGCTGCCGCGAGTTCCTGGGCCGCCCGGAGATGACGGAGCAGGAGGCGCTGGCGGAATATGCCAAGTACCTAGCCGCCTACGAGAAGCATTGGTGCGCGGTGGAGGGCGCGCGGGAAGCACTCGAGTATGTCCTGGATTTAGGGCTCAAGGTCGGTGTGCTCACGAATGGGGCGCGAGACATGCAAATGGGCAAACTGCGGGCAGGCGGGCTCGACCTGCCAGGCGTTGAGCTCTTCCCCACCGTGGAGATGGGCCATCCGAAGCCGCACCGAGAGGCCTACCTTGAGGCTTGTCGGCGACTGGAAGTGGAGCCTGGCTCCACGCTGATGATCGGTGATTCGGTGGCCAATGATGTCGAGGGCGCCCGGGCCGCGGGGCTCAAAGCGCTGCACTTCGATAGGGCCGGAAACGGAGACATCGCCGCGCTCAGTGAGCTGACGGCGATGGGCTACTTTTAAAAGGTTTAAATCCAAAGATTTAAACCTCTAGAGGCTAGAGCGGACCTCGTCGCGGGCGAGGACCATATTGCGCAGGGAGGCCTCGGTCTCCTCGTAGCCGCGGGTCTTCAGGCCGCAGTCCGGGTTGACCCACAAGCGCTCCACAGGCACGTTCTTCAGAGCGGCGCGGATGAGCTCGGCCATCTCCGCCACGGACGGGATGCGCGGGGAGTGGATGTCGTAGATGCCCGGGCCGATCTCGGAGTGGAACTTCTCATCGATGTCCTCGAGCAGCTCCATGCGGGAGCGGGCCGCCTCGATGGAGGTGACGTCGGCGTCGAGGCCGGCGACGGCGTCGATGATCTGGCCGAACTCCGAGTAACACAGGTGCGTGTGGATCTGAGTGGTCGGCTTGGCCTCGAGTGCTACGAGGCGGAAGGAGCGCACCGCCCAGTCGAGGTAGGCCTTGCGGTCCTTCTCGCGCAGCGGCAACAGCTCGCGCAGGGCGGGCTCATCGATCTGGATGATGTCGATGCCGGCTTCCTCGAGGTCGCGGACTTCGTCGGCCAGCGCCACGCCGAGCTGGTCGGCGGAGACGGACTGGTGGACGTCATCACGCACGAAGGACCAGGCCAGGATGGTCACCGGGCCGGTGAGCATACCCTTGACGTGCTTCTCGGACAGGGACTGCGCGAACTTCGCCCACTCGGTGGTCATGGCCTTCGGGCGGGAGATGTCGCCGACGACGATTGGCGGACGGGTGCAACGGGAGCCGTAGGACTGGACCCAACCGTTCTCGGTGACGACGAAGCCGTCGAGAAGCTCGGCGAAGTACTGCACCATGTCGTTGCGCTCCGGCTCGCCGTGGACCAGGACGTCCAGGCCCAGGCGCTCCTGCAGCTCGATGACGGACTTCACCTCGTTGCGCAGTGCCTCGGTGTAGTCGGCGTCGGAGAGCTCGCCCTTGCGGTGTGCGGCGCGGGCGGCGCGAATCTCAGCAGTCTGCGGGAAGGAGCCGATGGTGGTGGTCGGCAGCTGCGGCAGGCCGAGGGCCTCCTGTGCCTTGTTGCGCTCGGCGAACTCCGGCTGGCGCTGAACCTGGCCCTCCGGCAGCTGCGCGGTGCGGTCCTGCACTGCCTGGTCGTGGGTGCGGGAGGACTCGGCGCGGGTGCGCACGGCGCGGTCGGCCTGCGCATAGGCCTCCGGGGTGTCCAGCGGGCCGGCGGCGAGTGCGACGACCTCGCGGATCTTCTCATCAGCGAAGGCGAACCAGGTGGCGACGTCCACCGGAAGGGAGGTCTCCGCCTCCACGGTGTGCGGCACGTGCTGGAGGGACACGGAGGTGGTTACGGAAACGCCTTCGCCGAGGCTCTCGAGCTTCTCGCGCAGGTCGCGCAGGTTGGCGGCCCAGACGTTGCGACCGTCGACCAGGCCGGCGGCGAGGTGGGTGGCCTCGGCGAGCTTGGCCACGCGCTCGAGGTAGGAATTATCTAGGGCCAGGGTGCCGACGGACAGATCCACCTGGACCGCTTCCGGCTGCAGCTCGGCGATGACATCGAGGCCAGCGTTGAGGGAACCATAGGGCGTGGTCAGGTAAACCTGCGGGCGCTTCTCCGCGCTCAGGATGCGGCCGTAGGCACTCTTGAGTGCGGCGGCGAGGGTGGAGTCGTCAGCGGCGACGAGGTCGGCGACCAGGGCGGGCTCGGCGAGCTGAATCCATTCGACGCCGGCGTCGTGAAGCTCAGCCAAGACGGTGAGGTAGGACTCGACTGCCTGATCGAGGTGGTCCAGGGGCTGCTTGGTGGCGCCCTCAGCCTGCTTGGACAGGGCCAGCAGAGTCACCGGGCCAACGAGGACCGGGCGCACGGTGTGGCCGGCGGCGCGGGCCTCCTCGACGATCTTCAGCACGCGCTGCGGGCGGGCGCTAAAGGTCTGGTCATCGGTGATCTCAGGAACAATGTAGTGGTAGTTGGTGTCGAACCACTTGGTCATCTCCAACGGAGCGGTGTCCTTGTTACCGCGGGCCAGGGTGAACTCATCATCGAGGCTCTCGCCCTCGACCGCACCCACGGTCAGTGCGGTCTCGAGGACGTGGTCGTAGTAGGCGACGTCAGCCGGAATGGCGTAATCCTCAGTGAGGCCCAGCTCCTTGAGGCGAGCATAGGTATCGAGGCGTAGGGAGTGCGCGGCGGACTCGAAGGTCTCAGCGTCGATCTTGCCGGACCAGTAGGACTCCAGCGCGCGCTTGAGCTCGCGGTGGGCGCCAACGCGCGGGTAGCCCTCAATCGTGGCCTTGGGGAAGGATGCGGTCATGGGATGACTCCAATTCGATGTAGCAGGTCAGTTGTAATGTCTGGATTGTTGTGCGTGTAGATGTGCAGCCCGTCGGCGCCGGCGTTCAGCACGGATTGCGCCAATGAGGCTGTAATCTGCATGCCTATTTCTTGTTCTTCCTCGGGTGAGGTCGCTGCCGCGAGTTGGTCGAGGACCTTGGTCGGCCCATCCAGCCCGGACAGCTGGCACATTCGCTCCACCCGAGCACGACTAGTCATAGGCATGATCCCGGGGATGAGCGGAATGCGCACACCCGCCAGCCGGGCGCGCTGGGCAAAGCGGACGTAATCCTCCGCATCAAAGAAAAGCTGGGTAATGGCGAAATCAGCGCCCAGGCGCTGCTTAGCCAAAAGGACGTCGATGTCTTCGTCCGGCGTGGCGGACTCGGCGTGGCCATTGGGATAGCAGGCCACACCCACCGCCAAGCGCCCGGCCGCCAAGCGCGCCACGCGGTCCGATTCCCAGCGGCGAATGAGCCGGACCAGGGAATCAGCGTGCGGCAGGTGACCTTCGGGCATGCCGCCCTCCGGCAGATCGCCGCGGAGGGCGAGGAGGCCGCGGACGCTGGCGTCGACCAGCGTGTCGATCCAGCCAACGAGCTCTTCCTCTGTGCCGGCGGTGCAGGCCAGGTGGGCCAGAGGACGCATCGCGGTATCGCGCGAAATCTTCTCAATAAACGCCGCGGTTCCCTCCAGCCACCCGGAGCGCTGGGAGCTGGTAACGGCGATGTAATCGGGGTTATACGCGGCGAGCGTGGCCAATAAGCGGTCAATCTTCGCAGCATCCGCGTCGTGGCGCGGCGGGATCACCTCGAAGGAGAGAGCGGTGCGCTTGAGCTCCCTAGGCGTATCTTCGCTGATTTGGTCTAGTGGCGCGGATGCGGAAAGTCGCGGGGACATGCTCACCTCCTCTGCAGGTTATCGTTGTTTATCGTCGGGGTTGATGTTCCAAAACGTACCAAGCTGTCCATTTCGCACGAAAGGCTTTTTGCTTTGGTAATACCTTTAGAACTCAGTCAGCTGCACTGTTAGCCCATAGCGCTAGTGAATAAAAACCCGGCCCATCCGTACAAAGCTGTCTATTTTCTTTGGACAGCTCGCGACCTGGCGCATCTGGTGGCGGGACCTGCGCGCCGCCACTACGCTGAAAGGGAGTACCCAGCGCGAACGCGGACACACCCGGTTCGGCGCCGACAATCACTCCATAAACAGTTGTCCAACACACATCACCTCAGCATTGACATAAAGGAGCACCTGAGCCCATGAACCCCGCCGCCCTGTCCACAGCCATCAGCGCCACCTCCGCCCTGGTGGAGCGCCTCAAGGAACGCCGCGATGAGAAGGCTCGCGAGGCCTACTCCGTCCTAGAGACCGCCGCCGCCCGCATGGAAGAACGCGATGGCGACTGGTTCTCCGAGGCCCGCCGCGAAGCGGGTGCCGTAACCAAGGCCGCGCACTCCCGCCTCGAGCGCGCCCTGGAAGAGCTCAAGGAACGCAGCGAAGAAGCCACCGAGAAGCTCTCCGAAGCTGCCGCGGAGGCCCAGGACAAGGCCTCCAAGCAGTGGGAAAAGACCCAGAAGCAGGCAGAAAAGAAGACCTCCAAGGCCCGCAAGCAAGCCAAGAAGAAGGCCTCCAAGGCCGAAAAGAAAGCCCAGAAGCGCAGCGCCCAGCTGCAGAAGAAGGCCCGCCGCATCAGCGGTAAGGACAAGAAGAAGGGCTCGAAGATCTGGCTGATCTCTGCACTCGTTGCCGCCCTTGCCGCCATCGGCGGTGGCATCTACTACTTCTTCACCCAGAAGAAGGAGAAGGAGTCCGCCGTCCCGCCGCGCGTGGAGGATTTCTCCTCCCCGTCTGCACCGCAGGGCTCCACCTTGGTCTACACCTCCACCACTGAGGACGATGCCAAGAAGGAGTCCGACCTGGCTGAGGAAGGCGTCGTCGAGCGCGATGAGGAGCTGTTGGGCTCCCTGGATGAGCAGCTGGCCAAGCACCGCGAGGAAGAAACCGCTATTCAGGACGCCGTCGAGACCGAGATCGAGGTCAGCAACGCCGACAAGAAGGATGCCGACACCTCCCGCATCACCGACGACCACGAGTCCGAGGGCAAGCACCGCCTCCACACCGAAGAGGAGAACTAATCCCCCATCCTTGGGGGTGCGTGTTTCGTTGCCTTGATCTCACTCCTTTGCCTGCACGGGCCCGACCTGCTTGAATCGAGGGTTAATCGGCATCGATCGTGATGGATCGGTGCCCGCGCGCAGTTTTGCGCCGCCACCGTATCAGCAGCAGGCAAGGAGATCAGGAATGAGCTTCGAATCACTCATCGTCAAGCTCAAGAGTGGGGACACCTTCTATTTTCCGGCCGGTGCCGTCAGCGGTGATCCGTCCACCCGCGTGGATAACCTGCGCTTTGCCATCGAAAACGGCACGCAGTTCACCTCCATCGATGACTACGGCGTCGACCGCGAGTTCAACGGCTACGACGTGGACAACTACCACTTGGCTTAAGCCGCGCAACCCGTTACAGCGATCCTTCTTCGCTGTAATCTAAATCACCACCTTATGCGCCTTGCGCTATAAGATGAGTCCTTATGACTCACTATCCACGCATGCGGACGTGGTCGTGGTACCTCCCCGATGAACCACCTACCGGGGAGGTATCCCTCACTGAGACCACCGACTTCTCTCGGCCCGGCGCCGCCACGTGGCGGATGCTGGGTGCCCAACGCACCGGCGTCATCGGCATCTTCATCGCCACCCTCATCAACGCACCGCTGGGCGCGTTGGTCTCGGTCATCATCGGCCACACTACGCAGTATGCCTTTTCCGATCCCTCCTGGCGCACCGTAGCCTTGCCGCTTGCGGCCACCGCGGTCATCCTCTTCGTCGCCTATATCTGCGAAGCCACAGCGGATGCTTTCACGGATCTGAGTCAAGCCCGCACCACCCACACGCTGCGCCTGAACCTGCTGGATAAGCTGCTGGGTGCCTCGACCGCCGGGATTAGCCCCGGCCGGCTGCTCAACACGATGGATGAGGATTCGCATTACATCGGCCAACTCAAGCAGATCCTCAACTTCCCACTCGTCATGGTCGGCTACCTCTTAGGCGCCGTGGTCAGCCTCGCCCCGGTTTCCTGGCAGGTCTCCGCCGCCCTACTGATCGGTGCCCTCGCCACCGCGCTAGCCTCGTGGGCCACCACCAAGCCGCTGACCAAGGTTGCTGCGCGCCGCCGCCAGCTGGAAAACACCGCGTTGTCACTCGCCACGGACTTCGCCCAAGGTTCCCGCGTTATCAAAGGCCTGGGCGCCAAGGACATTGCCCGCCAGCGCTTTTCCGACGCCGCTCACGAAGCCCTAACCACCATGCTCCACGAGGCCAAGCTGTCCTCCCTCATGGCCTGGGTGCGGCAGATGGTCCCCGCCTCCTTTGCGGTGGGCATCCTGGCCTGGACCTCCTGGGAAACCTTCGAAGGCCACATTGCCCCCGGCGGCATGATGGCGATTACCATGCTCGCACCCCCGGCATTGACCGCGCTCGGCGTATCGCTGGGCCTGCTCACCGAGAACTGGGCCAGAGCACGCGCCTCCGTGGAGCGTGTTGGCGAGCTGCTGGGCCAGCTCGATACCACTACCGAGAAGACAACCGGCACGCCCATCGAGCTCTCCTCGCCGCGTATGCCACGACCGCGCGCCGAGCACCGTGATTCGGGTGCGCTAACGATCAACGGCGTGCCGCACCGCATCTCCGTGCTGGAAGGCACCTTGCAGGACAACGTCGATCCGCTGCGCGCGGCAACCCAAACCCAAACCCACGACGCCCTGCACGCCTCCGCCTGCGAGGACATTGTTATCCGCCTAGGCGGGCTAGGCCCGGGCGGCGAGCTTCCCACCGCACCCATTGGTGAGGCCGGCCTCAACCTCTCCGGCGGCCAGCGCCAGCGCGTCGCCCTGGCCCGCGCACTCGCACTCGATCCCGACGTTCTCGTGCTCGATAACCCCACCACGGGGCTGGATTCGTTGACCCTGGCGGACGTCGCCAAGCGCGTGCGCGAACTGCGCGCCGACAAGACCACCGTGGTAATCACTTCCGCCTCCACGTGGGCCGCCAACGCCGATGAGGTGGTGGAGCTATGAGCAACCACCCCACCACCACAGACCGCGCGGATGCCTTAGCGCCCGCCTCCCCACAGGAGTGCCTGCGTTTTCTGAAGACCCTGCCCAGTGCCCCCAGCAGGCTCGGCATCGTCCTCTTCTTCGGCCTGTTTACTGTCACCGTCATCATGATGAACCTGGTCTCCCAGGTGCTCGGCCGCGTCGTCGACATCATCCAGGGCGTGGAGCTCCCCGTCCTTGGCACGGGACGCACAGCCATGGTCGGCGCACTCATCGTCATCGCGGTGGGCTTCCTCGTGGAGGTCACCGGCCGCACCCTGGGCCGCTACCTGGTCACCTCCACCACCCGCCGACTCTCGGTGGATCTGCGCACCTCAGCACTAGATTCCACCCTCGGTGCCCCCGTGCCGGCCGTCATGGAGCTAGGTACCGGCAACATCATCACGCGCCTGTCCAAGGACATCGACACCGTGGTCATGGCCATCTCCATGATGGGTGACCGCTTGGTGCTCACCCTCTTCATGCTGCCGCTGACCGCGCTCATGATGCTCTTCATCCACCCCGCTTATGCGCTGCTCTTCATAGCGGTGAGTTGTCTGCTCTACCCCTTCATCCGCGGCACCATGCGGGATATCCCCGCCATCGCCAACGAGGTCTCCTCGGTGGAGGCCTACCGCAACAACGTGCTGTTGGACACCATCCGCGCACTGGAGACCCTCCGCCAGTTCTCACTCAAAGACTGGGCGCACGCGCGTATGGAGCGCTACTCCTGGGACACGGAGCCTGGGCGACAGGTCCGCTCATCACCGCATCGTTGGCCGCCTAGTCGCGGGCTGCTGCTGGGCTCTGTCCTCATGTCTGTGCCCATGGTGATCTGGGGCTGGCTGACCCCTGGTGAGGCCACCGCCGCCGTGTTGGTCATGCGCCTAGAGATCCACGTCTTCAACATCCTCTTCTTCGCCGGTGAGATTCAGCATTCCGTGACCTCCCTCGGCCGCGCCGTCGCCCTGGCCACCCTCGAGGACAGCGCGCACACCAGCGCGAACCAGAAGGACACTCCCCGGCTTAGCGACGCCCCCACCATCACCATCGAGCACCTCTCCTACGCTTACCCCGGTGGGGCGCCAGTGCTTAACGACGTCTCCCTGACCCTCACCGCCGGCACCACCACCGCCCTCGTGGGCACCTCCGGCGCGGGCAAATCCACCCTCGCCTCCCTCGTGGCGGGCCTGCAGTACCCCACAACGGGCACCATCAGCCTCGACGGGATTGATACCGCCACGGTGCCGAATACCTGGATCACCGAGCACGTCGCCCTCATTACTCAGGAAGTCCACCTCTTCTCCGGCACGCTGCGCAGCGACCTGCTGTTGGCGAAACCCGATGCCAGCGATGAGGAACTGTGGCGCGCGCTCAACACCGTGGGCCTCGATGAGAATTCGCGCTGGCTACCCCAAGGCCTGGACACGCTCATCGGCGCCGGCAACGAAGAGATCGGCGCGGAGGCCGAGCAACAGCTCTCACTGGCCCGCATGATCCTGCGCCAACCGCCAGTACTCATCATGGATGAGGCCACCTCCGAGGCCGGCTCTGAGCACGCCGAGGTACTCGAACACGCCGCCAAGGCCGTCACCAAAGACCGCACCTCACTCGTCGTTGCCCACCGCCTGGACCAAGCCCGCGAGGCCGACCGCATCATCGTCATGGAACAAGGCCAGATCGTCGAGGACGGCACTCACGCCGACCTCATCGCTCTGGGCGGGCGCTATGCCTCGGCCTATGCCCAATGGGAGCATGGGAAATAGGTCTTCTCCGCGCCTACCATGGAGCTCATGCATCTTCTTTCCCTTACTGAAGCCGACCGCACCTATCTGGCCCGTATCAACTTCCTTGCCGATACTTTCGGCGATGAGCACAAGGAACTTCCTGAAGGTTTCGAGGAAGGTTTCGACTATTCCCTCGGGGGTTGGGAGCCTTCCCGCGGAGGTTTCATCGCTTGGGAGGGCCACGTCCCCGCCGGTGGCGTGTGGCTGAACTGGGGTACGGCTGAACGCCATGGATTTGGCCACGTGGCGGAAGGTATTCCAGAGCTCGCATTGGCCGTGGAGCCCCGCTTCCGGGGCCAGGGTGTTGGCACCCTGCTGATCGACGCCGCCACTAACCTCTCCCGGGAGATGGGCGCCCCGGGCATTTCGCTCTCAGTGGCTAAAGACAACGACCGCGCACACCGCCTGTATCTCCATCTGGGCTTCGAGCCAGTGAGCGAAAGAGATGGCCACATCGTCTTGGTCAAGCGCTTCGGCAGCGACGCCAATTCCGAAGGCAGCGACAAGGACACATCAGAAGAAGACTGATCAGCAAGTTCAGAAAGACCAGAAAACTTAAAAGGCGCTCACACAGTGAGCGCCTTGTGGAGCATAGGAGAATCGAACTCCTGACCTTCTGCTTGCAAAGCAGATGCTCTACCAATTGAGCTAATGCCCCAGCAACTACATAGCGTACTCCTTGTGTGCCCATCTGCGAAATCATGACTGGCAGAAGAGTCCCCACCAAGCGCGGTAACTTTCGTCACTTTAGTTAACTCACACCTCATTAGTTGCGTGTCACCACGGAAAACAGCACGCGAAAGAGGGACAATGAGTCGTCTCTGAAACTTTAGTGGAAGGTCGTCATGCGCCGAATACTCCTCCGCTCCGTAGCCGCCCTCACGTTGGCTGCCACCGTTACGGTGCCACAGCAGGCAACTGCCCAACAGCTACCCACACTACCGCAGCCATCCATCCCGCAGCCAACGATTCCGACTGTGCAGGACATGCGCAAGGAAGTAGACCGCATCGAGTACGAGGCCTACAAGGCCCTGCCCAAGGAGCTTCAGGAGAATCCCGTCTTTGCGGGTTCCTCACGCCCGGTAACGAAGCAGAGCACGAAGCCACAAGCAGACAAGCCCAACCAGACTGAGAAGGCGAAATCCCAATCAATAGCGGACGATACCTGCTCCAATTGCGTAGCCATCACTTACGACGATGGCCCGGATGCATTGACGGGCCAACTTCTCGACACCTTGAAGGCCAAGGACGCGCACGCCAGCTTTATGGTCCTAGCTCCCAATGCCTATGCCCATCCCGAGCTCCTCCGCCGCATGAAAGCGGAGGGCCACACAGTTGGCAACCACACCGATACACACCGCGAACTAAACAAGCTTCCCGCGAATGAGGTTGACGCGGAAATCAAATCAGGTGCCGCTGCCATCACGGCAGCAACAGGAGAGAGCCCTCGTTGGGTACGCCCACCGTATGGCGCAACAAACCAAACCGTCGCCAACGCGGCCAAGAACAACGGACAAGCACAAGCCCTCTGGAGCGTTGACACCCTAGATTGGAAGGACCGCAACTCCGACCATATCTGCGCAGCAGCCGTTGACGGCGCCCAAGCAGGCGACATCATCCTCATGCATGACATTCACGCCACGACTGTCGACGCCGCCCCATGCGTTATTGACGGCCTCCGCGCCAAAGGTTTAGAGCCAGTATCGCTAGACACCCTCATCCCTAACCCCGAACCTGGACGCCAGTACCTCAGCAGCTAGACGACAAGGCAACACCCCTAAATCAGCTCATGCCGTAGGAGCAAGCTAAGACAATAGCTTGCTCCTACGGCATCTTCTTTGCGCGAGTCCGTCTGAAATGGGAACAATCCGTGTACCCGGTTCGGAGCTGGGCTAACAAACCAAAAAGAAGCACCCCACCATTTGGTGGGGTGCTTCCTAAGCTCTGGCTCCGTTAGGGGCGAAGCCGATTCAAGCTAGCTTGAATTAGAAGGGGAGCTTGATGTTCAGAGCCTTAGCAATTGCCGGGAAAGCAGCTGCGATTGCGGCCAGGACACCAGCGACGATGCCGAAGATAGCGAGCGGGGTCGGCTTGCCATCGTTGGACAGCTTGTCCTTGATGTCGGAGGACTTGTCGTCCTTGTTGTTGCCCGGCTTGGTAGCGCCGTCGTTGGAGCCGTTGTCGCCGCCCTTGTTGCCACCGTTAGCCAGGTTCTCGAGGGCGTCAGCGATACGCTGGCGCTCCTTGGCCTCCTGCTCAGCGCGCTCCTTCTCAGCCTTAGCCTGCTCCTCAGCAGCCTTGGAGTCAGCGATGTCCTTCTTAACGCCATTGTCAGCGTTGAGGACCTGGCGGTAAGCCTCTTCGTACTCAAGGTTGGTGTTGTTCGGGCCGAAGAAGTCCTGCTGAGCAGCAACCTTCATTGCCAGGTAGTCGAGGCGCTCCTCGTCGGTGCCGCCGTCCCAGACAGCGACCAGGGTGTTGCCCCACGGGCTCTCCGGGTCCACGAAGTCGGCCGGAATCTGCGGAGCCCAGATGCGGTTGCCGTCGAAGTTAGCCTTGTCAGAAGCCCAGTTCTTGAAGCCCTTGAACTTCTCCTTCTGTGCCTTGTAAGCCTCGTAGTTTTCGTTCTTGGCCTTGGAGACAATGCCGGTGTTGTGAGCGATGAGCTCAGCGTAAGCCTCGCGCAGGGTCTTCTGCTCGCCGTTAACAACGACGGTGCCGTTCTCGTCAGACTCACGCAGCTCGAGGACGCGAGCGCCGATAGCGAACTCGGTCTCCATTGCGCGCAGGACGCGGACCTGAGCGTATGCCTGGTCCAGGTAGCCCTGGCGTACGAGGATGTCGCTACCCTGAGCACCGCGGGAAGCCTCGAGGGCGGCCTTGCGAGCCTCTTCCAGCTCTGCACCGTCTGCCTTCAGCTGCTCGAGCAGCATCTCAGCGTCAGCGATCAGCTCCTTAACGAGCGGGATGTAGTCACGGTCGATGTAGTTCTTATCGGACTCATCAGCACCGCGCCAACCGGTGTAATCGAGGCGCTCCTTGTAGGTCTCGATGGTCTCTTCGAAGATCTTGATGTTCTCTGCCGGGGTCTTCTGAACGGAGTTGAAGTCCTCCGGATCAACCTGGTTCAGCTTCGGAGCCTGAAGTGCCGGAAGGTTAACCTTCTTCGAAAGCTCCTCGGCCTTCTTCAGGTCGCTTGCCAGCAGGCCTTCCTTAGGCTCGCCGTCGCCGTAAACCTTGCCACCGGAGATGTTGGTGACGGTGGTGTTGTAGTCGAAGGCCTTCTCTTCGTAGTTCTCCCAAGCCTTGTCTGCGGACTTGTCATTCTGCAGAGCGTAAGCTACGGAAGCGCGAGCAGCCTGAACGTTCTTCTCAGCCTGTGCGAGCTGCTTGGTAGCCTCGTTGGCTGCAGCCTGGTAAGCCTTGTGGTCTGCCTGCTCAGAGCGGTCAAGACCATCGGTGTTGGCGTTAGAAGCTGCATTGAACAGCTCAACAAACTGGTTGTTGTTAACGATGTAGTGGTCGGTTGCAGCTACGAGATCGCGGAGCTGAGCCTCGGTGACGTTCTTAGCTTCAACGTCCTTGCCCAGGGATGCGTCCGGCTCGTTGAAGCCGCCGCCCTGGATGTTGGAAGTGTTGGTGTCCTGAGCGAAAGCCGGGACTGCAACACCGGAGACACCGGTGGCAACTGCGATAGCACCTGCGAGAGCGGCGGTGCGAACACGGTTCTTGAACATGTAATTCCCCTATGAGAGTTGAGGTCGGACTGTGAAAATTATCTTACGATAACCGTCGTGTAGGGCGACGCTAGCAATCGTTCTTCATGAATGATCTTCACATTCTCAACGAGTAGTGCAGCTTTTGTCGCTGCAGCAAGATTATCGAAGTCTGGCGGGTCTTTCCAGTCAAACACAACTTATTTTTAAACTTTTTCCAACCAGCTGGCGGCGATGCCTCGCATTTTTGCTGGTAGATGGCCTTCTTCTATACAGGAGTTGAAATTGAAACTATTTCGAACCTTTGTGACAACTGTGAATGAACTACCCCTATCTGGGTAATAATTACACGAATGTCATTGCACTTGCTAGGGTGTCGGCCCAATTTTCACCCCTCACTCCCCCTGATACCTGGAACGGGTGGTTCCTGTGGGCCTTCGTGGGGCTTAAGTGGAAAAAGGAAAGACACCCAGCTTCGTTGTCGTCGCTGAGCGTCTTTCCTTATTTATATTGTGGAGCATAGGAGAATCGAACTCCTGACCTTCTGCTTGCAAAGCAGATGCTCTACCAATTGAGCTAATGCCCCATTGTTCCGTGGTGGGCCTAGCTGGAATCGAACCAGCGACCTCATCGTTATCAGCGATGCGCTCTAACCGACTGAGCTATAGGCCCTTGACCGGAACGAGTAGTTACTCTACATAGGACCGGCGATTTATTACAAATCGCCTGGTCATATGCAGTATTTGAAGCTGGTTTTACTTCACTTTGTATCGCTATTGATGCGGCTCATCTTGCAGGCGGATCTTGAATCCACCGAAGACGTCCACGATGGCGTTATATATAACAGCCATGAGCGGCGCCAGGATCGTCATCAGGACGGCGATGATGGCGCCGAACAGGGCGGCTGCAGAGACGACCAATCCGAAGGAGACCTCAAATCCGCCGCCGACACCGCCAACAAGGCTGTTGAGGGAATCCCAGATGCCCGCCTGGTCAAGGCCGATGTACAGCAGGCACACGGCGATGATCCAGGCCACGAGGCCGACGAGGGACATGGCCAAGCCAACGCGGAACGCCGACATGGGCGAAATCCGGGCTAGTTGAAGCTCTCGTCCAATCATGGGTTACTCCTCGTCCTTATCGGAGTCCTTGTCTTCGCCCTTTTCCGGCTTGGAGTTCTCTCCAAGCTTGAGGTGTTCGGGCTTGACGTCCTCGACAGACTTTTCACCCTTGGCAACTGCCTGGGCGTCCTCCTCACCGTCGTCTTCAACATTGCGGTCGATAGCCAGCAGCTCGACGTCGTCGGCCAGGTTGACCAAGCGCACGCCCATGGTGGCGCGGGAGCTCGGGCGAATCTGGTTGACTTCGTTGCGGACAACACCACCTGCAGAGGTGATGGCAAAGATCTCGTCGTCCTCGTCGACGGCGATTGCTGCAATGAGCTTGCCGCGCTTTGGCGTGTACTTGAAGGTCATCACGCCGAGGCCACCGCGGCCCTGCGGGGTGTACTCCTCAATGGCGGTGCGCTTGCCGTAACCGCCGGAGGTAGCTACCAGGAGGAACTGGCCGTCATTGACCACGGACATGGACAGCAGCTGGTCATCGCCGCGGAAGCGCATGCCCTTCACGCCGGCGGTAGCGCGGCCCATCGGGCGCAGCTGGTCATCGTCCGCGGTGAAGCGGATTGCCTGACCCTGCTCAGAGGTCAGCAGGATGTCATCGCCCTCGTTGACCAGCTGGGCGCCGATCAGCGCATCGCCCTCGTTGAGGTTGATAGCGATGAGGCCGGCGGAACGTGCGGACTCGTAATCGGTCAGTCGGGACTTCTTTACGCGGCCCTGCTGGGTAGCAAGGACCAGGTATGGGGCGTCCTCGTAGGACTGGATCTGAATGACCTGAGCGATCTTCTCCTCCGGCTGGAACTCCAGCAGGTTAGCCACGTGCTGGCCACGAGCGGTGCGGCCCGCCTCCGGAAGCTCGTAGGCCTTGAGGCGGTAGACGCGGCCGAAGTTGGTGAAGAACAGGATCCAATCGTGCGTGGAGCAGACGAAGAAGTTCTTCACAATGTCATCCTGCTTCAGCTCCGCGCCGCGCACGCCCTTGCCGCCGCGCTTCTGGGCCTTGTAAGCATCGACCTTGGTGCGCTTGGCGTAGCCAGTAGCGGTAATGGTGACCACGACGTTCTCGCGAGCGATGAGGTCCTCATCGCTGACGTCGCCGGAAGCGGCAACGATCTGGGTACGGCGCTCATCGCCGTACTTTTCGACGATCTCCGCCAGCTCATCGTGGACGATCTGACGCTGGCGCTCCTCACGGGCCAGGATGTCCTTGAGGTCCGCGATGATCTCCTCGATCTCCGCCAACTCATCGATAATCTTCTGGCGCTCCAGCGCGGCCAGGCGGCGCAGCTGCATGGCAAGGATGGCATCGGCCTGGACATCGTCGACGTCAAGAAGCGCCTTTAGGCCCTCGCGTGCCTCATCAACCGTGGGGGAACGGCGGATGAGCGCGATGACCTCATCGAGCATGTCGAGCGCCTTAACCAGACCGCGCAGAATGTGGGCGCGCTTTTCGGCCTCATCGAGGCGGTACTGGGTACGGCGGACGATGACCTCGATCTGGTGGGCCACGTAGTAGCTCAGCATCTGATCCAGGCGCAGGGTGCGCGGCACGCCATCCACGATGGAAAGCATGTTGGCGCCGAAGGAGGTCTGCAGCTGGGAGTGCTTGTACAGGTTATTAAGGACAACGCGGGCTACGGCGTCACGCTTGAGGGTGACCACGATGCGCATACCCACGCGGTCAGAGGATTCATCCTCGATCTTGGCGATTCCGGCGATCTTGCCGTTGACCACAGACTCCGCGATATTGGAAATCATGTTGTCCGGGTTGACCTGGTAGGGCAGCTCAGTGATAACGATGGTCTGGCGGTTGCCCACCTCCTCGATGGAGGTCACGCCGCGCATACGGATGGAGCCGCGGCCGGTGGTGTAGGCATCCTTGATGCCCTGGTCACCCACGATGAGGCCCGCAGTCGGGAAATCTGGGCCCTTGACGCGTTCCATGCAGGCGGCCAGGGCTTCTTCCTCAGAAGCATTCGGGTTATCAAGCAACCAGTAAATGGCTTCCGCCAATTCGTTGAGGTTGTGCGGCGGAATGTTGGTGGCCATACCGACAGCGATACCGCCGGAGCCGTTCATCAGCAGGTTCGGAACGCGGGAGGGCAGAATCGTCGGTTCCTGCGTCTTGCCGTCGTAGTTCGGTGCGAAATCGACGGTGTTTTCGCGGATATCGCGGACCATCTCCATGGCCAGCGGCGTCATGCGGCACTCGGTGTAACGCATAGCTGCCGGGCCGTCATTACCGCGGGAGCCGAAGTTACCTTGGCCGTCGACCAGCGGGTAGCGCATGTTCCACGGCTGGGCCAAGCGCACGAGGGTGTCGTAGATGGCGGAGTCACCGTGCGGGTGGAACTGACCCATCGTGTCCGAGACCGGGCGGGCGGACTTTACGTAGCCACGGTCTGGGCGGTAGCCGGAGTCATACATGGCGTAGAGGATGCGGCGGTGAACCGGCTTGAGGCCGTCGCGCACCTCCGGCAGGGCGCGGCCGACGATGACGGACATGGCGTAGTCGATGTAGCTCGACTCCATCTCCTCATTGATGTCAATTGGTTGGATGCGATCGAAGAGATCACCGTTGTTATCACTCATAAGGCCCTATGGTACCGCTTGGGGCCTTATAGGACGGTTTCTGGCGCGACAATGGTATCACCGTGATACCATTCCCACCATGGCTATGACACTGCGCCTGACCCCAGAGCAAGACCACGCGCTGACCTTATTGGCTTCCGCGCAAGGTACTTCCAAGCACGAGGCGGTGGCGCGCGCCATCGTCGCAGCGGCCGCACGGACCTTGTCGGAGGCCGCCGTGCAAGACACCGCCCGCCGGCTGCTGCCCGGGCGTTCAGAATTGGAGGCGGAGATCCGCCAGGCTCGGGGCTCGCGCAAATGAGTGTTGAGCAACTGATTGTGATCGCGCGGGAGTTTTGCCGGTCCTATCGTGTACGGATTACTGACTTCGCTGCCCTCGCCGCTGCGGCCGCTGCCAGCACGGCAACCATCGAGGGGATTGCCGTGCACGGCAGCCGTGCCGCGGCCGCGCAGTCGCTGGAGACGGTCTTGCGCTCAGTGCCCGCGTTGAGCGGAAAGAATGAAGAATTCGCGCGATTGTGCGCGCAGGTCTATCTTTCTGTTGCAGAAGTTATGTAAGTTAAACGTGATAAAGAAGTCTCTATTCCCTTCTGAGAAAGGAATTCCCTATGTCCTCTATGTCTTTGAAGAAGTTCCTCGCCGCCGGCGTTGTGGCTACCACCCTCACCACTTCCGTAGCCCCCGCCGCGAGCGCTGAAACCACGAATGATGATTGGAAGGCCAACGTAAATCCCGACTTCGAGCAGGGCGAAGGCGGCTCCTCCCTGACCGGCTCCACGCCCATCGACATGACGCTCATCATCGGCGGCTCCATCGCTGCTGCAGCAGCACTGCTCAAGCTCGTCGTGGACAACAATCCAGCTCTGCGCGCCCAGGCAGATGAGTTCGCCGCGCAAATCGGCATGGCAGGCTCCTCCGGTTCCTCCGAGCACAACCGTCTCTACGAGGGTGGCCTCGACTTCGACCTCGAGCGCCTGGCCCGCACCAATGGTTTCCCGGAGATTGCTGACCAGATCGCCGCGCTCAAGGCGGGCTCCAGCGCCCCGGCACAGTAAGCTCGCCTGTATGACAAACCTCTCCCAACTCCTCCAGTCTCCTACCCGCAACGCCGTGGTGGCGGACTTGTCCACGGCAGCAGACGACGCCGTAGCATCCCTGACCGGTATCACCGGCATGGCCTTCAAGGGCGCTTTGGTGGCCGCAAAGAAGGCAGACTCCAAGGTTCTGTCCAAGGGAATCAACCAGATGCTGCCGGAGCTGCTCAACACCCTGGATTCCTACTGGAAGGAATTTGAAGGCTCTGAGCAGTCCGATTTCGGCACCTACCTCGACGGGCGCAGCGGCGAAGTTACCGAGGCCATCATGGCTGCGGCTGATAAGGCCGCCAAGGACATTAAGGCCCCCGGCATCGCGCGGACCTACAAGTCGCTGCGTGGCAAGGCCTCTTCGATCTTGGAGCCCAACGTGGCGACCATCGGCCGCGTTCTGCAGCGCCACATGGATACCGTATAAGTGGATTAGCTTTCCGGGCCACAGGCACCGACGAAAAAAGACCAGCACCTCTTTTTGAGGGCTGGTCTTTTTCTTGCTTTCTCTTGTTCCCCTGTGGGCTCGTGCTTTGAGATGTTTTAGACGTCGAGGAAGCGAACGTCCTTCGCGCGGCGGGTAATGAAGGAGCGGCGGGCGGCCACGTCATCACCCATGAGGATGGAGAAGAGCTCATCGGCGCGCTGCGCATCTTCCAGGTCCACGCGGCGCAGGACGCGGGTCGTCGGATCCAGGGTGGTCTCCCACAGCTCGGAGGCGTTCATCTCACCCAGACCCTTGTAGCGCTGGATGCCGTCGTCCTTGTTGATCTTGCGTCCCTGCTCCAAGCCTTCGGCAAGCAGCTTGTCACGCTCAGCATCGGAGAAGGCATAGCCCGGCTGGCCCTTGCCCCACTTCAGCTTGTACAGCGGCGGATTCGCCAGGTACACGTGGCCATCCTCGACCAGCTGCGGCATGAAGCGGAAGAGCAGGGTCAGAAGCAGCGTGGCGATGTGCTGGCCGTCCACGTCGGCATCGGCCATGAGCACGATCTTGTCGTAGCGCAGCTTCGAAATATCGAACTCTTCGTGGATACCGGTGCCCAAGGCGGTGATGATGGCCTGGACCTCAGCGTTCTTGAGAACCTTGTCCATGCGGGCCTTTTCCACGTTGAGGATCTTGCCGCGCAGCGGCAGGATGGCCTGGAACATGGAATCGCGGCCGCCCTTCGCGGAACCACCTGCGGAGTCACCCTCCACGATGTAAAGCTCAGAAAGCTTCGAATCCTTGGAGCGGCAATCTGCCAGCTTGCCGGGCAGGCCGCCGAGGTCACCGGCGGACTTGCGGCGCACCAACTCACGTGCCTTACGCGCGGCCACACGGGCGTGCGCGGAGGACACGGCCTTGTTGATAATGACCTTGGCCTCGGCCGGGTTGGCGTCGAACCAATCGTTGAGGTGCTCGTTGACAGAGCGCTGGACAAAGCCGCGGATCTCCGAGTTACCGAGCTTGGTCTTGGTCTGGCCCTCGAACTGCGGGTCCGCCACCTTGACGGAAATAACGGCAGCAAGGCCTTCACGGCAGTCATCGCCGGAGAGGTTGCCATCCTTTTCCTTGAGGAGCTTGTGCTCCTTGGCGTAGCGGTTCATCAGGGTGGTCAGAGCCGCGCGGAAGCCTTCCTCGTGCGTGCCGCCTTCGTGAGTGTTAATGGTGTTGGCGAAAGTGTGGACGGACTGCTTGTAGCCCTGGTTCCACTGCAGCGCGATTTCCACCTCATGGTCCTCACCCTTAACGTCGAAGGCAACGATGGTGGGGTGGATGGCGGACTTATTCTTGTTGAGGTGCGCAACGTAGTCCTGCAGACCGTTCGGGTAGTGGTAGGTGACTTCCTTCTTCTTCTTGGAAGTCTTGCCCTCGCCGTCCTCGCCCTCCTGGCCGGCTTCGTCCTTGTTATCCAGGGAGCTCAGGCTGACGGCGGAATCGCCGGCCTCGGCGATCTCCTCGAGCTCGGCCTGCTCCTTGGAGATGGCGCGCTCGTCACGCAGAACAATGGTCAGACCCTTGTTCAGGAAGGCCATCTCCTGCAGGCGGCGAGCAATGGTGTCGTAGTTGAACTCGACGGTTTCGAAAATTTCCGGGTCCGGCCAGAAGCGGATGGTGGTGCCGGTGCCGCGGGCATTATCGCCCTCCACCAGCTCATCGGGTATAGCGTTGTTGAAGTTCTGGTACCAGTGCTTGCCATCGCGCTTGATGTCCGCTTCGACGCGGGTGGACAGTGCGTTGACCACGGAGATACCCACGCCGTGCAGACCACCGGACACGGCATAAGATTCAGAGTCGAACTTACCGCCGGCATGCAGCTGGGTCATAACCACCTGGACGGTAGGGATACCGGAGGCGTGCATTTCGACCGGGATACCACGGCCGTTATCGATGACCTCGATGCCCCCGTCCTCACGGAGGGTGACAATGACCTTGTCGGCATAGCCCGCCATTGCCTCATCGACGGAGTTGTCGACGATCTCCCAGATCAGGTGGTGCAGGCCGCGGGCACCGGTGGAACCGATGTACATACCGGGGCGCTTACGGACGGCCTCAAGGCCCTCCAGAATCGTAATTGACCCCGCATCATATGCGTGTTGTTCAGCCACGGATTCGTGTACTCCTTTTGGCTAGAGCTAAATCTAAGACTTTAGCCATTCTACACTGTGTCCCCCCACGCGAGGACAGTGCACGCCCGTGAGAGCCCCAAATTTGCGTGAATTTCGCGATCGCCCCGATCAGCCGTACGTATCCTGTGAACCTTGCGGCTTGACCCATTGGCGGCCCTCATAGTTACGGTGCTGCTTGGGTCCTTGAATGTGGAGCTTAACCACCACGTCCGGGCCCAGGCGGTCCGCGATCTTCTGCAAGATGGGCCGCTGCAGGTAGCGCAACTCGGTGGCCCAGCTGGAGGAATCGCACGCCACGTAGACAACCTGCTCCTTGATGGTGAGCGGCTGGGTATGCGCGGCGATGCGCTCGCCGACGAGGTTTTCCCAATTGCCCATGACCCAGCCATGAGCTAGTTCGTGCTCCCAGCCGCGCTTGCCAATCTCGCGTTGGATCTGCGCACCCAGGCTAGGGATGTCGAGGCTCCGGCGCCGGCGGCGACCGTCGGGTCCACTCGGCCGCCCGCGCCGAAAAGGCTTCGGCTGCTGTTCATTCGATGTAGCTGCCAGGTTCATCTTGGGAGCCGGTTTATTGAGCTTTGGCGGATTTTTCGACGTGTTTCGGGTGCGCTCAAAGAGCGCTTTGACCGGATCAAATTCCTGCTCAGTCATTGCTTTCACCGCCCGCATCGTACGGTGCGATCTCAGAGACCCGGCCCTCGTCGGTATCGCGCACGCTGACGGTAAAGCGCTCGATGGGCTGTAGGTTGCCGGGCAAATCCTCATCCACCGCCGCAGTGATGAGCACTTGTTCCGCGCCTGCGGCGAGATGGACGAGCTTCTCGCGGCGCTTGGCATCGAGCTCAGCAAAGACATCGTCAAGGATGAGGATCGGATCCGTGCCATCCTGGCGCAGCAGGTTGAACTCCGCTAGGCGCAAAGAGATGGCATAAGACCAAGTCTCACCGTGGCTGGCAAAGCCCTTGGCGGGGCTCGTCCCCAGGTTAAGAACGAGGTCATCGCGGTGCGGGCCAACGAGCGAGATGCCACGCTCGATCTCGCGCTGGCGTTTATTTGCTAGCTCGGTGAGCATCATGGCCTCGATAACCTCGCGGTCGGAGGTATCCACCGTGGACTTGTACTCGATGGCCGCCGGGCGCGATTCCGGGGCCAGGCCGGCATAGGCGGCGGGGATGAGCTCGCGGAGTTCGTCGACAAGCGCCAGGCGTGCCTGGATCACCTTCGCGCCGAGCGAAGACAACTGCGTATCCCACACGTCGAGGGTTGCCAGCGCTGAGGCGCCGTCGCTGTCGTTGTAGCCGCGGCGCAGGCTCGGTGACGCCGACTTCAACAGCGCGTTGCGCTGCTTGAGCACCTTGTCATAGTCGGCCTTGATACCCGCCAGGCGCGGAGTGCGGGAGGCAATGATGTCATCCAAATACTGGCGGCGCGTTGCCGGTTCGCCCCGCACGAGAGATAAATCCTCCGGGGAAAAGAGCACGGTTTGCACCACGCCGAGCAGCTCCCGCGGGGATTTCAGGCGCGTGCGGTTGATCTGTGCCTGGTTAGCTGCATGGGGTTTGATGAGCAGGTGCGCGGTGAGCTCGCGCCCCTGGTTGACCGCCGTGGCGGAAATGCGGGCGTTGGTTGCGCCGTGGCGCACGAGGGGGGCGTCGTGGGCGACGCGGTGCGAGGACAGGTGGGCAACATAGCCGATGGCTTCGACGATATTGGTCTTGCCAAAACCGTTGCGGCCGATAAAAAGGGTAATCCCCGGTTGCAGCCTGAGAGTGAGCTCGGGCCAGGAGCGAAAGTCCCTGACATCGAGATCGCGAATAAACATATGGCCTAGCCCGGCAAGCGCACTGGCATCAGCAGGTAGGTGAAGTCAGTCTCCGGGGTGGGGAAAGAGCCATCCTCGTTGGCCTCCGGCAGCTCCTCCGGCTCCGGAATCATAATCGCCGGGCGCGAGGGCTCGGTAAAGCCGAAGACCACGCGGTCCGTGTGGACCACGGCCAAACCATCCTTGAGGTAGGACGGGTTAAACGCAATGACGAAGTTGTCGCGGCCGTTGAAAGCACAGGGCAGGGACTCGCTTGCGCGGCCGGAATCGGCGCCGGCGGCCAAGGTCACTTCACCTTCGCTGAACTCCATGCGGATCTGAGCGTTGCGGTCCGTCAGCAGGGATACGCGGCGGATGGCTTCCTGCAGCGGTGCGACCTCAATGCTGGCCATGGCCGTGTGGGTCTTCGGCAGCAGGGGTGCCACATTCGGGAAATCTGCATCGAGCATGCGCGTGGTGGTCTCGCGGTTATCGGCATGCAGGCCGAATAAACCTTCCGCAGCGATGTTCTCACCCGTGCCTACGGCGATCTCCACCGGGATGTTGAGGTGTGTGTCGAGGGAGCGGCCGGTCTCCTGCAGCGTCTTTGCCGGGACGAGGAGCTTGGCCTCCACGTCGGGGGATACCGGATCCCACTCGAAGGTGCGCATGGCCAGGCGGAAGCGGTCCGTCGCCGTCATCTGCACGTGGGAGCCATTGATATCGATGTGCACGCCGGTGAGCATGGGCAGGGTGTCGTCCTTGCCGGCGGCGGCGACAACTTGGCTGATGGCTTCCACGAAAAGCTGCGGGTTGATCGTGCCGGTGACCTCCGGAAGGACCGGCAACTGCGGGTAATCATCCAGCGGGATGAGCGGTAGCTCGAAGCGGGAGGAACCACAAACCAAGAGAACCTTGTTGTCCTCCTGCGTCATCTCAATTTCCTTGTTGGGCAAGGAAGCGACGATGTCAGAGAGCAACTTACCGGCCACGGCGATGCGGCCTGGCTCATCGACCATGCCGGCGATGCGCACGCGAGTCGACACCTCGTAGTCGAAGCCCGTGAATTCCAAACCATTGTCATCCGCGGTGATCAGCATGGCGCGCAGCACCGGCTGGGTGACCTTCGACGGCAGGCTGCGCGCAACCCACGCGACGGCGTTGGCGAGGTCATCTTTGGCAACGCGAAATGACACGGACTGCTCCATGGTGATGAGACGCTCCTCTAGTTCCGGATGGAAGATTCTTGCAAGCTCACTCCAACTTACAGGATCAGCACCGAACCACAGGAGTTTTGTCATTCACCCTCTTCGGCCCTCGATGAGACCGTGTGGGCAGGCTGGGCGCCGGCGAATCACACACATCCTTTTTCTTCTTAGTTAGGGAGAAAACAAAATAGGAGTAGTAATAAGCGCTGTGGGATCTGTGGACAACCCAGCAAAGGCCAAGCTCTCAGCCGCGAACCGATCTGTGAGTCAGGGTGTGGGATCACTGTGATCAAATGACAAGAAATGTGAGTAACTCGGTCGGGGCCGAAGTTATCCACAATCCATCCCCAGATCTATCGCCGCTGATCACAGGGTTGCTCACAAGGCTGAAGAGGTCGCTGATCTGCTGTGGAAGAAGAAAACGTGACGAGGATCTACAAATTACAAGAGTGGAATTACACAGCTGTGAATAACTATGTGGATAAGTTTTCGCCGATCAAAAAGACGCCCCCGGCCCACGCCCGCGGGGAGGTTGTGCGGGGTGGGAGG
>NZ_CAHJXS010000005.1:0-209313 GCF_903645345.1 Corynebacterium sp. Marseille-Q2823 | reverse complement strand
TGTTTTCGTAGAGGGCCACAGCATCACGTTTGAACTGTTCGGAGTACCTAGGCATGGTGGTAGATTACCTTTCTTCCCAACCCAACCGGGCTGGATATCAGGTGTCTACCAAACAGGGGTCAGGTCCCCCCAGCTGTCAGGTGCTCCTGTGCGAGAAAACGGCACGATGGGATTGTGCGGGTAGGTGTGGAACAGCTTCGGTAGCCGGTCGGCTGGAGACAATTCCAGTTGGCGCTGCAAGTATTGGATAAGGGAGAGCTGCCCGAACACGCGATTCATTCCTTCAGCTACCGGAGCCAGCCTGACGTCATTGTTCAGTTTCGGTTTGATGTCGTAAACACGGTTGAACATCCTTGCATGATGAGCTGCGTAATTACGCAGAATATTCAAGGATTTCAGCCATGATTCAAGCTGAGGACCAGTTAGGCCGCAGGGCTCGGCAATCCGTTTGCGCACGATATTGGGTGACATGCCGTACAGGTACGACAGCATCCCCCAATCCATGATTGCGACAGCCGCCCAGATGGGTAGAGTCCCGCCATATTTGGATTTGTGGTGGGCGACGAAGTCCTCCTTCGACGCTTTCAATGCCGACTGGTACTTTCTCAGCCACACCTCGTGCACGCTACGCCCGTCTTTGTTTCGCTGCCGTGCCCGGGCGCTCAAACGCTGGGGATCCAAATAGATCAGCGGGTCAAGGCGACCCAGCTCGTGACCGAGCTTGGTTCGAATAGCCAACTCCACGCGATCAAGCTCGATGAACACGCTGTGGCGCAATTGTTCGTCAAACCCATAGAGGGCTACCACCAGGTCAAACGATGCTCCCTCAACGAATTCATCTCGGGCAGTGCCGTCGTCTTGGGAGAAACGGCGCATCGGGTACCAGTATCCGGACAAGCGGTAGTAGTTCAATTGAGCCAGCAGCGTCTCAGCATGCTTGGGATCATCCACTCGCATCCCACGCTGACGAAGCAATTCGACCTGTTCACCGTAGGTCTTGAACTGCTTCACCTGCTCCACGCACACCCCTGTTTGATACAAAAACGAAGACCGGCCCTGGACTCCCATTGAGGCGGGCAGCGGAACCGGTCATGTTGACTACGAGGTTACCTGGTTGATGACGCCGAGGCAAGAGCACGGGACATGGAGCCATCGGTACGATCCGAACCATCACCTCGGGCGGACAGGTCCTGTTCTGCGGCTGGGACGTGGCGACCGCCCTCGGCTACGCCAACACGAAAGATGCCCTGGCGCGTCATTGCAGGGGGTCGTTAATCACTACCCCCTTGAAACGGCTGGTGGCATCCAGCAGGTCAGGTTTACCAGCGAAGGTGTCCTATTACGACGTGGTGCTGGCGTCGCCGTCGCTGATCACCACCACCGAGATCGCCAAGGACTACGGCCTGTCGGCGAAGAAGCTCAACCAGATTCTGCGCGGGGAGCAGGTGCAGTTTCACCAGCCCGGGCGTTGGTTCCTCTACGCCAAGTTTACTGAGAAGGGTTACACCCAGTCCAAGACGTACGAGTACGACGAGGGCAAGACCTGCACCCACATGTACTGGACGCAGAAAGGCCGCCTGTTCATCTATGACCTGTTGAAGAACATCCGTGGCCTGCTGCCGGTGGTCGAGCGTGAAGGCGAGGACGCCAGATGACCACCACTGCGCTTCTTGATATCGGAATACCGAAGAAGAACGTCGAAGGATACCCTGACCCGACCTGCTACCGGGCCCTGAAAGCGATTCAGCGCGCCGAGATCGACTGGGCTCACCAGATGGACATCCCGAACCACCACCAGATCACCGACCAAGCCGGGCTGGAGCAGGTGGCCAGGTTGGATCACGTCGCCGCCACCTACACCAACGACCGGCGCTCGTCTGCGAGCTTCATTTCCTCGGACTGTGTCGTGATGGACATCGACAACGACCACACCGAGGAATCATCCAACTGGGTGACACTGGAGAAGCTCGCCGAGTTGATAGCGGGTGTGGTGTTCATGACCGCCACTTCCCGTAACCACCAGAAGGCGAAAGGCGTGCTGGCGGCTAGGTTCGGTTTCTTTGATCAGCAGGCGTTGGATGCCGGACGGTTCATCTACGGAACCACAAACGGGCCCTCGGCAGGCTGGCGTTCATAAAGCTAGGAGTCGATCTTAGTGTTGGTGGCAATCGAATGTGTCCGGTACGCCCACTAATGTTGATTAATGGATTCACTATTCCCCATCATTACGCAGACCCAAGGAGAACCAACCCATGACGCACCGCGCAGACGCAGGGCTTGAGCCGGCTCGGGAAACGTCGGCGGCGCAGACGTCGTTTGTGCCGCAGCCAGGAAACCAGGAGGCGCGCCGGGCGGACCTGCGCCGCTGGAAGGCGATTGCGCTGTCCTTCCTGATTGGTGCGGCGGTGATCTTTTTGGGGTGCTCGTGGTGGCAGGCGTCGGCAAGCGGGGCTCCCGTCTGGGTGGGCTACGTGCGCGCGGCAGCGGAGGCAGGAATGGTCGGTGGACTGGCGGACTGGTTCGCGGTGACCGCGCTGTTCCGCCGCCCCATGGGGCTGCCCATCCCGCACACCGCGCTCATCCCCAACAACAAGGACCGCGTGGGTGATGCGCTCAAGGACTTCGTGGAGGAGAACTTCCTCACCGCGGATGCACTCAGCGCCAAGGTGCGGGAGGCGGAGATACCGCTGTGGCTGGCGCGCCAGGGCGTGGAGCCTGGGCGGGCGGAGGAGGTCTCCGCGTGGATTGGTGAGCGCGCAGCCAGCGTGGTCGCAGACCTAGACCCGGCGGAGGCAGAGCAGTTCATCCGCACCCAGGTCATGGACCGTCTGGCAGAGCCGGAGTGGGGCCCGCCGCTGGGGCGCCTGCTGGAGGGCTATATCGCGGAAGGCAAGGCGCGGCCGCTGGAAGATGACCTCATTGAGTGGGCGCACGGCAAGATCCTCGGCATGGAATCCACGGTGGTCACCGCCATTGATGAGCGCATGCCCGGCTGGGCGCCGCGCTTTGCCCGCGAGATGGTGGGGGAGAAGGTCTACGCCGAGCTTGTGGAATTCGCCGATGAGGTCCGCCGCAACGGCAACCACGAAGCCCGCCTGGCCATTCGCCGCAACCTGTCCAAGCTGGCTTCGGACCTGCAGTGGGATGAGGACATGCGCGGGCGCATCGAAGGCATCAAGCAGGAGATGCTGGCCTCCGATCAGGCGCAGAAGGCGCCGGCGGCGATGTGGGCGACGGTCTCCTCCACGCTCATTGAACAGCTCACCGACCCAGAGTCCTTCCTGCGCCAGAAGATCACCGCCAAGGTGAAGGAATTGGCGCACCGCCTGCTGGAGGATTCCGAGTTCCTGGCCCAGGCCAACGAGCTGGTGGACAAGGCCGCGCGCTACGCGGTGGAGAAATTCGCCCCGGAGATCATCGCGATTATTCCGGAGACCATTAAGCGCTGGGATGCCCAGGAGGCTTCCGAGAATATCGAGCTCATGGTGGGCAAGGACCTGCAGTTCATCCGCCTCAACGGCACGGTTGTGGGTGCGCTGGCGGGGTTGGTTATCTACACTGTTAATCATCTGCTTTTTGGCGTCTAACAAGGAGTGACGACCATGTCCGTATTTGACTCAATCAAGAATGCCGGTTCCTCTGCTTTTGATGTGGCCAAGGATTTTGGTGGCCGTTTCAAGGAGGAGCGCCAGAACCAAGCCCAGAGCGCGCAGGCGGATCGCATTGCCCGCGCCGCCGATGAGGCGGGCATGGGTGATGGCACCGCGAAGGAAGAGTCCTTCTTTGACCGCGTGACCTCCACGGCCAAGAACATTGGGGAGTCTGTGTCCTCCGCAGCGCGCGAGACCCGCAACTCGGAGTCTTTTGAAAAGGCCCGTGAGGATTTCACCACGGCCTTCAACGAGACCCGTGAGGGTGTTCAGGGCGCTATCAACAACGCCAAGGAGCAGCGCGCGGAGGGCAAGCATGCCCAGCAGCCGCAAGAGCCGCAGAGCCCGCGCAACCCCTACGCACAGAAGCCGAATGACGATGTCATTGACGGCGAAGTAGTTGACGAGAACTAGTTAGTCTTTCTTGATGCACACTTTTCTTAACATTATTGCGTCGATACCGCACTACATTTTCATCGCGGTATCTCTCTTCGCCCTCTTTGGTGCCGTCCTAGCGGCGATGACGCGGGAGGATGCCTTCCGCGCCGGTGACCGCCAGAACAAGTGGGTATGGGTCGGCCTGCTCTTCGGCTCCGCCCTGTTGATGAACCTGCCGCTGCCTTTTGTCAGCTGGATTGGTGCCATCATCACCGGCGTGTATTGGTTTGACGTGCGCCCGCAGCTCAAGGCCATCATCAACGGCGATTATTCCTACTAATGCTGAATCTGCTTGAGGCCTCCGTGGAGGAGGTGCGAACCCAGTCGGCGGGGCAACAGCGAGTGCTGGTCTCCCCGCACCACGTGCTTGCCGCTGAGGGCGCCGAGCACGTTATTGCTGTTGCCGGTTATCCCACCGGCCGCCACCACTCCTTGGTGAAGGCAGCGGAGGCGCGGCTGGCCGTGCAATCAGGTGCCGCCGAGGTGTGGGTTGCGGTGGATGCGCTGCTCGGGGATGCCACCTCGCTCCTCTCCGAGCTCGTCACCCTCCGCGAAGCCTGCCCGCTGCCCGTGCGCTTGGGGCTCATTCTTCCTGAGCGTCCGGCTTTGCCGTTGCCGGAGTATGCGCGTGCTGCCGAGCAAGCGGGCTATCAGTGCCTCATTGAAACGGGCTCCGTCGTTTCAGACGACGAAGCCCTGGATACGCAGCTCTCCATAGAGAGCCTTTAATTCTTAATTAGCCGGTGCCTGCTGTGCTGGCGCGGTGGCGGAATCGAGTTCGCTCATTGGAACGTCGTGGCCAATGAGGGTGAGCGTCAGTTCCCCAGCCCCAACATCCACGGATTCAAAGGTCAGCTGCTGGCCCGCGAGCTGTTCCTCCATGCCTTCGGCCAAGGCATTCGAGATCGCGGAGGTCGCCTGCTCGGGCAGGTCGAAGCCGAAGAGCGATGCTTCCTTCGCATCGATGGCGAGTTTGCCATCGCGAGCCTCCGGCTTGAGCGAGAGCGTGGCCAGGCCACCGGCAAATTCCACGTCGAGGTCATCCTCGGCATCGTTGGCGGTAATCGCGGTGACCACGAGGTTGCCCAAGGCGTCATAGCCAGATTGGTCAGCAATGGCCTTCTGGAAGCTGGCAAGCAGGAATTGATCCGGGACGGTGGTCGAGGCCCGCAGGGTGCCCGCGACCGGTTCCTTGGACAGCGTCATGTCTTCGACGTGGACATCAGCGGCCGGTTGGCCGGTGATGGTGGTGCCCTCAATCTTCAGCGTGGACGGGGTCTTCATATCCATCTGCGGAATCTTGCCGTTGAGCAAACCAAAGACCATGGGGCTGGCACCGAAGCTCACCTCCGGTTCTTCGGAGGTCTCCACGCCCTGCTCCTTGGCGGACTGGGTGAATTCGCTCTTCATCTGCGAGCCCAAGAACCAGCGTAGGCCAAGCTCAGCAAGCAAGATGATGAGCAGGAGCGTCACCAGTACGCCGATGAAAATTTTCCAGGCCGTTGAGGCGGGAGATTTAGAAGCCATGACTACTAGTGTGGCGCACTGGCTTAAAGTTGGCCAACTACCAAGTCCCAATCCACTGTGAGCACGTTGTCCCGCAGGCGGCGGTTCACCGGGTGGATGGGGACTGTCTGCCGGAGTTCTTCGCGGGCCATGCGCCAGCGCACCCGCGGACCATAAGGAGACCAGCCGGCGGCGCGGTCCCAGGCGGCGTCGGCCGCCTGCAAGAGCTCATGGATTGGTTCACCCGGCACGTTGCGGTGGATGAGGATTTTGGGCAGGCGCTCCGCGATATCGCTGGGGCGCGCAACGTCGAAGGGATCCCAGGCGAGGGTCAGCGTGCGTGGACCGGCGGCGCTGAGAAGCACCCAGGCCGCCCTGCGCCCTAGCTCATCGCAGGTTCCCTCCACGAAGAAGCCGCCCGGAGCAAGACGCGAGGTCACCGTGTTCCAGGCTTTCTCTACTTGGTCAACGTCATACTGGCGCAGCACGTTGAAGGCGCGCACTAGCTGCGGGCGGTAGCCGGCAAGCTCGAAGCCGCCGAGCTCAAAGGTGACGCCATCGCGCGGCGGCAGGACGCGCTCGGGGGAAATCTCTAGGCCCGTTACCCGGGTTTGCGGGTTAACGCTGCGCAGCCAGCCAGCCCACTCCACGGTGGTGGTGTGGGAGGCACCGTAGCCGACGTCGAGAGCCAGCGGCTTACTCGTGGAGCGCAGCAGCGAAGAGATTTCCGGGTGCGCCACCATCCACCGATCGCAGCGGCGCAGGCGGTTGGGGTTTGTGGTGCCGCGGGTAACAACGCCAAAAGGCCGACCAGCGCTTTCCTGAGCCTTCAGGTTATGCGCGTGATCGGCCATGGCAACAACTGTGGTGTAGGGAGTTGTTTAGAGGTTGTTGGAGATCCACTCGTCGGTGAGCTTGCCCTCGTTGGTGTAGAGCTCCTGCAGAGCTTCAGCGACCTTCGGTTCGATGGCAGCGCCCATCATCGGAATGTTGACGGAAACCTCGGAGACATAGTCCAGAACGGTGGTCTCATCCTGGGACTTGTAGGTGATGTCACCCTTGAAGTCGACCGGGGTGCCCTTGACGTCAGCGGTGAAGGAGACGGACATCTGATCATCGACAACCTCGCCGATGGTCACGGTGCGCTTTTCCTTCAGGTCCTGGGAGACCATGGCGCGAACAGCCTCCGGGAGGAGGGAGGTCGGAAGAATTTCGTAGAGCACAGCGGTGTTGCCGGTGAACTCGTGCACGGTACCCGGTTCCGGGGACAGCTTGGCCACGATGAAGTCCCAGTACTCCCGAGTGGTCAGTGCCTTGTGCACCTTATCGATGGGCTGGTTGATGATAACGGTGTTTTCGCTACGGGTTGACATGAGTTACAGACTACCTTTGTAGACGTGCTAGATAAATTCCTGACCCTCGCTGACATTGACGGAGTCACTCTGGATTCCGAGACCACCTTCGCCGATCTCACGACGCTGCGCATCGGTGGTGCACCGCTGGTGACGGTGCGCTGCGACAGCGCACAGGCAGCGATTGCAGCTTTGGCCGCGCTTGACGACGCCTCCCAGGACTACCTCGTCGTCGGCGGCGGCTCCAACCTCGTGGTGGCGGATAGCCAGCTGGATGTTGTGGTCGTGGTGCTCGACTTCGAGGACATCGACGTCACCGTGGCCAACGGCCTCGTGCGCGCTGATGCGGGCGCGGTGTGGGATGACGTCGTGGCCCTGACCGTGGAGTGCGGTCTTGGCGGCATTGAGTGCCTCTCCGGCATCCCGGGCAATGCCGGCGCCGTGCCGGTGCAGAACGTGGGCGCATACGGCGCTGAGACCTCCGACGTCCTCACGCAGGTCTACCTTTATGAGCGCGCTACCCGCACGGCGAAGTGGGTACCGGCGGAAGAATTAGAGCTGGCCTATCGCTACTCCAACCTGAAGTTCACCGGACGTGGAGTGGTGCTGGCCATCGAACTGCAGCTGACCACCGATGGACTGTCCAAGCCCCTGCGCTTTGGCCAGCTCACCCAGAACCCCGGTGAGCGCCGCCCTGTTGCCGAAGTCCGCGAAGAAGTACTAAAGCTGCGCCGCAGCAAGGGAATGGTGCTCGACCCACAGGACCATGACACCTGGTCAGCCGGCTCCTTCTTTACCAACCCTATCGTGGAACCGCAGCTTGCTGATTCCATCCAGGAAACCGTCCGCGCTTCCCGTGGCGATGAGGATGCGGACCGCATGCCGCGCCATGCGGTGCCGACAAGCGGCACCGCATCTGGAGAAGGAAAGGAAAAGCTCTCCGCCGCCTGGCTCATCGAGCGAGCCGGCTTTGCCAAGGGCTACCCGGGTGAAGAGTCAGGTGCGAAGGCAACCCTGTCCACCAAGCACACCCTGGCGCTGACCAACCGCGGTGAGGCCACCGCAGATGACATCGTTGCGCTGGCCCGCGAGATTCGCGCCGGGGTTCAGAAGGCCTTCGGGGTGACGCTGGAGCCAGAGCCTATCTGGTTGGGTGTGAGTATTTAAGAAGGACTTGGGTGGCTAGGCTATGACGTTGAGCCACTCATCCTTGGCCGCGAGGAAATCGCGTGCGGCCTCCTGTGCGCCCTCGAGTGAGTGGTGGGCGCCCCAGCCGCACTGTACCTCGTTGGCGGCGGGAACCTCGGTGGCGTTGAGGATGTCATTGAGTGCGCCCTCGACGGCGCGGAGCAGCTCGTCCTGCTCCATGCCGTTGGTGATGGCGTAGAAGCCGGTGCGGCAGCCCATCGGGGCAAAACCAATGAGCTTGTCGGTGTAGTTGCGCATGAAGTTGGCCATCATGTGCTCCACCGAGTGGATTGCCTCGGTGCCGAGGTGTTCCTTGTTGGGCTGGCAGAAGCGCAGGTCGTACTTGATAATCTCGACTCCGCCGCCCAGGTCGGTGCGGTCGGCGACGCGGATATAGGGGGCGTCGACAAGCCGGTGGTCGAGCTCGAAGGACTTTACGTTGATCTTGTTCTCGGTGTTCTTCTCAGTCATGCTTTCCCAGTGTAACCACGGCTTAGCCTGTGGCCTGAGTGTCCTTCCCCTGAATGCGGGCTGTGCCGCATACGCTGGTCAGATATGAGCGAAGAGGAAATTAGTGGCAACGCTATTCCGGCTGAAGACCCAGAGACCATCGTGCCGTTTAAGAGCTCGACCATCCTTGAAGTCCAGGGCCACGATGAGGAGCGCGACCCTTTCTCCAGGGACAACCGGCTCCGCAAGGAGAGCTGGGGACTGATCATCCGCCGCACGTGGAATGACTTTTTCCACGATGCCTTCATGGACCGTGCCGCCGGAATGACCTACTTCACGCTCATGGCTTTTGCGCCCACGGTGCTGGCCGCCTACTCCATTGCCACGCTCATCTTCTCCTCCCGCCAAGCGGAAGTGGAGCAGCTGACCTCAGAGCTCATCGAACGGTACGTCCCTGGCTCGCTTTCTGAGCAAGCCCATACGGTCGTCGGCACGATCATCGGCTCTAGCGCGCAGGGGACGTTGGCACTGATCATTTCCCTGGCCATTTCGCTGTTTTCAGCGTCGGCGTATGTGCGGGCCTTCTCGCGCACTGCCAATACCGTGTACGGCCGGGTGGAGGGCCGGGGCATCATCCGCACGTGGGCGCTGATGTGGGGGCTGACAGCGGTCATCGTGGTCGGCGCGGTCATCGTGCTCTTTGCCAACTTACTGCGTGATGCAGTTCTTAATGAGGGGCTGATTCCGCTTGCGCGCAACGTAGGACTAGAAGATGCCGCCACGTACTTGGTGCGAATCTTCCTCCCGGTGTGGAACTGGCTGCGCTTTCCCGTCACCGTGGTTGTGGTGCTCACGCTCATCGCGGTGCTCTATCACTTCGGCCCCAACGTGCGGCCCGGGCGCTTTAGGTGGATTACCTATGGCTCCGTGGTGGCGCTCGTGGGCACAGTAGTGTCCTGGGGGCTGGTAGGCCTTTACCTGAAGTACTTCGCTGCGGCCAGCGCCTATGGTGCGCTGAGCACCGTCATGGCGGTATTCATGGACATGTGGTTGATGAACACCGTGCTCATCGTCGGCATCAAAATTGATGCTGAGGTGTTGCGCGCCAAGGAACTGCAACTGGGGCTACACTCGGAGCGTTTTATCCAAGCCCCGCCGCGCTCTGATAGCTCCTCCCAAGCCCAGGCCCGCGCCCAAGAAAGCTTGGAACAGAGAGCGCGTGAGATTTCAGATAACGCGCGGCAGGCACAGGACGAGACGGCAGGGATGTAGCTCTACTTCAAAGCGAGGTGGAAGGGAATCTCGGTGCCCGGCACGACGATGCCGAACGTGCCGTCTTCCGCGCCGTTCTCCGGCACGCTGACAGCCACTCGGCCGGTACGTTTCTCTTGCGGCTGGAAGGGAGTGTCTACGTCGATAAACCCATTGACATCCCACATGAGGGGCTGCCCATTCGATTCCTCGCCCGGGCCGAAGTACAGGAACGCCATTTCCGAGCCGGCGTCGGTCTCGTTGCCCACGTACGTCAAGGTCAAATCAAAGACCAGGTATTTCTTCCCGTCGTCTGGCTGCTTGTAGGAAGGGTCCGCGGCCATGACTTCGTCCGTGCCATCAAAGTTGAGGTTGCTGACATCCACGTGCCATTCCGGTCCTTTCAGCGTCGTGTTGAGCGGTAGCGGGTTAGAACGAGAACCGGGCGTGCCTTCTTCAATGACTTGGTTTCCGTTCTCATCAGGAACGCTTTCGTAGTATTCCGTTGCTGTTGGGGTGGGGGAGCCCGTGCTGTCCAGCGTCTCCTCCTCATCCCAGGGGCGCACCGTCGTGCCCACGACAGAACTTGATATTCCGGGTGTTTGCGTAGTGTCCGGAAGCGACCCGATGAATTTTGCGGCCATGAAGAAGAAAAAGACGACCGAGGCGATCAAGCTGCCCACCACAGTGATGATCAGGGCGACTGCTCCCCACGCAGTTGACTGGTTGCTGAGGAAAAGTGAGACGGCGCCGGTAATAAGAGCTACGAGGAGAATGATCCAGCCTGCGACGTAGATGCCGGGGATGCAGGCGATGATTGTTCCCAGTACGGCGAGCGCCGTGGCGATGATTCCAACGACGGACTTTTTCTTCGGCGGCTCTGGCTGGAGATGGGCAGCCCCGTAACCGCCACCAGGGCTGCCATAAGGAGGTCCCTGTGGAGGGAAGGGCTGGTTGGCATAGGGGTTTTGCTGTGGGCTGCCGTGCTGTCGTGGCCCCTGCTGACTGGGGCCCGGAGGCGGGGTGTGCGGCGGATACGGAGGTTGGGTCATGAGTAGCTTCTTTCAAGGGAGCGTCCGATGAGCTCCGATAATAATCGCCGCATGGCTACTGGACCTGGGAAAGCGGCTAGCCGGGGAACGCTCCTAGATGCCAAAACCTTGCTCCCGCGTTGCATGGATCGGCGCTAAGTTTGGCAGATAGGGTAGTTGCAAGGCCGAGGGAAGGCGTACCTTCCGCGCTGCGTGGCCGGCACGCTGTCACTGCGCAGATTCTTCCGAAACCTGGCGGTGGCCAGCGGCCTTTTCTTGCCCGCGCTTATTAATCAGTGCTGAGACTAGGAATCCAAACCCCATAACCGTCGTGGCCCTGGTTGACCACTCGTAATCAGCGATGAGCCAACCGGCAAGGGAAATGACGCTGAGTGAGCCGACAGCTGTTATGAGGAATTTTTCAATATCCATGCTTCGTCCTCTGGTTCGTAGAAGTCTCGCAATTAAGTAAGCGGTGCCTTATGCGAAAAGCTATCACGAGGCGAAGGGTGCAGACAGAAAAGAAGCCGAGGAGGCCCGCTTCTGAGCGGAGGTCCTCGGCTTGTTCTAAGGGCTTGCTGTTAGGGGGCTAGCGCCTTAGGCGGAGGGGTAGGTGTCGTCATCGGTGAGGCGCACGGTGTCGTCGAGAAGCATGGCAATCTCGGCGGCCTTGGCGTCCTGTGCCGGAAGGCGGCGGCCTTCGATGACCTCGAAGAGTGGGGCGCGGCCCAGCATGCCGGCCTCGAAGTGGGCGCGGCCAGCACGCAGGCGCTGCTCGGCGCGCTCACGCCACTGGGCGGCGGCATCCGCCCCGCGTTGCTGGGACACAGCCTGCTCGAACACACCTGGGTGAGCGTAGACGATGAGCGCGCTGACATGGCCGAAGCCAAGCGAGGTCAGTGCCGCGGCCTTCACGCTGTGGCCTGCCGCAGCGAGGTCCAGCGGGGAGCGCAGCCACACCAGGTTCGGCGCCTTCGGAGCGATGAGCGGGTCGACGCAGTCCAGGGACACGTTCGCCGGGATGCGGTGCGTGCGGAAGACGTCGATGATGCCGCCGGTCTGGAAGAGCGCGGCACCCGCCTTGGAGTGGCCGGTGAGCGTCTTCTGGGAGATGACAAACATCGGCTGATCCTCATCGCGGCCAATCGCTGGCCACAGCAGGGAGTGCAGCTCGGACTCGTTCGGGTCGTTGGCGCGGGAGATGAAGCGCTCGTCGATGCCGCCGGCGACCACGACGTCGGCCTTGCCCAGTGCACTCTTGCTGCATAACCCAGATAAAGATCCAGCCCACTCTCGACTAGGGCGAGGCGGGCTGAACGATTAAACGAAGCTTGTCACGGCGCACGACACCCCGCCAGACGGACGAACAAATGAGCAGGCAGTGAATGCGGTTGAATGGACGGTGTCAAGTTTTCGTGGCTGGGTGAATTTCCTTGCATCATCAATCGCATGTAGAAATCGCGTAGATCGTGTAGGCTCACACGCAGCACTAACAGCCCGAAAGAAGAAGAACAAGAAAGCATAAAGGAGGCGAACCGCGATGATGACCCATAACAATCAGCCGCTAGGACGCCTCTTTAAGCAACTCTTCTAACAGGCTGACTTGACCATTTCCCGGGAAAGCGGCCCTGCTTATCCCGGACGTTGGTGCCAGCCGCGCGACCCGCGCGCACAACTTATAAGTCAGCCGCCCAAGCAGGCCCTTTCTCACGAACTGCGTTACGCAAACGCAGAGAAAGGCTCTCTTATGCGCCTGCACAACTTCGCCTCCATTGTTGAAGACAAGACGGTGGCGCAGGCACAACTCGTCGCTGACCTGCCCTTCGTCTACCCACATGTGGCGCTCATGCCTGATGCCCACTTTGGCAAGGGCTCCTCGGTCGGCACTGTCTTCGGCACGCTGCGCGCCGTCATCCCGGCGGCCGTCGGCGTGGATATCGGCTGCGGCATGATTGCCGTGCGCACGGGGCTCACCCACGCGGACATCCAGGACTTCGCTCTCGAGGACCTGCGCACCGCGGTCGAAGACTCCATTCCGCTCTCGCCCGGAAACTACAACGGTTGGATCATGGACCCGCGCACCGAGGCCCGCACGCGCGAGCTCTCGCAGCTGGCCCAGGACACTGGCGTGGATCTCGGCCACTCCAAAAACTGGCGTCAGCAGCTGGGCAGCTTGGGCGGCGGTAACCACTTCATTGAGCTCTGCCTCGACGAAGAGGACCGCGTCTGGCTGTTCCTGCATTCTGGCTCGCGCGGCGTGGGCAACAAGATCGCACAGGAGCACATCGAGGCCGCGCAGCGTCACTGCGAGAAGCACTGGATCCAGCTCGCGGACAAGGACCTGGCCTACCTCGTCGAGGGCACGGAAGAGTTCGACTCCTACATTGCGGATCTCCACTGGGCACAGCACTTTGCGCTGCTCAACCGCGATGAGATGATGGACCGTTTCCTCGACTGCGTCGCCACCTGGGCCGGCGCAGACCGGGAGACCCTCGAGTTCGAGCGCATCAACTGCCACCACAACTACACCCAACGTGAGAGCCACTACGGCAAAAATGTGTGGCTCACGCGTAAGGGCGCCATCAAGGCGGACGAAGGCGACCGCGGCCTCATCCCCGGCTCGATGGGCACCACTAGCTACGTCGTGGAAGGCAAGGGCTACCCGCCGGGCCTCAAGTCTGCGCCGCACGGCGCGGGTCGCGTCATGTCGCGCACCCAGGCCAAGGCCCGCTTCACCGAGGCGGATCTTGCCGCACGCATGGAAGGCATCGTCTATCGTCCCGGCGCCGAGTTCGTCGATGAGATTCCGGACGCCTACAAGGACATCGACCGCGTGATGGCTGATGCCGCCCAGCTCGTTGAGGTCAAGCACACCCTGCGCCAGATCCTCAACGTCAAGGGCACCTAACCTGCGTCATGATGAGACCGTCACTTTTAGTGACGGTCTCTTTTGAGCTTTCCGATGCCCCCTCCTGCAGCGTCGCATCAGCACGACGCTTTGCCTTATGTAAGGAAACGAAGTAGGTGACCACTATTGATTACTGCTTATTTATTGCGAAGGGCTGGAACTGCTCGGCCGGTCGGAGGTGAAAGCCGAGTATTAAACTGCGTCGAAGCGAGTTGGCGTTCAGCATCGTCGACCAACATGAAAACATCGTCAGCGAAATAACCGAGAAGCCCGCCCGCACCGATGACTTTCTTACGCAGAATGCCAGCCTCGGTGAGTGAATCGAGCGCGTCTCGGGCCGTGCTTGTCGATGAAATCCCCAGCTCGGACTTCACAATGGGCACCGTGACCAAAGGCATGGCAGGAAGCTTCTTGAGCAGTTGGAACTCCGTCGAATTCGATTTCAATGCGCGCTTGCTTCCTTGCGCAGTGCGGTGGTGATTGACCTTGTCCATCCATTCTGCTTCTAGGGCGGCGACGCTATCCGCAAGTTCAGCTGCTTTGGTGGTGGCGACTTGTGCAGCCTCGACGAAGAAAGAGATCCATGCCAGCACGTCACCCTCGCGGAATTTCGTGAGTCCGTCGACGTAACGGTCACCGAGCGTTGCCAGCACCATACTGACAGGGAGAACCGCAGCATCGGTGAGCCCTCTGCGCTGCAAAAGTGCGTGAATCATGGCTCGTCCCACGCGCCCATTCCCATCCGGGAATGGGTGGATGGTCTCGAACTGTGCATGAACGAGCGCTGCTTGAACGAGCGCGGCGTGGTCTGCCCCGTTGAAGTATTCAATGAGATCATCGAGGAGTTCTGGGACTTGCACGGGAGGCGGGGGAACAAAAGCTGCATCGATGGGGTGATAGTCAGACCCGCCAATCCAGTTTTGAGTAGTACGTACTCCTTGTAAAGGCTTTTCTGCAACGAGCGCTGTCTGCATTGCAACAATGTCATCCAGGACTAGCTCGTCTTTGTAAGCCAAGTCTGCATTGATGGTGTCGAGGATGGCGACATTGCGGGCGACAGCTGTTGCGGATTCTTTGAAACCCCGAATTCCGGAATCTGATTCACGCGCGAGGATCGCCATGGCCACTTTGTCGGAGTTAGGAGCGATTCCCTCGATCCGGGAGGAAGCGACGGCCTCAGAACGGAGCAGGAGTCGCGCAACGCCTTCAAGGGAATGGGTATTGTCTCTCATCCCAAGATTGTGAATCTCCCGCTCGATGCGAACGATACGTCGCGAGAGCTCGGACGGAAGCTTCAACGACATGCCTGCAAGTGGATCGGGAACGAAAGCGTGATACTTACCTCCTTGTTTGGCGCGTCGAGAAAGACCGCTGCCATCAGCGGGGATCCATTCCAATTCGACTGTTTTTGCCACAGCTGACTCCTCTCATGCGCTTGGGGCATTGGGGATAAGGTTTATCTTGGTAGATTGATATCCTAGTTTACCGGGATAGCCGTTATCCCGGTGGACTGCGAGCGCAATGCGCCAGATAACTCTTATCGTGAGTCACCGCTTTGTTAAAGACGTTTGATACGGTCCTATGCTTCGTATGGTTCTGGATGAGTGGAGAAGATTATCGGAACCAATCGCTCGATTTTGGGGTATTGGTACTAGCAATTCGGCACCAACGTCGCCGAGGATGATGATGCAGCGTCGCCCACAGAAAAGCTGGCTGATACGGAAAGAATCCGTCGGCGAGAGCGCGAAAGCCAGCGGCTTCGTGAAGAGCGCGATATTCTGCGCAAGGCCGCGAAGTATTTTGCTTAAAGAGACGACCTGGTGATCCGCTTCCAGTTCACTTGTGACCATATCCCCGACTACTCGGTCAAGCGGATGTGCACAGTCCTGGGCTTAAATCGGTCTTCGTATTACAAGTGGAAGAACTCGGCTCCGCGGCGCCGTGCGCGCCTTTTAGATGACGCTGTGGTGGCCGCGGAGATCCAGACCATTTTCGACGCTGAAAACGGCGTGTGGGGCGCTCGTCGCATCACCGCCGAACTCAACGACCCCACACGTCGCGACGGTGCTACAACCCCTGCCAAGCGGATCAATCGCAAAAAGGTGGCACGTTTGATGCGGGCCCAGAACCTGTTCGGATTTCAAAAGAAGCGCAGGGTCTAGACCACTGTGCGCGACAAAGGCCGGCGCGTGTTTGCAGACTTGGTCAACCGTGACTTCACAGCCTGCGCTGCAAATCGTGTGCTTGTTGGCGATAGGGCCTGACCCCCGGAAAGTAGACACGTCGGGGGTTAGCTATGCTGCTTGAGTCAGTGTAGCTGATGTGAGTGCTTCGAAGGCATCGGGGGCTAGAAGATTGCACCAGGAGTGCCGTCTGCGCGTGTTGTAGCGCATGCACCATCGGAAGACTTCTTGGCGGCAGATGATGGGATTGTCAAACACTTTCCGATCACGCAGAACTTCACGCTTGAGACTGGCGTTAAACGATTCTGCCAGGGCATTATCGGCACTTGTACCCACTGCTCCCATGGATTGGCGAACACCAAGTACAGCGCAGTGCTCTCTAAATGCTTGTGAGGTGTACACACTGCCATGATCGGAATGGAAAACTGCCCCTTTAAGGCTTCCGCGGACTTTTCTGGCATGAGATAAAGCTTCGATAACCAGCGATACCCGCATGTGATCGGCTAGTGCATGGCCGACGAGTTTGCGCGAGTAGACGTCGATGACCGTGGCCAGGTACATGTTCTTGCCGCCCTTACACGGCAGGTACGTAATGTCGCCTACATAGACGTGGTTCGGCCTGTCAGCTGTGAATTTGCGGCCTACTAAATCTGGCATGACTCGACGTCCAGGCTTGCGCCTGGTGGTGATGCACCGACGCCGTTTACTAAAGCCTTTCAGCCCCATGGATTTCATGATGCGTGCGACCTTCTTGTGATTGATCGGAGGAAAGTCCGTATCGTCGTTGAGGCTTGCAGCGATGCGTTTAGCACCATAAAGCCCGTGCTCATCATCGAAGATAGTCTTGATTCTCGCACCAAGAAGGGCATCGGAACACGTCTTTAACCTGCGTTTTTCGCGGGTGTTGACCCATTTGTAGAACGAGGAGCGATTGAGCTTTAACACGTGGCACATCCGCTTGACCGAGTATTCGGTTCGGTAGTCATAGACAAACTGGAAGCGGATTACCAGCGTGTCTCTTCGGCAAAATACTTCGCGGCCTTACGCAGGATGTCACGTTCTTCACGAAGCTTAGAGACTTCTTTTTCTAGCTGGCGGATCCGTTCAGAATCAGTCGTCGCCTGGGCGTTGTCACGCAGGGTCTTCGTGCGGGCGCGTTTGCCGGTGCCGTACTGCTTAAGCCAGGAATAAAGTGAGGATCGATTGACACCAAGCTCTGCTGAAGCCGCGTGAAGTGAGAGGTCCTCATTGTTTTCGTAGAGGGCCACAGCATCACGTTTGAACTGTTCGGAGTACCTAGGCATGGTGGTAGATTACCTTTCTTCCCAACCCAACCGGGCTGGATATCAGGTGTCTACCAAACAGGGGTCAGGTCCATATTACGTATCTGCCGATCGCAGACGGAACGAACATGTACTTGGCAACAGTGATTGATTGTTTTTCCCGCAAACTTGTCGGCTTTGCTATCGCAGATCACGTGCGTTGCGAACTGGTAGAAGAAGCCCTCGAAAACGCTTCCCATCTGCGTGGAGGTCTTGATGGTGCGGTTTTCCACTCGGATCATGGAAGCGTGTATACCTCGTCGCAGTTCCAGGCAACATGCAAGCGCTTGGGCGTTACCCAGTCGATGGGCGCGGTGGGAACCAGCGCGGATAATTCGCTGGCTGAGTCGTTCAACGCGGCTCTGATACGGGAGGTCCTCAAAGATGCGAAGACATTCGCCAATCAACTGATCTGCCGCCGAGACGTCTTCCGGTGGTGCGTGCGCTACAACACGTGCCGTCGGCACACTTGGTGCGGGTATAAAACTCCCGATGAGTTCGAGTCCCAAGCCGCTTAAGGTCTGATAGGCTTACACCTACATTTTGTTCACCCCACGGTGTCTACTTTCCGGGGTCGGGCTCCTTGAAACCGTCGCTCACCAGCCGCCCAGAGTTCTCTTTCTGGAAGTCCTGAATTTTGATTAGGTCTGGGAGCATTACGGTGTTTCAATCATTCCAACTGGACGGGGAGATGAGGTATATGTCGTCGAAAGTTATTTGGCTTAATCGTTCTATGGGGTAATCCTTATTTTAAGAGCATTACAGTGCAGAGTGGAACTATCAGGATTGAACTTCGTCGAGTTGAGATAGCAATGGTATTCCGCGAACCGCTGAGGTTAGCGTCATCATGGTGGCAATGAGCGCGATTGTTGAAATGAGTCCGAGTGTTGTTGAAGCTCCCCAGTGCTCAAATCCAAAGCCAGCGAGAAATGCTCCGAATGGCATGAGAAATATTCCAGGAATGGTAGAAGCTGTGGTTACTGCGCCCATTCGGTAGTCAGGGGTAATGGCGGCAGTAAAAGCCCCAATTGCAGTATTAAAAGACGCTAGGGGTAGACCCGCGATAAACAAAGCAATGATGGTGGCGACCGTATTGCTATGTAGTGTGGTAAGCACAATAAGGCTTATTGTGAAGGTAAGTAAAGCTATAGTGCCAAGTTTTCCTAGTGGTACAACCTCTGCTAGCTTGCTGGCCAAAAAAGAACCTACGATGACACCGGATCCAAAAGATGCTGAAATCAAACCGATAATGAATGCAGATTCTCCTGTAGCGCGGTATGAAAAAATCAGTACCAAGATAAAAGCTGACATTGGAATGTTGGCAACGGCTGCCACGAGAGTGATTGCGCGCAGCCCTGTGTGGCTAAATACAAAACGGAACCCATCAGTCGAGGACTTTAGAACAGAAACATTTGTGTCGTGTTCTTCGGGTAACTGATTTGCTGACGCTGAATTAGGCTTTCGAGGAACGAGAGCGCAGGCGATGGCATGGAATGCTCCCTGGACAAAAAGAGCTAAGTGGGGGTTTAAACCGTAAAGAAGTCCGGCGCTCGGTCCGCCGAAAACTTCCGCAGTGGATTCACGTCCATGCGCGATAGCATTTGCTGTACCTAGATCGCTTGTAGGGACCATCTGCTTGATGAGACTTTGTTCGCTTGGTGCGTCGAATGCAGAGAGCGCGGAAGCGAGAACGATGCATAAAACTATGGGGAGTAACGGAAGAACACTAAAGGAGAGCATGAGAGCAATGCTGATCCAAATGATCGTTTGAGCGAGAGTAACTCGTTTTAGCACTACTGAGGGATGAAACTTATCTGTTAATGCACCGGCAAACAGGCTCAAAAGAATAAGCGAACCTGTTCCAAAAGCTGATACTGATCCTGCCAGTGTGGCGTTTTTGCTTATGTCAAAAATCAATAGTGGAACTATTACTGAAGCCATTGCATAACCAGTTTGGTTGAACGCCATTGTTCCGACTAAGCGGCGATAGCCAGGAATACTCATTAAGGTGGCCATTTCTTAGTCCTTTCATGAAGGCTAATGTTGGCAAGACGAGGGGAAATCAATGGAATATTGATTTGAATAGTCTGCAAGGTTTTGATGTAGAACTTTGCCCATAGATAAGTTGGTTCTTGAGACTAAGAACCTTAAGGCTTCGAGTGAAGCCAATGCACTGGCTATTGACACGATAGGTGCTATCGCAGCGTTAATTCCAAGAGGGGTTTCCTCATAGAGTCCAGAAATATTATTCTGTTGCAGCCGTTGTTTTTCACTTTCTCGAAGGCATCGGTAGCACCCTGTCGTTCCGGGGACAAAAGTCGCGCAAACCGCCATCGGCCCGGCGTAGCTGCAGTCAATCCAGGGCCTTTTGGTGGCTATTGCGGCTTCTGATACCCAATATGCCGATTCGGGTGGGTTGTCGATTGCTCTTATAACTAGATCTGCTTCCTTGAAAATGGGAATTAATTCCTCTACTCCTTCAATTTTTCGCTCGATCGTACGTACTGAGCAATCGCTATTTAACTCTCTAATCCTATTTTTGAGTTCATCAGTCTTTAATTTGCCGATAGATTTTTCCGAATAAGCAATTTGTCGATTCAGGTTGGACAACTCGACAGTGTCAAAATCAACGAGAGTTATTTTTCCTATTCCACTTGCGGCCATCTGTAACGCGATGCTAGATCCAATGCCTCCGGCCCCTAAAATGCAAATGCTCGACGAGCAGATAATTTCTTGAGGAGCCCATCGATCAAATTTCCCAAATCCGCCTAGCCATGAGTAGAGCGCAGTACTGCGAGAAAAACGAGTCTGTTGTTCTGGGGTTAAGTTGGGTTGAGAAATGGCCTCAATGTGTCCTAGCTGGATTAGCTTCTCGAGCAGAGTATGTGCATTAAAGGGAGAAAGTCCCGTTTGCTTAGCGATCTGTTCGGTAGCTTCGTGCTGATTTAGGGTGCCGTTTAAAATTTTATTCAATTTTTGGAGATGGTGGTCTGGATCTTGGACATAGTGGCCGATTCCTGCCGTGTTTGATCCAACAACTGACCTGCCATCCCCTAGAGGCCTAACTTCATGGGCGGTCCGGAATGATATCAAGGACATTGTTCTCCTTAAAGTAAAAAGGGGGCCCGAATGTATTCAGGTCCCCGTGGTTGTCTGATGTTTTATGCCTGTCCAACGCGGTGGGCTTCCATCAGATTCTGGGTGGAAATCACTTCAAAATCGAATGACATTGGCCTCCTCCTTTCATAAGTGAAGTTACAGACAGAGTAGCAGGGATCCAAAGCACAGTCAATGAAAAATATAATTTAAATCTCTAAGGGGTGAACGTAGGACATATATCATAATGTTTAAAAGGCATCTCATGTGAAGGTTGTCTGGGGTGGTGGTTTGTTGCTGTGACGTCTTTCGAATTTCCAGGGTCACAGCTTTGACTATGGCCAACTTGCCCAATGATTGCGGTGGTTGAGTGGTGTTTTAGTGTTAGTGTTATGACGTTAAAACGCTTCAAAGTGACTTCAGTGATGTCGGTAATTGGGGGGTTCGCATTCTCGATGAATTGTTAGCGGACATGAAAAGCTGACCGGAGGCGGACATAAAAAAGTCCGCCTATGGCCATGAGAAACTGACCAGTGGCGGACACCACGGGGGCAGGGCGTGTTCGAATGATTGACTCGTCCTGTTGGAGTATGGTAAGCGAACTTATCCCCTCTGGTTCAGAGCCCTGTTGTGACGTCGATCTAGCGCTGGGATGCTCCTCGAGTTCGAACGACGATGACGTGGTGCATCAGCCGACCGATGGGAGCCGTGTTGTTCGGTGTCGGGCGCACCTGTGGCATGAGGTCCGTGAAGCTTGGCACATGTGATTTCACGGAACGTGCCGACGGCGCGCGGCCGCGTGCTGTGGTTGCCTTCGATAGGCACGAGGAACCCGGTGTTGGAGTCACCATCGGCGACGGCGGGGCCACAGGCCTGACACCTCAACTTCACCCCTGCTTCTTCTAGAAGACAATTGCTGCTGATTAGAGACGGAGTCAGGTCCGTCCATGCTTTTCGCTAGATGAGTCCGGTTAGACTCTTCTATCGAACATCGGATGAAGACCCCTTATTTTCCTACCCCCAATAAAAACTCCCCAAACCCCTAAATCCCGTGTCTGCCACTGGTCAGTTTTTCATGTCCGCCAACATGAATTGAACCGCGTAGCCTTTGACGAAACTCGTCACTTACGGAATGGTGATGATGCGGATAAATTTAATGAGGGAAACTCAAAAACCGGCTGGCACGAGTTGTTGAAGTAGAACTTCCAGGACCAGCGAATAGTGAACTGCGTAGTTTTGTTCGTAAGGCAGTTTCGTTAGCTCATTCGATAAAACACGCACCGAACTCATCGCGCCGTGAAGCTGGCATAATCGCTGATTCCGTAATCATGCTTGTCAATATTTTTCGGCGGATGTTTGAAAGCGTGTGATGGAACATTTAATTGAAAAGCGTTGGTGAGCAAATATCGTCGCGACATAGAGCGAAACGAGGTTAGTCCGAAAGGAAAGGGCCAGTTCGTACTTGAACTGGCCCTAATTGCTAGAGGTTACGCACCCGGGAATTCACCGTTGCTGCCCAGGCGCGCATCGGCGTCGAGGAGCATGGAGATTTCCGCGGCCTTGTCGGCGTCGACGAGACCGTAGCCGTCAATCATCACCTTGGCGTCGGCGTGCGGTAGGCGGCGGCCCTCGATGACCTCGAAGAGCGGGGCGCGGCCCAGCATTCCGGCCTCGAAGTGTGCGCGGCCGGCGCGCAGGCGCTGCTCGGCGTGCTCACGCCACTCGGCAGCTGCATCCGCCCCGCGCTGCTGAGACACGGCCTGCTCGAACACGCCGGGGTGGGCGTAGACGATGAGCGCGCTGACGTGGCCGAAGCCAGCGAGGTCAGCGCCGCGGCCTTCACGTTGCGGCCCGCGGCTGCCAGATCCAGCGGCGAACGCAGCCACACCAGGTTCTTCGCCTTCGGCGCGATGAGCGGATCAACGCAGTCCAGCGACACGTTGGCCGGGATGCGGCCGGTGCGGAAGACGTCGATGATACCGCCGGTCTGGAAGAGCGCGGCACCGCGAGTGGTGAGCGTCTTCTGGGAGATGACGAACATCGGCTGGTCCTCATCGCGGCCAATCGCCGGCCACAGCAGGGAGTGCAGCTCCGACTCGTTGGGGTCGTTGGCGTTGGTGGAGGTGTCGTGCTTGGACAGGACGCTGACGTCGTTCGGCGTCAGGCCCAGGCCGCGCAGCGAGCGCGCCAGGCGGGAGTTCTCCCGGCCACGGCCAGCCCCCAGCGCACCCAGGCCAGGAGCCGGGATGGAGGTGTGGGCGCCGTCGCCATAGGAGGCCGCGTGCGCGACCACTGCGAGGACCGGAAGGCCCAGCTCTTGTGCAAGGGAACCGCGCACCAGCAGGACCGTGCCGCCGCCTTCGCCTTCGAGGAAGCCGCCGCGGCGGCGGTCATTGGCGCGGGAGATGAAGCGATCATCAATTCCCTTGGCGGTCATCTTCGCGGTCTCCGCGGTGGCGTTCATGTCGCCGAAGCCCTGGAGGGATTCCACCTGGACATCGTCGATGCCGCCGGCCACGACCACGTCGGCCTTGCCCAGGGCAATCTTGTCCACGGCCTCCTCAATCGACACCGCTGCGGTAGCACAGGCGCCGATGGGGTGAATCATGGAACCGTAGCCGCCCACCAGCGACTGCATGGGGTGCGCCGCGATGACGTTCGGCAGGGCCTCCTGCAGGATGTCGGACGGGCGCTCCTCACCAAGGAAACGGGTGACGAAGACCTTGTGCAGGGATTCCATGCCACCGATACCGGTGCCCTGCGTGGTGGCCACCTGGCCCGGGTGGATGGAGCGCAGCAGCTCCGCCGGGGAGAAGCCAGCCTGGGTGAAGGCATCCACCGCACTGACCAGGTTCCACACCGCCATGCGGTCCAGGGAGTCGAGCATGTGCTCCGGGATGCCCCACTTAGCGGCGTCGAAGTCATCCGGCATCTGGGCGGCGACGGTGCGAGTCAGCGTAGCCTTGCGCGGCACCTTGACGGTGGCACCCTGGCGGCGGGTGACCTGCCATTCGCCGTCCACCTCGACGATGCTGACGAACTCCGGGTCCGCGTCCTGAATATCGCGGGCGGTGGCTTCCGAATCCACGGCGAAGGTGACGTCGCGGTCCAGGAAGACGGTGGTCAGGTCGATGGAGCCGCGGTCGGTGAGGTGGTACTTATCCGTCAGCGTGCGCACACCGGAGCGTGCAACGACCTCATCGCGGAAACGCTCGAAGATGTCCTCCTCGGCGATCTCTTCATCGCTCTCCACCACGAACCAGCCCGGGTGCGGGTCCTCGCGCCATTCCACCAGCCCGGTCATCCAGGCCAGCTCCAGCACACCAGCTGCGGTGAGCTCCGCGGAACCATCGCGCTGCAGGCCATACTCGGCCTCGAAGCGCGTGCGGCCGGAGCCCCACGAGGAGACCTCGCCGATACCGGCGATGACCACCATGTCCTCCAGGTCCGTGGTGACCTGGCCAACTTCTTCCTCCAGGCCAGGCTGCACTGCTTGTACCTGGTTGGGCAGTGCCGCGATTGTGATGGGGGCTTCTATATCTTCGTGCGGAACTGCGCCAGCGGTTTCCGCACCTGCGGCAAGCTCCTTGAGGGAGAAGCCCTCTAGGCCGCCGGTGAGGTCCTTCTCTACCGGGGCGTGAGCTGCCTGCTCGCGCGAGTCGGCGCTGGCCAGGTCCATAAGCTCGGCGGAAATCTCCTCCGGGCTCCACACCTTGATTCCGGCCTTCTCGGCGGCGGGCACCAGCCCATCGTTGCCGCCCATGAGGTGCGTGCCGGCGACCCAGCCGATCTTGGCCTGCGCCAGGGTGACACCCTGCGGCCAGCCGGCCTCGACCTTCCACTTGTTGAGGATGGCATCGAGGGCGGCCTTGACCTCGCCGTAGGCGCCGTCGCCACCGAAGGTGCCGCGGTTGGGCGAGCCCGGCAGGACAACGTGGCAGCGCTTGTCGACGTCTTCCTGGCTCAACCTTGCCAGTCCCGCGATGGTGCGCTCGACGGACCACAGCAGCAGGCGGGCCTGGGCCTCGGTGCTGCCGGAGGCATCCGCCAGCGAGCCGGAGACACTCGGCGCAGCAAAGGGGAAGGCCAGCGTCGGCGTGAGGGCCGGCTTGAGGATCTTGACCTCGTTGCCCACGGACTCGCGCTGTTCAGTGCCGATCCAGTCGATGAGCGCGTCAATATCGCGGAAGCTCGACAGGTTCGCCGGGACCAGCCACAGGGCGGAACCAGCAGCGCCGTGCTCGGCGTAGAGCGTGCGCGCGAATTCCTTGCGGGCCTGGCTGACACGGGAGGCGGTCATGATGACGGTCGCGCCGCCCTCCAGTAGGCGCTCCACCAGCGCAGTGGCGATGGAACCAGGGGCAGCACCCGTGACCAGGGCAACCTCACCGGCGAACGCGCCGGGGGTGGTGTCCACGGCGGCCTTGGCGATGTCCTCGCGCTTCCACCAGCGCGCCTGACGCGCTAGGGCCTCGCCGGCACCGCGGAAGCTGTCCACCGGGTACTCGGCCTGGCCCAGTGCCAGGCGGGCGAGGCGCTCGCGGGCGATGGCCCAGGAGTCGTCGAAAAGCACGGCCTTGTTCGCATCAAAGGACGGCGTGACGGACTTGAGCCAACCGGAGCCGAGCTCTGCCTCGACGGCATCGATGACGGTGGTATCAGGTGCCTCGATGAGCTCCGGTTCGGAGTCCAAGCCCAGCTGGGAGAGAACCTGGCGGGCGACAGTAGCCAGCACGCCGCTCTCACCGGTGACGGTCTCGGCGAAGGCATCGAGCGCAGCGGAGTCGACCACGGCACCGCCACCGGCACCACCGGCGGCCGCGCCCTTGGACACGGATGCACCGTGGGTAGCGGCGACGGCTTGGACGGCGGCGTCGATCAGCTCGTGTGCTGCGGACTTGGAGGTAGCGCTCGCCGGCACGGTGCTCAGCGAGCCGCCGCGCACGGAGTCCTCCTCGCGGGAGCCCAGCAGAATCTCAGCCTCGACGTGGGCAACCCAGGACTCGGGCAGGCCCCAGGTGCCGGTGACGTAGTCCGCCACGGCGGTGGGCTTGAGGCCCGCAGCGCCGAAGAGCTGGCGCAGGCGCGCGCCGACGGCCTCACCCAGCACCGGGCCGAAAGCGGAGTAGCCCGGGGCGGCGGTGGCGACCTTCTCGCGCAGCGTTGCCACGTCGGCATCGGCGGCGCCATCGATGGCCGGCACGCCGATCTCCGCGGACATGTCCATGAGCAGCTGGTTACGGCGCGAGGACACACCGTTGGTCAGCTCCTCCACGGTGTCGGAGTCCGCGATCTGATCCACGCGGATCTTGTTCTGGAAGGCGAAGAGCACCATGATGGCCTCCGCCGCACCAAAGCGCAGCTCGGGGGCGTCGCCGGAGGCGGCGGCTGCGGTAGGCGCAGGAGCAGGTGCGGCAGCTGGCGCGGCCGCAGCCGGAGCCTCGGCAGCCTCGGCTGGTGCCTCGTTGGTTTGTTGTGCCTCCTCGGCGTCGGATTCCGCAGCCGGTTCGGCGGCTGGGGCTTCGGAGACGTCGGCAAGCATGACCTGCTCCTGGTCGCGCTCCACGTTGAGCACGCGGATGGTGCCCTCCGGGATGCCGGCGACGGCCAGCGAGCGGGTAGCCAGGTTGGTCAGCGTCGGGGAAGAAGCCAAGCCGACCTCGATGATCTGCTCGACCTTGCCGAAGAGGAGCTCCTGGGTCTCAATCCAGCGCACAGGCGAAGCGAACTGCCAGGACAGCAGCTCAATGAGCAGCAGGCGGGCGAGCTCGTGCTCGGAGAGGTCCTCCACCTTCAGCCCGTCCAGCTTGCCGGAGGGAGCCAGCGGTGCCACGGCGTCGACGAAGTCCTGGGTCAGCTCGAAGGGGCGGGCCACCAGGTTCGGGATGTAGCGGCCTACCAGGGCGTCCAGATCCAGCTCCTGCGGCAGGAGCTCATCGAGCTTCTCCGCGAAGGCCGGAACGCCCTCGCGCAGCACGCGGGAGTGGAAAGGAACGTCGATGCCCGGGACCATGACGGCCGCGCGCGGGGCGATGGCATTGGCCTTGTCCACCAGGGCCTTGAGCCCCTTCTTGGTGCCGGCGACGGAGTACTGCTGGCCGCGGATGTTGTAGTTAACAATCTCCAGGAACTCGCCGGTGGCCTCGGCGACCTCAGCCACCCAGGCGTCGACGTTGTCGGCATCAATGCCCGCCATGTTCGGGCGCAGTGCCGCCATGGCGTATTCGGAGTTGCCCTCCGCATCGCGCGGGACCAGGCTGCCCATGGCGGAGCCGCGGGAGTAGACGATGTCGATGACACCCTCAAGGTCGAAGATATTCGCTAGCGAAGCCAGCGCGGTGTACTCGCCCAGGGAGTGACCGGCGAAGTAGGAGGTCGGAGCCAGGGCGTCCTCGGTGCGCAGGCGCTCGGTCTGGGCATAGGCCACTACAGCCAGGGCCACCTGCGTGAACTGGGTCAGGTGCAGCACGCCTTGCGGGTGGCGGAAGGTGGTGCCGCGAACGGTGAGTTCCGTCGGGTTCTCATCGATGATCTTCTGGATGCTAAAGCCCAGGTTCTCGCGGGTATGCGCATCAGCACGGCGCCACGCTTCGCGCGCTGCCGGGGAGGCCTGGCGGTCGCCCTTGCCCATGCCTTCGGCCTGGATGCCCTGGCCGGGGTAGACATACGCCGTGGTCGGCGCGGCAAGCAGGGCCTGGCCGCGGGAGACCACCTCGCCGTCGATGCGGCAGGTGACTTCGAGGGCCTGGTGGATGCCCTTGCGGCCGACGCGTTCAACGGTGACCTCGATGTCATCGCCCAGCTGCACCATGCCGTACATGGAGTAGGTCCACCCCACCACGCGGCCATGGCGCCCGGCCACTTGCTGTGCGGCGGCCGAGAGCCACATGCCGTGCACCAGCGGTGCCTGCAGGTTCACCAGCTGGGCCGCGTTATAGGAAGTGTGAATCGGGTTGTAGTCACCGGAGACTAGAGCGAAGGGCGTCATGTCCTGCGGGGCGGTGACGGTGGCGCGGTCGACGAAGGAGCGCGGCGTCGGCACCACCTTGGTGGCGGACTTGCCGCCGCCCCACTCCGGTGCTTGGCTCGGTGCGGCGGTGCCGGTGGCGCGGCCACGGATGGCAAAGCGGTGCATCTGCGTGGCCACGACATCACCGGAGGCGTGGTCCTTGAGCTCCAGCTCCACCGTGACGATGCGCCCGGAGACGGATTCCTCGATGGCGGTGCAGGAGGAGGTGACGTCGATCTGGCGGCCGTCGGCAAGCTGCTCCAGCGGCACGCGCAGGTCGATGACGTGGTCCAGGTGCACCGCGTTGAGCAGGCCTTCGATGACCGGGTAGCCGTCCTCCAGGCGGCCGGAGCCGAGCGCGGCGTAGATGGCCGGCCAGCACGGGCCGACCAGAACATCCGGGGTGCCGGCCTTCTCGGCTGCGGCATCGCCGCAGGTCACCGCGCTGTGTGCGGAGAGCAGCGAAGCAGGGAAGTGGAAGGAGTAGCCGGACTCGACGGTGGGCATCTCCGTAATCTCATCGCCCTGCTCCGCGGTGGAGCCGACACCGGCCAGCCCCTCCAAGAGGGTGAAGACGGAGTTGGGTAGGCGCTCCTCGGAGACCACCGGGGAGCCACCCGTGGCTACATCCTCCGGCAAGTCCACTGGGACGGTGACCTCGCGAACGTAGAAGGGGCGCTGCTCCTCCGGCAGGTCATCCCAGTAGGAGTCGGCCGTGATGACGATCTCCCAGTTGCCCTCGGCATCCTGGCGCAGGTCGAAGGCATTCTCATCCATCTCATAAGCCGGGTTGGCCATGAGGTGGCCGTGCCACAGCAGGGTCGGGGAAGTACGCAGGAACGCGGCCTCATCGGCGGCGGAATTCAGGCGGGAGAAAGCCTTCTGCGGGGTCGATCCCTGCTCCAGCAGCGCATCCGTGGTGGCCTGCTCGAAGCGGGCAAGCAGGTCTGCCACCGGCTCGTTCTTCTTGGTAATACCTGCCACGGCCACGGGGCCGGGGATGATGCGCACCTGGTCAGCGGTGTAGCGCTCATCCTGCGCCTGCCAGAGCGTGTCCTTGCCGAACCAGGACTTCAGGTCACCGTCCAGGGCCGGTACCCACGGCATGGGCTTGACGTGCTTGTAGTGCAGGGAAATCCACCAGGCGGCATCGCGCGCCGAGACCTCGGTGGTGCGTGCGGCGGGGTAAGCCTCCAGCAGCTTCGCTGCGGCTGCGGGGGCATCGTGAACGTCCTCAACACAGGTGAAGAGGGTTTCAATCTGGCCGTGATCCGCTGGGTTCAGGCGGGCTTCGACGCGGTGGAGGAGATCCAGGAAGCGGTCATCCCAGCTCGGATCCACGAACGGGTGGGCCAGATCCACGAAGCGCTCCAGCCACGCGGCGTAGGTCATGGATTCCACGTCACCAAAGTAGGGCTTACAGGTCATGGCCAGTGCGTCAATGATTTCTTGGCGGTGTGCCGAGTACTCCTCGATGCTCAAGGAAGTAATCAGGCGAGAAGCCGCGGCGAAGGAGTTATCGAGGTCGTGGATGTCCGCCAAAAGGTGGGACTGCGAGGATGCCACGCCGTTCGCACCGGTGCCGCGGCCTACCCAACCGTCGTTCTGCTCCGGGCTGATTCCGGCGGTGTTGACCAGAAGGTCCTTGACGGAATCAGTGGCCTTGGCCTCCTTGGTGGCCATGGCGACGGTGCCGAGGAAGACGGCGTCGACAGGCATCGCCGGCATAGCGTGCTTCTTCGCCCACTCACCGGTGAGATAGGAGGTGGCGCGATCCGGGGAGGCGATGCCGCCGCCGACTGCCAAGTAGACGTTGGGGTGCTGGCGGATTTCGGCGTAAGTATCCAGCAGCATGTCATCCAGGTTGACCCAGGAGTGGTGGCCGCCGGCGTGGCCGTCCTCGACCTGCATGATGATGCGGTCCTCCGGGTAGGCCGTGGCGATGGCCAGGACATCGCGGATTTGCTTCGCGGTACCGGGCTTGAAGGAGATGAAGGGGAAACCGTCGGCGTGGAGGCGGTCCAGCAGCTCGCCAGCTTCCTCTACTTCCGGGATACCGGCGGAGATGCACACGCCGTTGAAAGCGGCACCGGCCGCACGCGCCTTGGGCACGATGCGCGCCTGGCCGAAGTGCAGGTTCCACAGGAAGCGGTCAAAGAACATGGTGTTGAACTGCGCCGTGCGGCCAGGGCGCAGGTGCTGCTCCATTGTGGCCAGGTGGGCGCGGAAGACCTCATCGGAGTACATGCCGCCGCCGGCCATCTCCGTCCAGTGGCCAGCGTTGGCTGCCGCGGCCACGATCTCTCCATCAGCGGAGGTGGGCGTCATGCCGCCCAGCATGATCGGGGACAGGCCCGTGAGATCGGAGAAGCGGGTCTGGGTATAGGTGCGACCGTTGGGAAGCTCGATGGTGCGCGGGGCGAAGTCAGCGTAGTTCAGGGCCTTGGGCAGTTCAGCGCCCGGCGTCGCCAGCGCATCAAGCTCCTGCGGGGTGGCGGCGGAGACCACGGTCACCCCGGTTCCCTGCACCACGCGGCGGGTGATGTTCGCCAAGGCGCGGTCGAGAACGATGAGGTGCTCGGAGTTGAGCGCGGCCAGAGTGGCAGGCCAGTCGTGGTCGGTGACCAGGATGGCTTCTGCCTGCGCGCGGGCCTCATCCGCGTCGAGGCCGCACTTCTGAGCCAGGCCTACGGTGCGCTCAGCTGCCGGTGCGAGAACCGCGTTGTGGAAGGGAAGCGCTACGGGCAGCTCATCAAAGCGCGGGCTGAGCTCATCGCCGCCGACGGTGCGCTTCTCCAGCTCGGCGTTGAAGCTCTTCACGGCCTCGTCGATGGCGGAGCGGGTGGCAGCCAGGTCCTCCGGGGCACCAGACAGCGCGAAATGGCGGCGGCCGTTGACCACGGCGATGGCGGCGGTGCCGTGCAGGTGCTCAGTGACGAAGCTGCGCTCCAGGCCCCGGATGGACAGCATCTGGGGGCGCGGATCGGAGCCGTTGACCGCGCTGGCTGCGGTGCCCATCAGGATGGCTAGGGCTAGGGCTTCTACTGGCTTGTCGACGGCCATCTCGCCCAAGCTTCCCTGGGAATGCCCAGCGCGCTCGTCGATGTCGACGCCGAGATCACGCAGCTGCTCGATGGCAGCAATCTGGCCAAGGACGATGCCGGGGATGGACACTGCCGGCAGAGAGTCGAGGGCGTTGGGCTCGACGGAACCATCAATGAGCTGCTCGAGGCGCTCAAGTGCGCCAGGGCACGTGGAGGCGATGGTGCGTGCGGCGGGGCCGGTGAGGCTGCGGGCCTGGGCGAGGGTCTCGCGCAGGGAGTCAGCGGTGGCGGCAGTCTGCGCGGCGGTGGTGATGAAACCCTGCCAATCGGAGCCTTGTCCGGCGAAAAGTACGGCCGGGCGGGGCATGGAATGCAGCATAGTAACAGGCATCTTTCCTCTTTTGAGCTGATGGGGAACGGTTTTATGAAGAGCTGTGGGCAGGATTAGTTAGCCCTACAGAACAATCATGATGTGCCACCGTAGTCGAAGCTTTCACGCAAAGCTGTCTCCCGCGCGGAAAATGTGAGGTTTTTCTCACGTTTGGTGGTGGGGGCACTCTTTCTTAGCGCTCGCCGCGCGAAGTTGCCCAACCTTTTGTATCCTCGGGCTCACTGCAGCGGCTCGGGGAGGAGCAGGGGTGGCTCAGCATCGGCTCGCGCAGCGTGAAAGAAAAGAAAAACTAGGGGGGACTATGTCTCAATCAACACCAGAGAAAACGACTAAGACACCAGCACGGCTCAGCAAAAGCCGAGTTATCAAAACTATGACCAAGCTGGCCGGAAAGCTGGAGGAAGATTCCTCCACCGGCTTGCCCACCATCAAAATTGCGGGCGGATTCTTAAGCATCGACGTCAACGAAGAGATGGGCGGCCTCTGCGTCCTTGGGTATTGGGGTGGCGCGGTGTGCTTCGACCCGGACCGCCAGCCTTTGCGCATGGAGGTCAATGATCTCAACGGAGGTGGCATCTCCGGCAACCTTGTGGCCGAGCCGTGTGGAAGCTCCGACATGCATACTCACCTGCGGGTCTTCGCGCCGCCCTATCTGCCGTCGGCGGCCACGAACGCGCAGCTCAAGAGCATTGTTGCGGGCTATGCTGCCGAGATGTCAGCGGTCTTCGCACGCTTAGATGAGCAGTTTCCGGAACACCGGTCAAAGCCGCGGAAAGGGTCGGGGCTTAAGCCGGTGTCGCCCCACTATTTCAGCGAGGCCTATGGGGTTTCAGCGGTGGGGATGTGGCGAGTGCACGAGCGCGCCACGCGCCTGGCGATGATCGGCACGCCCGTTCACGTGGTGGACCACCGGAATGGGGCCGTGAGCATCCTCATCAATGAACACGCGATCACTATTGAATCCGCTCGTGATGGCTCCGGGGATATCGAACTCAGCCTCGTCACGCCCTCCGGTCGCTGCGTCTGCGATCTTGATGCGCTCGTGCGTTGGGCCGAGTTTATGAATGATGATCAATATGTTTACTCCGCGCGCATCGAGGTGGTGAACCTCGATGGCGGCCAAGAGCAGGACCTCGTCTTAGTGACCACGGCCCGCATTCCCACGAAGTGGGGCTACACCGACGAACAGCTGGATTGGCAGCTCAGCACGTTGGTGAGCCAGCTTGTCGGTGCTGGTGAAGCGTTCTACCGAACCTTCAACCCCACGCGCGTGATGCGCTATATCGACCGCGCGGCCTAGGCGGGGGCCTCTTCGCCGAGCAGTTTTAGGAGGTCCTTCTGCACTTCGCGGCGGCGGACCTTGCCCAGCTGGTCGGAGGCCAGGTGCTCGAAGTGGTAGAAGGTACGCGGTACCTTGTAGCGGGTCAGGCGCTCGCGGCAGTAATCCTTGAGGCCCTCCGGATCGAGCACCGCGCCATCCTCCAGGATGATGCAGGCCACGACATCCTCGGAGCCATCCGCGCGCGGGCGGCCGACGATGGCCACGTTGGTGACGTCCGGGTGCTGGCGGATAACGTCTTCCACCTCGGCCGGGTACACATTGAAACCGCCGGTAATGATCATCTCCTTGATGCGGGAGACGATCTTGATGAAGCCATCGGACTCCATGATCGCCATGTCGCCCGTGCGGTACCAACCATCGTGGAAGGACTGCTCGGTGGCCTCCGGCATGTTGAAGTAACCCTTGAATACCTGCGGCCCGCGCACGAGAAGCTCGCCCGCGGTGCCATCCGGCTGGGTCTCGCTGAGGTTGTCTGGGTTGCCGATGCGCACCTCGGTATCCGGGAAGGGAATGCCGATGTAGCCGGGGCGGCGGCTCTTGTTGAGCGGGTTTGCAGCGACAATCGGCGAGGTTTCCGTGAGCCCGTAGCCTTCCACGAGTAGGCCACCGGTGAGTGTTTCCCATTCCTCAACGATGTCCTCTGGCAACGCCGCTGCACCCGAGAGACTGTTTTCGATGCCGTGGAGATCGATGTTCTGTTCCTTGGCTGCCTCCATGACCTTGGAGTAGATCGTGGGTACACCCGGCATCCACGTGGGGCGGCGCTTCTTCATAATGTCGAGGAGCAGCGGAATCTTTGGCGCCGGGGTGAGGACCAACTCGCCGCCAATGTGTACGCCGAGGGCTGCGATGAGGGTGAGGCCATAGACGTGGAAGAGGGGGAGGGCAGCGAGCATGCGCTCGGGCTTCTTGCCGATTTCGGGGACCCACGCTTCCGCCATCTTCATGTTGCAGTACAGGTTGGAGTGGGTTAACTCCGCGCCTTTGGGCTTGCCAGTGGTTCCGGAGGTGTAAAGGATCAGCGCGGTATCTTCGCGGTTGACCTTGGCATCCTGTAGCTTCTGGCCTTGTCCGCCGATGGCGCGCCCGGTGAGCGTGCTCCACGGAACGGTGTTAGGGGCGGGAACTGAGAGCTCGGCGCGCTTGTCCTTAATGATGGGAAGCGGCAAGCGCAGTAGCAGCTGCTTGGGGCGCGGCATGGCCTCGATCATGTTGACCGTAACGATCGTTTCGAGCGGCGTGGTATCACGCAGCTCCTCAAAGACCGGGCTCGCCTTATCCCACACCACGGCCACGCGGGCGGCGTGATCTTGGAAGAGGGGCTCGAGCTCAGCCGCGGTGTAGAGCGGGTTGTGCTCCACGACGGTCGCCCCGAGTTTCAAGATGGCGTAGAAGACCGCCACGTGCTGGGGGCAGTTGGGGAGCGCTACGGCGACGCGATCGCCGGGGCGAATACCGAAGGCTTTGAGGCCCGCCGCGGCGGCGCGCACGTGGGTATCGAGTTCGCGGTAGGTCATTTGGTGGCCAAAGAACCACGTGGCGGGCCTTTCGCCGAACTCTTCCACGGTTTCTCGGTAGGAGTCCAAGAGCGTTTCGGTGCCGTAATCCAGATTGGGCTTAGTCCACTCAGGGTAATACTGGAGCCAGGCTTTCGACTCAAAGGCGGAGGATGCCTGGGCAGGGGATTCGGACATGTTCGCGAACTCCTTAGGTGGTCAAACTTGTTATGTTTGGAACAGTATAACCAATCTGTGACAGAAGTCTCGCAAAACTTAGCAAAGTTGCTTAACGTAACGAAATCTTTTCGGGACAAATCAATAACCCCGGCGATGTGCGTTTATCACGCAGGGATCGCTCCGGGGTTATGGAGTGCTACTTCTCGGCCTTGAGACGCTCGAGCAGATCCTGCTGAACCTCGCGGCGGCGAATCTTGCCCAGCTGGTCCGTGGCCAGCTTCTCGAAGTGGTAGAAGGTGCGCGGAACCTTGTAGCGGGTGAGGCGCTCGCGGCAGAAGCTCTTGAGGCCGTCGGGATCGAGCGCGGCGCCGTCGTTCAGCACGATGCAGGCCACGACGTCCTCGGAGCCGTCCGAACGCGGGCGGCCCACCACGGCGGCCTCCGCCACGTCCGGGTGGTCCAGCAGTGTTTCCTCAACCTCGCCCGGGTAGACGTTGAAGCCACCGGTGATGATGATTTCTTTGATGCGGCTGACTAGACGGATGAAACCGTCCTCTTCCATCACGCCCATATCACCCGTGCGGAACCAGCCATTGTGGAAGGCTTTCTTAGTGGCTTCCTCATCGCCGAAGTAACCTTTGAAAATCTGCGGGCCGCGAGCGAGAACCTCGCCCTCCTGACCATCGGGCATGGTCTCATCCAGGTTGTCCGGGTTGGCGATGCGAATCTCCGTGTCCGGGAAAGGGATTCCCACGTAGCCGGGGCGGCGATCATCGCTCATGGGGTTACCCACGATGATCGGCGAACACTCCGTGAGGCCATAGCCTTCCACGAGCATGCCGCCGGTGTACTTCTCCCACTTCTCCACGGTGTTGACCGGCAGGGTGGACGCACCGGAGAAGGCCGCGCGCACGCCGTCGAGGGAAACGTCGTCTTCTTCCGCCTTTGCCACGATGCGCTCGTACAAGGTCGGTACACCCGGAACCCAGGTCGGGGTGTGCTTCTTCATCAGGTCCATGATGAGCGGCATCTGCGGGCTAGGAAGCAGCACCAATTCGCTGGCGATGAGCGGCGCCAGGGTGGCGTTCATGGTCAGGCCGTAGGCATGGAAGAAGGGGAGTGCGGCGAGCATGCGCTCGGGGGAATCACCCAAGCCCGGTACCCAGTGCTTGCCCATCAAGAGGTTGGAGAAGAGGTTGCCGTGGGTCAGCTCCGCGCCCTTGGGGTTGCCGGTGGTGCCGGAGGTGTAGAGGATGAGCGCGGTGGTGTCCTTGGTGACTTCTTCCGGGGTGATGACATCGGAACCATCGCCGCCGATGGCGTTGCCAACGAGGGATTCCCACGGCACCGTATTCGGAGCTGGGGCGGTGAGCTGATCGCGCTTGGACTTCAACGGCGGAATAGGCAGGCGCAGGGCCAGGCGCTGCGGAGTCGGCATCGCGTTGATCATGTTGATGGAGACGACGGTCTCCAGGGAGGTCGTCGGGCGCAGCTTCTCCAACGTGGAGGCCGTCTTATCCCACGCGATGGCGATTCGCGCGCCGTGGTTCTTAAACAGACCCTCCAGCTCGTGGGCGGTGTAGAGCGGGTTGTGCAGCACCGCGATGGCGCCCAGCTTAAGCACGGCCCAGAAAGCAGAGATGAACTGTGGACAGTTGGGGGCGACGATGGCAACGCGGTCTCCCGGGCGCACGCCGAAGGCGCGCAGACCGGCGGCTGCGCGGCGGACCTGCTTGTCCAGCTCGGCGTAGGTTTGCGTGCGACCGAAAAAGTAGGTTGCCGGCTTATCGGGATGAAGCGCGAGGTTGTTGTCGTAGACGTCGAGAAGCGTGGTGTCTCCGTACTCCAGGGTGTGCGGGGTCCATTCTGGGTAGTACTTCAGCCACGCCTTGGACTCGTATGCCGACATCGATTCACCTTTCGGTCGCGTAGGTTAAGGTACGGGCCAGTATAACGCGGGTTGTTTCGGGATACACTGGAAAACTATGCGCATCGCGATGATTTCCATGCACACCTCGCCCCTCGAGCAGCCCGGAGCCGGGGACGCGGGCGGCATGAACGTCTACGTCCTCAACACTGCCCGTCAGCTCGCGCGCCTCGGCGTGGAGGTCGATATTTTCACTCGCGCCACGCGCCCCAGTCAGGGGGAAGTGGTGGACGTCGAGGAGCGCCTGCGCGTCATCAACATTGTGGCGGGGCCCTATGAAGGTCTCAGTAAAGAGGAGCTGCCCACCCAGCTGGCCGCGTTCACGGGCGGCATTTTCAACTTCGCGCGCTGTTTTGATGTGGAGTATGACGTCATCCACTCCCACTACTGGCTCTCCGGCCAGGTGGGATGGTTGTTGCGCGATCTGTGGGATATCCCTCTCGTCCATACCGCGCACACCTTGGCTGCCGTGAAGAACGTGCACCGCACGCTCGATGACACCCCGGAAACCGAGGCACGTCGCATTTGCGAGCAGCAACTGGTGGATAACGCCGACATCCTGGTGGTCAACACCGCCCAGGAAACCCGCGATCTGATCGAGCACTACGACGCCTCGCCGGAGAATATCGTCGTGGTCTCCCCGGGGGCGGACACCGAGCTGTATACCCCGGGAACGGACCGCATGACGGAACGCGCGCGCCGCCAGCTGGGCATCCCGCTGCACACCAAGGTGGTGGCGTTCGTGGGCCGCCTGCAAAAGTTCAAGGGCCCCGACGTGCTCATCCGCGCCGCCGCGGAGCTGATGGAGCGCGATCCGGATCGCCGCCTGCGCGTGGTCATCTGTGGCGGTGCCTCCGGGGCGAATTCCTCGCCGGATGCCTACCACAACCTTGCCCGCGAGCTGGGGGTGGAGCGCGTCGTGCGTTTCCTGAGCCCGCGCCCACCCCAAGAGCTCGTGGCCATCTACCAGGCTGCGGACATTGTTGCGGTGCCCAGCTATAACGAGTCCTTCGGGCTGGTGGCCATGGAAGCGCAGGCCTCCGGAACTCCCGTGGTGGCGGCGGCCGTCGGTGGGCTGCCCATCGCCGTCGCGGACGGTGACACGGGCTTGCTCGTCCACTCACACTCAGCGCAGGACTGGGCGGACGCATTGGAACAGCTGCTTGACGACGACCCCCGCCGCATCGCCATGGGAGAAGCCGCCGTCGATCACGCCCAGCAGTTCAGTTGGGCAGCGGCCGCCACCCAGTTGGAGAATATTTACGCCGATGCGATGAGTATCGAGATTCCGGATTGCCACGCGCGCCGGGCAATCGGATATTAAAACCACCTGACGCGCTGTCGAAAAACGTGGCATGCTGGTGTTTATGAGTAACGGAAAGCTGATTCTACTTCGACACGGACAGTCCGAATGGAACGAGTCCAACCAGTTCACCGGTTGGGTTGACGTCAACCTCACCGCCAAGGGTGAGGGCGAGGCCAAGCGTGGCGGCGAGCTGCTCAAGGAACAGGGCATCTTGCCGAATATCGTCTACACCTCCCTGCTGCGCCGTGCCATCCGCACCGCCAATATTGCGCTCAACGCTGCGGACCGCCACTGGATCCCGGTTGTGCGCGACTGGCGCCTCAACGAGCGCCACTACGGCGCCCTGCAGGGCCTTAATAAGGCAGAGACCAAGGATAAGTACGGCGAGGAGCAGTTCATGGCATGGCGTCGTTCTTACGGCACCCCGCCGCCTGAGCTGGAGGATGGCGCCGAGTACTCCCAGGCCGGTGACCCGCGCTACGCCAGCCTGGATCAGGTTCCGCGCACCGAGTGCCTGAAGGACGTCGTCGAGCGCTTCGTTCCTTATTTCGAGGAAGAGATTCTGCCGCGCGCCAAGAAGGGTGAGACCGTTCTCATCGCCGCGCACGGCAACTCCCTGCGCGCGCTGGTCAAGCATCTGGATCAGATCTCCGATGAGGAGATTGCCGGACTTAATATTCCGACCGGTATCCCGCTGGTTTACGAGATCACCGAGGACGGTTCGGTTGTGAACCCGGGCGGCACTTACCTGGATCCGGAAGCTGCTGCTGCCGGCGCCGCTGCCGTGGCTGCCCAGGGCGGAAAGAAGTAACCGCCCAGGAAGCTGCGTGCTGCGCACGATCCCCAGGGAGCCTATACTCCTTGGGGATTCTTTGTAGGGGTGTGAATGATTGTGGAACTGGTACTCGCTTTCCTCGCCGGTGTGGTGGCCTGCGGCCTGGCCATACCGGTGATCACCCGGATCCGTGAACGGATGGAGCGCCGCCGCGTTCGTGATGCAGACGCTAACCAGGTCACCAGTGTTAGCCAGGTTCTGCACCTCGCCGTGGGGGGTTCCCCATCTGGAATGACTGTGCTTTCGCGCACGAAAGAGGTCATCTTCTCTAACCCCGCTGCCCATGAAATGTCGATGGTGCACGACCGTGCGGTGAACCCCGACATTTGGAAGGTCGCAGAAGAGGTCTTTGAAGACAAAGAGACCCGCACACTGGACCTCGCCATCCCCAAACGGCGCACCGGTAACCGCGTGATTCAGGTGCGCGCAGTGGTCCAGCCGCTGACGCTCAACGATGATCGCTTCGTCATCGTCTACGGCACCGACGAATCCGAATCGGTGCGCATGGAATCCGCTCGCCGCGACTTTGTGGCCAATGTTTCTCACGAGTTGAAGACCCCAGTGGGAGGCATCGCCCTGCTGGCCGAGGCACTCCTCCAGGACACCGGGGACCCCGAGCATGTCGAGTACTTCGGTAGCAAGGTGCAGAAGGAAGCGGCGCGCATGGCGGACATGGTCAGCGAGCTCATTTCCCTGTCCAAGCTGCAGGGTGCGGAGGCCCTCCCGGAGATGGAGCCGCTCGACCTCGATGAGGTCATTGATGAAGCCATCACCCGCAACCAACTCGCTGCCGATTCCCACCACAACCAGCTCACCCGCGGCGAATCCGCAGGCGTCAAGGTGATGGGAGATAAGTCCCTCCTGGTGACGGCGATTTCCAACCTGATCTCCAACGCCATCCACTATTCGCCAGATGAACTACCGGTGTCGGTAACGCAGAAGGTGGTCGGCGGGAAGGTCGTTCACATTCGCGTCACGGACCGCGGCATTGGCATCGCCCCAGAGGATCAAAAGCGCGTGTTTGAACGCTTCTTCCGCGTGGACAAGGCGCGCTCCCGGCAGACCGGCGGAACGGGCCTGGGCCTGGCCATTGTGAAGCACGTCGTGGCTAATCACGGCGGCAACATCAAGCTGTGGTCGCGTCCTGGCACCGGCTCGACGTTCACTATCGAGCTCCCTATATATGCGGAAGAAAAGCCAACAGATAATCTTATTAATCGGGATAATATAGAAGACGGAGCCGTCAGCTCTGCCGCCCCTGGTTTGCAGCGCGCCGTGGCGCGTGTAGCAGCTCGTCGAAAGGATAAAGCGCAATGACCACCATCCTCATCGTTGAAGATGAAGAGTCGCTGGCCGATCCCCTCGCCTTCCTCCTCCGAAAGGAGGGATTCGACGTACTCCTCGCCCCGGACGGGCCTAGTGCGCTAGAACAGTTCGCGGCGAATCACGTGGACATCGTCCTATTGGACCTCATGCTGCCGGGAATGTCCGGAACTGACGTGTGCAAGCAGCTGCGTGCGACCTCCTCCGTGCCGGTGATCATGGTGACTGCGCGCGATTCTGAAATCGACAAGGTCGTGGGCCTCGAACTTGGCGCTGATGACTACGTAACTAAGCCTTATTCCTCCCGCGAGCTCATCGCCCGCATCCGCGCGGTGCTGCGCCGCGGCCACGACGTCTCCTCTGACTACGCCGAGGAGGAGCCGGACGATCAGATTCTGGAAGGCGGTCGCGTGCGCATGGACGTCGAGCGCCACACCGTGCTTGTCGCCGGTGAACCGGTCTCCATGCCGCTCAAGGAATTCGACCTTCTCGAGTACTTGCTGCGCAACGCTGGGCGCGTGTTGACCCGCGGTCAGCTCATCGACCGCATCTGGGGCGCCGACTACGTGGGTGACACCAAGACTCTCGACGTTCATGTCAAGCGCCTGCGCTCCAAGATCGAAGCCGAGCCTTCCCACCCGCAGCAGCTCGTGACGGTGCGCGGCCTCGGCTACAAGTTCGAGGCTTAAGCGCGAGGATCCGCCGGGTGCCGCGGGAAGTCGACCCCGGAGCGCGCCCGGGCCTCGCAGTGCTTGGCCAGAATCTCGTAGCTCTCCTCGCCAAGTAGCGCGATGAGCTCGGTCTTCTGTGACTTCCACAGCGGCTCATCCGCTATGTGGCAGGAGGGATCCGCCGAGCAATACCAATCGAAGTCCTCGCCGCCGTTGCCCCACCCGCGGCGATCATATTCGCCGATAGTGGTCCGCAGGATTTCCTCCCCGTCGGGGCGCTCCTCATAGTCTTCGTGCCGGCGAATCGGCAGTTGCCAGCATACTTCGGGCTTGACCACGGTAAGCTCCTCGCCCGCCTCGAGCGCCCATTGGTGGATAGCGCAGCCCGCGCCCGTGGGCCAGCCGGCACGGTTAGCGAAGATGCAGGCGCCGTCGACAAGCGGCGTCTTTAGCGCGGGTTCCGGCTCGCCGTCATCGCCGTCGAGCTCATCCCACTCCAGCCACGGTTCCAGCTCCTCGGGCTCACCGTGTTGAAGGAACTCATCTACCCCCTCAGGGCGGTGCTGCCAGAAGCGGGCGGGCATGCGGGAGACGGCGTCGTGAAGCTGCTCCCTGTCTGTCTCATCAGCCATGTAGGCGCCGTGGACGCAGCAGCCGACGTCGGGCTGTTGCTTATCGATGCCGTGGCACCTCTCGGTTCCAAACTGGCAGGCATAGTGCGATTCGAGCCAGGTCAGGTCGATAGAGAAGACATGGAGTGGATCGTTCGGATCCGTAAATTCAAACCACTCTCTGGGGAAGTTGGGGGCCTTTTCGCGGCCGGCCAAGATGGATGCTGCCGCGGGGGAGGAGGCAGGAAAACCCAGGTAAACTTCATTCGATTTCGGGCGATTCACACCTACCCACGGTAGACCTACTACTCTGGAGGCGTGCGATTAGGTGTATTAGACGTCGGAAGTAATACCGTCCATCTTGTTGCGGTCGACGCCGCAACCGGTGGGCGGCCTTCGCCGATGAGCGATTGGAAGACCCCGCTGCGTCTGGTGGAACAGCTAGACAAGGACGGCAACATCCACGAGAAGGGCATGAAGAAGCTCATTTCCGCCGTGGGTGAGGCCGCTGAGCTGGGCCAGAAGCTGGGCTGTGATGAATTCATCGCCTTTGCTACCTCCGCCGTGCGCTCGGCCACGAACTCGGCCAAGGTCCTTGACGAAGTGGAAAAGCAAACCGGCGTGCGCCTAGAGATCCTGTCGGGCGAAGAGGAAGCGCGCTTGACCTTCCTGGCAGCGCGTCGCTGGTACGGCTGGTCCGCTGGCCGCATTACCAACCTCGATATTGGTGGTGGCTCGCTGGAGCTATCCACCGGTACCGACGAGCATCCGGAGATGGCCTTCTCCCTCGACCTGGGAGCTGGCCGCCTGACCCACAACTGGTTTGATACGGACCCGCCGGAGAAGTCCAAGGTGAACTTGCTGCGGGATTACATTGACGCGGAACTGGTCGGCGTGGCCGATAAAATGCGCGCACTGGGCCCCGCTGGTTTGGCCGTAGGAACTTCGAAAACCTTCCGCACGCTGGCTCGTTTGACCGGTGCCGCACCGTCATCGGCGGGTCCCTACGTCAAGCGCACCCTCACTGCGCCGGGTCTGCGCCAGCTGATTTCCTTCATCTCTCGTATGACTGCAGCTGACAGGGCAGACCTTGAGGGTGTAAGTTCTACCCGATCGCATCAGATCGTCGCCGGCGCCCTTGTGGCCGAGGCGAGCATGCGTGCCCTGGGAATCGAAAAGTTGGAGATCTGCCCCTGGGCTCTCCGAGAAGGTGTCATTTTGCGCCGTACCGATAAGGGACTGGAATAGGAAAGAAACGTGGCTGACAAGAAACAGTTGACAGTTGCGGAGCTGCTGGCCCGTAACGCGAAGAACCGACCCGGCGAGGAGAAGGCCCCGCGCCGCCGTCGTCGCAGCCTTGATGAAGGCGGCATCTCGGTTGCGGAGCTGACCGGCAATCTTGAGAGGGTCAAGGCAACTCCGGCCGAGGCAAAGCACTCCAGCGTCTCCATTGACGAAACGGCCCCGGTCATTCCTGCACCGAAGAAGGAGCAGAAGGAACAGCCTAAGCAGGAGACTCCTCAGCAGGAGGAATCCAAGAAGAAGGCTGACAAGCCTCAGGCTGCTGCTGTCCCAGTAGAGAAGTCAGCTGAGCCGGAGACCAAGCGCTCCCAGCCCTCTGATGAGGACACGCGTGTTATCCAAAAGGTCAAGGACGAGCCTAAGGAGAAGGCTGAGGCAAAGAAGACTGAGGCTAAGGCCGAGTCGAAGGTCGAAGAAAAAACCGACGATAAGGTCGAAACAAAGGTCGCTGACAAGACCGCACCGGCGGCTGCGGTAGCAACCGAGGATGACACCTTCACCACGGGGGAGCTCGAGGCAGTCGATCAGGACCGTGAAGAGTACGACGAAGACTACGACGACGAGGAGGAGGGCAAGCTCAACCCCTTCGCCGTCGTCCTGCTCGCCCTCGTGGGTATCGTGCTCGGTGCAATCGTATTCAAGGGCTTTGAAATTCTCTGGGACCGCTTCGACCGCCTAGTCGTCGTCGTGCTCGGCGTCGTCGTCACTGGCGTCATCGTCGGAATCGTCCACGCACTGCGTACCAGCCGCGATGGTTTGTCGATGTTCCTCGCAGCCGTTGCCGGCCTCGTGCTTACCTTCGGCCCGCTGCTCGTTGTGATGTAAGAATTAGCTCCATAGGACACCTTCTCATAAGGCATCTGTCACAAGGTATCTTTGCCCCTGAAAACGCCTTCTGACAGATGCCTTTTGCATGCGCGGGGTCAGCCTGCGTGCACAGCCTTGACCTGGTGGCCGCGTTCCAGCCTTTCTGGCACCCTGGGAAGCATGACAAAAATTGCAGTACTTGGTGGAGGACAAATCGGCGAAGCCCTAGTTTCCGGGCTGGTGAACGCGGGTTATGACGCCGCGGACATCGTGGTGACCAACCGTCGCTCCGAGCGCGGCGAGGAGCTGAAGAGCGCTTACGGCGTGTCGGTTACGAGCGATAACGCCGCGGCTATCGACGGCGCGGAGTACATCTTCGCGTGCGTGAAGCCCTATGCCATCGAGGAGCTCCTTGAGGGCCTCGACATCCCCACGACGTCCGTGGTTGTGTCCATGGCTGCCGGCCTAACCCTCGAGACCTTGGAGAAGGCCGCCGGTGAGGGCGTGCCCGTCGTCCGCGTCATGCCGAACACCCCCATGTTGGTGGGCAAGGGCATGTGCACCTGCGCGGGTGGTTCTCACGTCACCGAAGAGCAGCTCGAAGGCGTGGTCAAGCTCCTGGAAGTTGTCGGCGAGGTTGCCGTCATCGAGGAGAAGCACATCGATGCCGCGACCGCCCTGGCCGGCTCCGCTCCTGCCTACTACTTCCTTGTCACCGAGGCGCTGATTGATGCCGGCGTCCAGCTCGGCCTGACCCGTGACGTCGCCGAGAAGCTAGCTACCCGCACCGCCCAAGGCGCCGGCACCATGTTGGCTGAATCCGGAAAGGATCCGGTCACTTTGCGCGCAGGGGTAACCTCCCCGGGGGGAACCACTGCTGCCGCGCTACGGGAACTTGAGGAGTCCGGCCTGCGGGGCGCGTTCTTCCGTGCCGCCGAAGCATGCACCCAGCGTGCGCAGGAACTTGCTTAAAATTTCCTACTGTTCTGGGAGCCCTGTGACACGAGTTGTCACACGGGCTTGATGGAGAACAGCGGTGCGAAAGAGGAAAAAATTAGCTCTTGGGTCGCATTAGTCACAGGTTTCACGCTAAGCTGGCAGGAGCGCGTGCGTGATAGTCCTGTGGGAGGGGAAGCCTACAGCGCGTCACGTGCTGAAGGGTTAAATAAACTATGACGAATGAAGATAAGGGAACTTTCCTGACCATCGCCGAAGTTGCGGAGATCATGCGTGTCTCCAAGATGACGGTGTACAGGTTGGTTCATGCAGGTGACATGCCGGCCGTGCGCGTGGGACGCTCCTTCCGCGTTCACGAATCTGCCGTCAAGGAATACCTTGAGGCTTCCGTCTACGGAGCCTAGCGTTCACCTCTTTCTGGCAGCGCCCACCACTGTGGACCCCTCGCGGTCCGCGGCGGTGGGCGCTGCCCTTAGTTTTGGTGCTGGGCAAGCCGCTAGGTAAGATAGTGAACATTCGTTTCGGCACTGGTATGCCTGTGTCTCCCTGTTTCGCAGGGGGCCGCCACGAGTGCACCGTGTGCGGTTTCATTCCAGGCGTTGCCGGCCGGTTTACGTACGTACTAATTCCGAAAGTGAGGAAACCTACTATGGGTTCTGTCATCAAGAAGCGCCGCAAGCGCATGTCCAAGAAGAAGCACCGCAAGATGCTGCGCCGTACCCGCGTTCAGCGTCGTAAGCTGGGCAAGTAAAGCTTCGCCTGCAACTCCCCGCATGGTCCTTTTAGGTTCGTGGCGGGGAGTTTCTGCTATCTATTCTCCTTTCTATCCGTCGTTTCAGACGACGACGCCGCTTAGAACGGAATGTCTTCCTGTGGAGCGCCCGGGGTGCGGGGTTCCTCAGCGGCGGCCTGCGCTTCCTTAGCTGCCTGCTGGGCGGCTTCCTCCTGGGCGCGCTCGCGGGTGGCCGTAATTTTCTGGGCCACCGTCTGCGCCCAACGCTTCGTCTTCTTCGCCAGCGGGCCGGTCGGCTCTGTCATGGCCCATGTCCCGTCCTCGTAGAGCCACACGATGTCTCCGGTCTGCGGGTCCATGATGTAGTGTGCGCGCCCATCAGTCTTCATATTGTGATGGTGCTGGCACAAGCTGGCTAGATTGCGCGGGTGCGTGGCGCCACCGTCGGCATAGTTGACGCGATGGTCCATTTGGCATAGGTAAGCCGGCCGGTTGCATCCCGGAGCGCGGCAGGTGCCGTCCCGGCCCTCCACGTATTTGCGGATGAGCTCTGAACAAACGTAGCTGGCTGACTCCGGCGGCTGCGAGGAAAGGTCGCGCGTGCGTGTTGCGGGAATGTCCTGTGACGTCCAACCATGCCCTTGGACGAAGGTAGGGGCGTTGTCAATGTCGGTGGCCTGATAGGTGTGCAGAATGACGGTCGCGGGCGGAGAGATGCTGCCGGCGATGAGCTTCTTCAGGGCGTCAGCCTGTGAGAGGCCGTTCTCCTTTGCTGCCTGCTTGATGTAGCCATCCAGAATCATGCCCGTGGCGCTATCCGTATTGAGCTCGAGGATGCCGCGCTCGCCAGTATCGGTAAAAGTATATGAGTCCTTCTTCGGGGAATCGCGGAAGGAAAAAGACTTGTTGATGCTCTTGCAGATATCGCGCACCTTTCGTCCAATCTGCGCCGGGGTAGGAAAGACCTGGTTTGGCGAGGTAGGGGTGAAGAAGGTGACCAGGGCGTCGTCGATAAGCGCGAGTGTTTCCGCAGGCAGCGCGCCCAGCTTGGTCAAGGTGCGGTCGATGGTGATGAGCGCTTTCATGTCGAGCAAGAACTGGCTGTCTTGCAGGGCCTTGACCTGCGGTAGCTCCGTGAGGCGGTGCACGGCTAGACAGCATTCACTAACGGTGTAGTCCCCGACGCCAAGCTTGGTGACGAGCCTCTGACACGCGACACCGAAATCCTCATCGAGGTCTGGCATGGCGGCTACCCACGAGCGGTAGTCTGCGCGGCGAGCGGCGCTGCGTTCTACGGCGAGGGCGCAGTCAGGGTTCATATGGGAAAAGTAGGCGGTTTGGGTGGCGGTGTTCACGGTATCCCCCGGGTTTGACGTGTCGATGATATGTTCTAAGCGCACTATAAAACATGTCCCGGACATCTATCTCTACCTGGCATTATTGGGATATCTGGGAGGGGGTTATGGAGCCTGTATTTGTCGCTATACACCGAGTGGGGAGTGCCATCCTTCTCGCCCCACAGGAGCTCATCGCGTACGTAAAATGGCGAACTATGTTGCCTCGACTCCTCACTCTTAACAGCCTGGTTATTTCGCAGACCAAGTCCTTCATGCAAGATGAATTCCTGATCGCCGATGACGAGGGCGTGCCCGTCGGGACGATTCTGCAGTCGACGAGCCTGAAGGACATGTTCTTCAACGCCTCCCGCAGCCTCCAAGTTGCCTTCACGGATGAGCAGGGAAACCCGCAACAGCCGCTCATGGTGATCAAGGATCCGCCCAACTTCGTGCAGGATACCTATGAGGTGTATCTGCCGGGCGTCGAGAAGCCCATGGCGATCGTGACCAAGCAGTTTGCCATGTTCAAGACGCGCCTGAGCTTGGAGATGGAGGGCTTCCCGGAGATCGAGATTGAAGGCGATGTCTGGGATTGGAATATTACGATTACCAGCCAGGGCCAGCCGCTGGCAGAGGTACGCAACGAGTGGGGAGGCGTGGGCAGATTCCTAACCGGGAAGAACACGTACCGCCTCAGCATTGCGCCGGGGCTCGACCCGCAACAGCATGCCGGGCTGATTGGTGCGGTCATGTGCATGGACATGCTGCGCACCAAGGCTCAAAGCAGCGACTAGCGGCGCACGAAGCGCCAGCTGCCATAGGAGAAGAGCGCGGTGGCGAGTGCCGGGAGGCCGTAGGTGCGCACGGCCTTGCGTACCGAGCGGTAGTCGCGGATGAGCCAGCCTTTTTCCTCTGCAATATCGCGCAGCTTGGAATCCGGATTAATGGCCACCGGGGTCCCCACCATGGAGAGCATTGGGACATCGTTGGCGCTGTCGGAGTAGGCGGTACAGCGCTCAAGATCGAGGTTCTCCAAGGTGGCGAGCGCCGCCACGGCGTGCTTCTTACCTGGCCCGTGGAGGATATCGCCGACGAGGCGGCCGGTGAAGCGGCCATCTTTGACCTCCGCCACTGTGCCGAGCGCGCCCGTGAAACCGAAACGCTGCGCCAGAATCTGCGCCAACTGCACGGGGGTGGCCGTGACCAGCCATACCTGCTGGCCAGCGTCGAGGTGCATCTGCGCCAGCTGCTTCGTGCCCGGGTAGGCCTTGCGGGCCATGGATTGGTCCACGATGCTCTCGCACAAAGCCACCATCTCATCCACCGAGCGGCCCTTGACAAACTCGAGCGCCTGCACGCGCCCAGCAGCCACGTCAGCGGCATTCTCCGAACCGGAGATGCGGAACTTGAGCTGCTTCCAGGCAATGGGAAGGATCTCTGAGAGCTTGAAGTAGCGACGCCGCGCGAGGCCCAAGGCAAAGGACACGAGCGAGGACCCTTGGACCAAGGTGTTGTCCACGTCGAAGAAGGCGGCAGCGCCGGCGTCTTGGGGGATGTCTGGGTCGGGCTCGGTTATGGAGCGCGACCCCGCCGATTCGAAGGAACCCTGGACGGAATCGATGCCGGAGGAGAAGGCGTCCAGGTCGATACCGAAGAGGTGCTCCACGGCGGCGGCTGCCGACGCCTCACCGGCCGCGCGCTGGTGCTCTTCGCCGAGCGGGGCGAAAGCCTGTTGCTCCAGGAAATTGCGCAAGTTTCCCCTGCTTGCGGTCCAATTGGCAAGGAACTCGCGGGGAGAATCGGGCATACCAGGAGGGAGCGGGAGGGGCACGCGTTCAGCTTTCATAGGGTGGGCGGACTAACGTGTCCATAGTAAACCGCGAAACGTTCTACGTCCTACCGAGGAGAGCTTTATGTCCCACGTCGTCGAACTGATGGTGCGTACCACGTGCGGCTCCTGCGCGCGCGTTCTGGAGCAGATTACCCCGGTGGTCCGTCACGCTGGGGCAGAGCTTAAAGTGTGCAACGTCGATGAGGATGCAGAGCTGGCCATGGAATACGGCGATCGCGTTCCTGTTGTGGTTATTGACGGAGAGGAATTCTCCTGCTGGGAAGTGGACAATGAGGAGCTAGCGCAGGCGCTGGCGGACTAGCTTTCTGTGGGCACTTCCGTGAGTTTCGGAAACGAGATGACAACTAGTAGTCTTTTGGATGATCTATGTCATCCAAAGGGATGATGCAAAACTGGAGGGTTGTGCATGAGTGTGCTCGTCGTGGGCATGTCGCATCAGTCGGCGCCGGTGGCGCTGCTGGAAAAGCTGAGCATGGACGAGACCGTGCAGAATGACACTTGCCGGGCCATGGTGTCGGCAGGCTCGTTGAGCGAGGCGATGATTATCTCCACCTGCAACCGCCTCGAGGTCTACACCGTCACCAACTCTTTCCACACCGGGGTCCAGGATGTCGTGCGCAACCTCGCTGACGTTTCCGGGGTGGAGGAGGAGAAGCTGCGCTCCTATCTCTATGTGCGCTATGCCGACGCCGCCGCTGAGCACCTCATGATGGTGGCCTCAGGCTTGGACTCGATGGTGGTAGGTGAGCAGCAGATCATCGGCCAGGTGCGCACCGCCTACCAGTTTGCTTCGGAGCAAGGAACCGTCGGCCCGCGCATCCACGCGCTGGCACAGTCCGCGCTGCGCACCGGCAAGCGGGTGCATTCCGAAACCGAGATCGATGAGGCGGGCTCCTCCATGGTCTCCTTTGCTTTTGATCAGGCGCTAAGCCGCATGGGCAGGGAGGATCTCGCGGGCAAGCGCGTGCTCATCTTGGGCGCAGGCGCGATGGCCTCGCTCGCGGCAACGCACGCGGGGCGCCTGGGTGCGCAGCTAATTATCGCGAACCGCACCATTGCCCGTGCGGAGCGCGTGGCACAGCATGCCCATGAGACGGGCGTGTACGCGGACGTTATCGACTTCTCGGAGCGCGCCCAGGCCCTGCGCGATGTGGACGTGGCAATTTCCGCCACGGGAGCCCAGGGCTTCACTATTACGGCGGCCGACGTCGAGCGCTATCACGTAGCCGACCGCGAGCTGATGCTCGTCGATCTCTCTCTGCCGCGCGATATTGATGACGCTGTGGCAGAGGTCGAGGGAGTCGATCTGGTCAACATCGAGAGGCTCAGCAACTCCCTGCAGGCAGCCGACACCGACCTGGCAGCCGGCACCAGCCCGCACGCGCAGGCGCGGCGCATCGTTAGCGAAGAGCTGGAAGCCTATGCCTCCGAGCAGCGCGTCCGCGACGTCGTCCCGGCGGTATCAGCACTGCGCAAGCGGGCGGCAAACCTGGTCCAGTGCGAGGTGGCGCGAATGGAGCAGAAGCACCCCGAGCTGGACGAGCGCCAGATGGGAGATATCAATCGCGCACTCAAGCGCGTGGCGGATAAGCTGCTGCACGAGCCCACGGTCCGCGCGAAGCAGCTCGCGGCTAACTCTGGAACCGTGAGTCATGAGACCGCGCTGCAGGAACTCTTTGGGCTCCAGCTGGAGGGCAGCGGCGTCGCCGTGGACGTGGCGGTGCTGCCGGACGCCGCGCAGATGGAAGCCGCGGAAAGCACTAAGGAAGAAAAGGACGCATAGATGTTGAAGATCGGTACCCGAGGATCCCTCCTGGCCACCACGCAGTCTGGCCACGTGCAAGAGTGGCTGCAGCAGGAAGGCTATGAGGCCGAGCTGCACATCGTTACCACGCAGGGTGACGTCAACATGGCTCCTGTGGAGCGCATCGGCGTGGGCGTGTTTACCCAGGCCCTGCGTGAGGCCGTCGACCGCGGCGAGTGTGAGATCGCAGTGCACTCCTTCAAGGACCTGCCCACGGCTGCCGATGACCGTTTCGACCTCGTGGTTCCGCAGCGCCAGGACGTCCGTGAGGCGCTCATTGCCCGCGATGGCCTGACCCTGAAGGAGCTGCCGGAGGGTGCGCGCGTGGGCACGTCTGCCCCGCGCCGCATCAGCCAGCTGCGGGCGATGCGCCCGGACCTGGACATCCGTCCGCTGCGCGGCAATATCGATACCCGGATGGGCAAGGTCACCAGCGGCGAGCTCGACGCCGTCCTCTTGGCCTACGCCGGCCTCGTGCGCGCGGGTTACGCGGATCGCGCCACCGAGGTCTTCGATCCGGAGTTCTTCATGCCCGCGCCCGCGCAGGGCGCGCTGGCCATCGAGGCAGTGAAGGGAACCGAGGCGGCGAAGGCCATCGCCCTGCTTGCCGACGCCCCCGCTACCGCCGCCACCCGCGCCGAGCGCACCGTACTTTCCCAACTGGAGGCTGGGTGCACCGCGCCGGTGGCCGCTACCTCCCACTGGGAGGGCGATCAGCTTGTCGTGCGCGGTGGGGTCTTCGCTCTCGACGGCTCCCGCCAGCTCATCGCTCAGGCTCAGGGAACAGCGGACGAGGCTGAAGAATTGGGGCGCGCGGTCTCCAAGGAGCTCTTCGCGCAGGGAGCTGCAGACGTACTGGCAGCGGAGTAATCGCACGTAGATTTTTGGTTTCGGGCCTTTTCCTTTAGTGTGTATCTAGCACACGATCATTGAGAGCAATGATTAAGGGCCCCTTAACTCGCGAGTGAGGGGGCTTTCTTATCTCCATCCCGCGCCTGCCACGCTTCGGCGCCGGGGCACTCGGAACCCACAAACTAGAAAAGAACCTTATGAGCAATGCCGTGCCGGATACCCAGCCTGAGCTGGGTAAGTCTGATCTGGGCAAAGTCGTCTTCGTCGGTGCCGGCCCAGGTAATCCTGATCTGCTGACCGTCCGCGCCCGCGAGGTTCTGGAGACCACCGCTAACGTTGTCACCGACGTGGGGGTTTCGCAGGGCGTGCGCGACATGGTAGCGCAGCAGGTGCCGGTTCCGCAGGAGCTTCTCGACGCCGCCGAGGAAGAGTACGAGCGCATCTGCGCCGCGGCCAAGGAAGCGGGCGCGCGCCGTAAGCCGCCGCGCCCAGCACCGCCGACGGCGGCGGTCTTTGAGGAGGTCGAGGGGGACGTCGTCAAGCAACTGCGTAACGCGCTCGAGCGCGCCGAGGGCCACGACGTGATCCGTCTGGTTACCGGTAACCCGCTCAACCGCGAATCCATCAAGGCGGAGATTACCGCCGTGGCCAATGCAGGCATGGAATTCCAGGTGGTCCCGGGCATGTCCCTGCCCTCGACCGTTCCCTCCTTCGCGGGCATCGCTCTCGGTGCGACGTATACCGAGGCCGACATCACGGAAGGGGCGGACTGGGACGCGCTGGCCACCGCGACGCAGCCGCTGGTTTTGCAGGCCACGGCAGATGACCTGCCGGTCATTTCCGCCGAGTTGGTGGAGCGCGGAATGCCCGCGGAGACGGAAGCATATGTCACCGTTCACGGCACCACGCGCCTGCAGCGCACCCACGAGACCACGCTGGGAACACTCGGCAAGCTCGATGCTGAGCTGCCGGGCGAGCTCGTGGTGACGCTGGGGCGTAGCTTTGATGATCGCTCGAAGTATTCCTGGTGGGAGAACCGTTCGCTCTATGGCTGGCGCGTGCTGGTGCCGCGCACGAAGGAGCAGGCCGCAGCGATGAGCGCGCGCCTGGCTGGCCACGGTGCTATCCCGCAGTCGGTGCCCACCATCTCCGTGGAGCCGCCGCGCAACCCAGCGCAGATGGATCGCGCCATCAAGGGCATTGTTGAGGGCCGCTATAAGTGGGTCGTGTTCACCTCCGTTAATGCGGTGAGCGCGGTGTGGAAGAAGATCGCGGAACTCGGCCTCGATGCCCGCGACTTCGCCGGCGTGCACCTCGCCGCGGTGGGGCAGAAGACTGCCGATGCGATTCGCGCCAAGGGCATGGTCCCGGAGCTTCTGCCGCCGGCGAGAAAGCAGAATGCCGAGGGCCTCGTGGAGGTTTTCCCCAACTACGTTGAAGACATCGATGCGGTGGGGCGCGTGCTGCTGCCGCGCGCCGATATCGCCGGCGAGGCCCTGGTGACTGGCCTTCTGGACTTGGGCTGGGAAGTCGATGATGTGGTGGCCTACCGCACTGTGCGCGCGGCCCCGCCGGCGGCGGAGATCCGCGACATGATCAAGACCGGTGGTTTCGATGCCGTGGCCTTCACCTCGCCCTCGACGGTGCGTAACCTCGTGGGCATTGCGGGAAAGCCGCATGCCCGCACCATCATCGCGTGCATCGGCCCCTCCACCAAGGCGGCCGCCGAGGAGGTGGGCCTGCGCGTGGACGTGGTCCCGGAGGTTGCGGACGTGCCGATGCTTGTCGACGCCCTCGCTGAGCACGTCGCCGCCCTGCGCGCCGCCGGCAACCTGCCTGCTCCGCGCAAGAAGCGCCGCTCGCGCAAGAAGACGGCGCAGACCGCTTCTGGGCGGGCAGGAGAGGGGCGACTAGAGTCGAGAAGGTAGTTCAATTTTCTCGTAGCTCAAAGGAGAGTTTTTACTCATGAGCATTGCTCGCCGCCCCCGCCGCCTACGTCAGAACCCGGCTTTTAGGGATTTGGTTGCGGAAACCTCGCTGCGCCCCTCCGACCTCATCCTCCCGATGTTCGTGGTCGACGGTCTGAACGAACCCCGTGATATCCCCTCCATGCCGGGCGTGCAGCAGCACAGCCTGGATTCCCTCAAGCGTGCCGCGCACGAGGCCCTCGATGCGGGCGTGACTTGCGTTGACCTCTTCGGCGTGCCGCGCGAAGAGGATAAGGACGCGACCGGCTCCGTGGCCTGGGACCCGCAGGGCATCCTCAACGTGGCGATTGCGGAGCTGCGTCAGGAATTCGGCGATGACCTCATCGTCATGGCGGATACCTGCCTTGATGAGTTCACCTCCCACGGCCACTGCGGCGTGGTCGATGACCAGGGCCGCGTGCTCAACGATGAAACCGTGGAGCTCTACCAGGACATGGCCCGCTCCCAGGCACGTGCTGGCGCGCACATGGTCAGCCCCTCCGGCATGATGGATGGCCAGATTGCCGCGATCCGCGAGGCCCTCGATGAGGCCGGCCACGAGGATGTTGCGATCATGGCCTACTCGGCCAAGTACGCTTCGGCCTTCTTCGGCCCCTTCCGCGATGCCGTGGGCTCCTCCCTAGAGGGGGATCGCCGCACCTACCAGCAGGACCCGCGCAACTTCCGCGAGTCCATGCTGGAGGTGGACCTGGACATCGAGGAAGGCGCGGACATTGTCATGGTGAAGCCTGGCCTGCCGTACCTCGATGTGCTGGCCGGTGCCGTCGAGCGTTCCTCCGTGCCGGTAGCTGTTTACCAGGTCTCTGGCGAGTACGCGATGATTCAGGCCGCTTCCCAGAACGGGTGGATTGACGGCGAGGCCGTTATGCTGGAGTCCTTGACCGCGTTCAAGCGCGCGGGTGCGGATCAGATCCTGACCTATTTCGCCACGGACGCCGCCCGCTTGCTCAAGTAAAAGGAGAATCGTGACGTTCAGCCCGAACACTACGCCGTCGGCACAAAAGCCGACGGGGCAGAATAAGGAGCCGGATAAGGAGCACGCCAAGCGCACCGAATCCGTCTCCCTCATGCTCAAGGTGTGGACCGTTGCCCTGGTGCTCGAGGTGGTGCACCTGGTCTTGAGCATCGTGCTGACCCTGCTGAATAGGGAGGAGCTCTTTGCCCAGGCCCGCACTACGGCGGAGTCCGCAGCGGAGAAGTCCGGGCAGGACGTCAGCGATGCCCTCGTACAGCTCGTGGGCTATGGCTCGGTGGCGTTTAGCTCGCTGATTTCACTCGCCATCGTGGTGCTGTTGGGCATCATGCTGGGCTTTATCCACAAGAACTCCAAGGCAGCCGGTACTGGCCGGCGCCTGTGGTTCGCCTTCTCCCTCTACTTTGGCCTCCGCGTGCTCATCGTCTTCATCAGCAGCCCCGCCGGGGCGAGCGCGCCGGATTGGCTCTTCTTACTCGATGGTGCCGTGCAGATCCTCGTCGGCGTGGCGGCCGTGATGGGCTTGATGTTCTCCACCAAGGAAGAGGTGCTCGAGTACACCGGCGAGATGGAGCAGCTGCGCCAGATGCGCAAGGAGATGGAGGAGCAGCGCCGCCAGGAAAACCTGGAGGAGCGCGAGAAGAAGAACAAGGACAATAAAGAAAAGGACAGGGAGAAAGAAGACAACAAGGACGGCAAGCGATGAGCGAGCGCCCCGGTCCCGCGGACTATAACCGCCGCCCACGCCGCCCTAAGAAGCAGGGTGAGCAAGACTTTTCCACCTGGCCTTCGCAGCTGCGCATTGCCTACTGGGTCTGCGTGATTGCCGCAATTGTCATGCTCACCGCCGGAATGGTGGGGATCTTTGGTTCCTATACATCGGTGACGAACACCCAGCTCAGCCCGGAGCAGGTGGACTATATCCGCTTCAACACGCGTTTTGCGGCCATCTCCAACGTGGTGGGTGCCGTCATCATCGCGGCCTGCTCCGCGCAGCTGGCAAGCGGCTCAGTATGGGCGCGCCGCATCATCACCGCGGTGTCTGCCTACACCATGTTCGTCAGCATTGCGGCGCTGATCGCGGGCGTGGGCGGGCTGCTCTTGCTGCTTATCCCGATGGCGCTCATGGTGGCCATCTACTTCCTCTTTCACCCGGATTCAACGGCTTTCATCAAGGCCCGTCGCGCCCAAAACTCCTGATTGGCGCCTACTCCAACTTTTGATTCATAATGGACGGTATGTCTCGACTGTCTGATGCGCCGCTGATTGCTGCCGCTATGGCACACGCTCCCGCCCGCCCGTCTGGTTCATGCGCCAGGCGGGGCGCTCTTTGCCGGAGTACCGCAAGGTGCGCGAGGGAATCAGCATGCTGGATTCCTGTTTCATGCCGGAGCTCCTCGCGGAGATCACCCTGCAGCCGGTGCGCCGCCACGATGTCGACGGCGCCATCTTGTTCACGATATCGTCGTCCCGCTCAAAGCCGCGGGCGTTGGCGTGGAGATTGTCCCCGGGCGTGGCCCGGTCATGGATGCGCCTGTGCGCACCACGGAGGACGTGGCCAAGCTGCCCATCCTCGACGTTGATGTGCCCGAGGTACGCCAGGGCATTGAGATCATCCTGAGCGAGCTCACCGACAAGCAGGCTCTCATTGGTTTCGTCGGTGCTCCCTTCACCTTGGCCAGCTACCTCATTGAGGGCGGCCCTTCGAAGAACCACGAGCGCACCAAGGCACTGATGCATTCCGACCCGGACACCTGGCACCAGCTCATGGAGCGCCTGACCCCGACGATCATTTCTTTCTTGGAGCTCCAGCTGGATGCCGGCATCGACGCCATGCAGCTCTTTGATTCCTGGGCGGGCTACCTCAACGAGCGTGACTACCGCGAATTCGTGCTGCCCTATTCGGAGCGGATCCTCAAGGCCGCAGAAGGCCGCGTGCCGCGCATTCACTTCGGCGTGGGTACCGGCGAGTTGCTCGGCGCGATGTCGGAGGCCGGTTCTGAGGTCATGGGCGTGGACTACCGCGTGAGCATGGATGCCGCCGCAGCCCGCGTCAACGCGGACATCCTGCAAGGCAACCTAGACCCGGCTCTGCTGTTTGCCGGCGAGGATGCGGTGCGCAAGGAAGTACGCGCCATCAAGGCAGAAATAGATGCCGCCCGCGCGGCAGGCAACCTGCGTGGACACATCTGGAACCTTGGCCACGGCGTGCTGCCGACCACGGAGGCGGAGGCCATTACCCGTGCCGTCGCCATCATCCACGAGGAGGGCTAAATGAAGATCGCGATCATCGGTGCGGGCCTCGCGGGCCTCACCGCGGCATGGGAAATCAAGCAGAACACTGAGGGCTCCCACGACATCTTCGTCTTTGAAGCAGCGGATCGCATCGGCGGCAAGCTGCACACCGTGGCCTTCAACGGCGGTCCGACGGACATGGGCGCGGAGGCCTTCATCCGCCGCCGCCAGGACGCCGTGGACTTCTTCACGGAGCTCGGCCTGCAGGATTCCTTTGTGGAGCCCAATCCGGAGTTGCGCCCGCGCGTGTACACCGGCGGCGAGCTGCACTTCCTGCCGCAGGGCGGGGTCATGGGTATTCCTTCCGAGCCGCAGGACTTCTTCTCCGAGGCGACCAACGAGCGCATCACCAACGAGCAGCCCTTCGAGTGGGAGATCGGCGGGGATGTCTCTGTGGGTCAGCTCGTTCGCCAGCAGTACGGCGATGACGTGGTGGACCACGTGGTCTCCGCGCTGCTCGGCGGTGTGTACTCCTGTACGGCCGACGACCTAGGCCTGCGCGCCACGGTTCCGCACCTGGCGGCCACGCTGGACACACTGGCGAAGGACGGCCCCGTCACGCTGTCGGCCGCAATCAAGCAGATCGAGTCCGGCCGCAGCCCGGCCGAAGGCTCCGTCTTTGGAACCTTCAAGGGCGGCTACGCCGAGCTTTACGAGGCCCTGGCTGACAAGTCCGGTGCGCAGATCCACCTGGACACCTTCGTCTCCGGCGTGACGCGCAAGGGCGATGCCTTCGAGGTCAAGGGCGCGCCGGGGGCTATCGGCCCCTTCGACCGCGTGCTCTTTGCCACCCCGGCACCGACCACCGCGCGCCTGCTCAAGGCCGTAGCCCCCGAGGCCGCCCAGGAGCTGTCCACCGTCCAGCTGGCTTCCTCTGTGGTTGTCGGCTTCAATTTCGCCTCCGCCACGGATCCGGAGGGCAACTCCCTTCCGGAGGCCACCGGCATCCTCGTCGCCTCCGATGAGCCTGACCTGCGCGCCAAGGCCTTCACTCTCTCCTCTAATAAGTGGCCGCACCTGAACGAGCGCGAGGGCTTCCTCGTGCGCGCCTCCTTCGGCCGCTTCGGCGATGACGCCCTCGTGCGCGCGGAGGAGGACGACCTGGTGGACTACGCCCTCGATGACCTGCAGAAGATCACAGGCTTCGACGGCCGCGCCGCCGGCGTGGAGGAGATCTACACGCAGCGCTGGTTCGGCGGCATCCCCCGCTATGACGAAAAGCATCTGGCCACCGTTGCCGCGGTCCGCGCCAAGCTTGCCGACGTCCCCGGTATCGCCACCGCCGGCGCCTGGGCTGATGGAGTCGGCGTGCCCGCCGTTATTGCCGGCGCCCGCGCTGCCGCGCAAGCACTCGTCAGCTAGCTCGCTGTCGGCGCCTGCCTTTTGGCGCCTCGCAAAAGGCGCCCCGCAAAAGGCGTCTGATAAAAGGCATCTTTGGGTCTAAAAACTCCATTTGTCAAGCATAAAAGGCGTTTTTGGCCGTGAAAACGCCTTATGACTGATGCCTTTTGCCAGATGCCTTTTAGGCAGAGGCGATACGGGAAGTTGACGCTAGCTAGTAGTGGTATCTGCACCCAGCAATCTCGATGGTCGCGCCCTTAATGCGATAGATCAGTCGGTGCTCTTCGGTAATTCGCCGAGACCAGAACCCGGCCAACTCGAACTTGAGTGGTTCGGGCTTTCCTATCCCTTCATTGCCGTTTCGTGCAATGTCTTTAATGAGGCTATTGATTCTCTTGAGGATCTTCTTGTTGTGAGCTTGCCACCAGAGGTAGTCCTCCCATGCTTCCTCTGTCCACGAAAGAATCATGAAGCTTAATCTTCCTCAACGAGCTCGTGCTCCGTTGCTTCCCCGGCGTTGAGACTCTCGATGGAGTCAAGCAGGCGCTGGGCATTGCGAGGGGAACGCAGAAGGTATGCGGTTTCGCGAAGAGAGTTGTAGTCATCTAAGGAAACGATGACTGCAGACTCATGACCATTGCGAGTGATGATGACTTCCTCACGGTCATCAACGACCGACTGTAGGACCTCGGCGTATCTTGCTCGCGATTCCGAGTAAGACATGGTTTTCATAAGCTATCTCCCTTCTTGTACAAGAAACTGTACAACGAAAAGGGGATGAGCGCTAGAGAGGTTTCAGTTTATGAGGCCACGTGAACAGTGCGCGTTAGGTTTAGCCGCTCGCATACGTGCTCGTCGTGGCTGACCAGGATGAATGCCCCGCGGTAGCTCGTGAGCACCTCAATCAGCCAGTCGGTGGTGGGGATATCGAGGTTGTTTGTCGGTTCGTCGAGAAGCAGGAAGCGCGGTGCCGGATCGCTGAGCAAGACGCGAGCGATTTCGACGCGGAAGCGCTCGCCACCAGAAAGCTGGCCCACGGGCTGGTGGATCTTGTCGTTGATAAAGAGCATCTGGGCCAGCTGGTCGCGCAGGAACTGCGGGTCCGCGCCGGGGTTGGCCTCCCGCACGATGTCGAACACCGATTTCTCCGCGGGCAAGACGATGCGTTGGCGGATGTACCCGCAGGGCAGCGCGTACTCGACGTCTCCGCGGGCGATGCGGTTGAGGAAGGTGGTCTTGCCGCTGCCGTTTGGCCCGGCGAGGCGAACACGCTCGGGGCCAGTAATACTCAGCAGATCGCTGACCAGCACGCGGGTGCCCGCGGGCAGCTCAGTGCCGGGGAGATCGATGTGGACCTGGGTGTCGTCGCGAAGCGCGCGCTGCGCCTTGTCGTGCGCCGACTGGGCGGCAGCCACTGCATCGTTGGCCTGTTGGGAGCGCCCAGCGGCCGAGCGCTCGGAACGGTTCTTGTCTAAGCCCATGGCCATGCCGGGTTTGCGCTTCGAGGCGGCGAAGTTCTTGCCGCGGCGGGCATCGCGCGCAATGCGGGTCTGCATAGCGGCGCGCTCGCGGATTTGTTTGCGGTGTTCGGCCTTGGTCTCTCGGACCTTGGCCTGCGCGGAATCCTGCTCGGCGTCAATCGCTGCGCGGTAGGAGGAGTAGTTTCCCTCGAACTCGCGAAGTGTTCCGTGGTAGAGCTCCGCGATGCTATCGGCGTGCTCGAGGAGCTCGCGGTCGTGTGAGACGACGAGAACCGGCATCGGCGCGGTGCGAATGAGCTCGAGTAAGCGTTGGCGTGATGAGGAATCCAGGTTGTTGGTGGGCTCGTCGAGGATGAGGAAATCCGGCTTGCGGAAGAATGCGGCGGTCAGCGCCACGGTTACGGCCTCACCACCAGACAAAGTACCAATAGTGCGCTCTAAGGGGAAGGGGATACTCGCGGCGTCGAGAGCCGCTTCGATGCGCTCTGCTAAATCCCACTGCTCACCAACAGTGGTGGCGAGCTCTTCCGAGTATTCGCCAGCCTCAATGCGGGCAATGGCGTTGAGGACTTCGGTCGCGCCAAAGACATCGGCGATGGTGCTAGACGTATGGAGGCCTAAATCCTGGTCGACATAGAGGACTGAACCTGCGGATACCGTTCCCGAACTCGGGGCAATAAGGCCTGCAAGGACCTTGGCTAGCGTTGATTTTCCGGAGCCATTCGCTCCGACCAAGCCCGTGAAGTGGGAGGAAAACGTACCGGTGACGTCCGTGAAACAAGGGGTGCCGTCGGGCCAGGTGACGGTGAGATGAGAAAAAGAAATAGGCATGAAGAAGTCCACCTTCGAGTAAGTCGCGTAAAAGAGTGACGTCGAATTAGGAAAAGATCTTCATGCCTGAAAGACTAGCCCCGGCTAATACCCCAGCGCAAGGGCCGCCACGCCAAGGCCGAGAGCACCGCGGGCAATGTAGTGCAGCACCTCGGGGGAGAAGGAGACGCCGAAGCCGCCGCTGTCCAGCATGGACATGCTGTCTACCCGTGCCGGGCGGGAACGCTTAAACGACGCCCAGCTAAGGCCGGCGATGATGAGCGCCACTGCGATGGCGGAAAGATTCCACACCAAGAGGAGGATACCGGCGCCAAGGAGTGCCGTGCCCACAGAAGCTATAAGGGGAAGGCCCCAGTCGGGCCATGCATCGTCGTTGACGCGGCCGAAGGAGGCGGCGCGCCCGACCGCTGCGCCGATGATGCTCCACGCGGACATGAAGCCGACGATAGCCAGCGCCCCAAGCTGTGGGGCGAACCCCAACGTCAAGCCGAGGGCCGCGAGCGCACCGACGCCGATGTACCACCGTCGTCCCAGACGACGGAAGAAGAGACCCGTCAACGTGGAGGGCGCATGGGCGCGACGAGGTATCCAGGCGGACTGGCTCGCAATGGCATCGGAGGTGACCTCCGAATCAAGCAGGCCAAGGCCAGATCCACCGACCAGGCGCGTGCGCCCAGCGCTGAGAAGCGAAGCCAGCGTGAACGAGCGCCATCCCACGACGAAACGCAGGGCCGTGGCTGCCAGCGCGAACCACGGGGATAGCCCGGTGGACACGCAGATGCCGAGGCCCAAGACCCCGAATCCGAGCAGCTGCGCCCATGTGATCCAGTCGGTACCGCGGAGCCGGCCACGCGGGCGATCAACGTACACCCAGCGTTCCCGCGACAGCGCGCGCAGGGGATAGAGAGTCTCGGTGAGCACCATAAGCGCGAGCAGTCCCACGATGCCGGCAATAGGAGCGACGCTAGTTAACGCGATGCGGGCCGGGATGATAGGCAGGACTGCGCCGACTTCTTGCCAGACTGTATAACCGAAGCCGAAGACGAAGCCGGCGAGGATGAGGTACCACATGCCATCACCCAGCCGCGATAGCACGCGCATCACAGCTGCACCACCTCGTCGCAGGCCTGGGTGATGGTGTCGGAATGCGAGGCCACAACGACGCAACGATTCTCCTCGTCGGCTAGATAGCGCAATTCGCTGGCGAGGAACTCGGTCCAGGTGGCGTCGAGGTGGCGCTCGGGCTCGTCGATAAGCACTGCGCGTGCCGGCTGGTATAGCTGCGCGGCCAAGAACACGCGCTGGCGCTGGCCCGAGGACAGACGCGAGGCGCGGTGCGGAAGGAGAGGATCGAGTGCCCAGAGTTCGCAGAGCTTAGCGACGTCCACCCCTGCCGCCTTCCCCATCAAGTCTAGGTGCTCGCCCACGGTGAGGTCGGGGAGGAAAACCGGCTCGGCCACCGTGATCACAGCACCCGGTTGCTCCTTTGTGCCGACGGGATGGCCGTCGCACTCCACTGAGCCTTCGAGCGGTGCAAGCTCACCTCCGAGCGTGGCTAGCAACGTGGATTTACCTGAACCGTTGGGGCCAGCAAGGCCATAGATGCGGCCTGGGGCGAAGTCCTTCTCAAGATGTCCAAGGGGCGTGGAATGCCCATAATCGGCGTCGATGGAAAGCATTGCTGGGCGGCGAGCTCCTTACACTGGGTGACAAGGTAATAGTTAAAACTTATTGATGAAGTTTAGCAAAATGCACGCCCTGAACGTTGTTCTCGAGGTGGGAAACACCCTTGGGATTGGTGTTGTGAGCTGCTAAAATGAGAGAAAATGTAGTTGAAAACTCGGGAGGATACCCACATGACAAGCACAGTAGGAACAGGGAAGAGCGTTGAAGATAGCGTGACGTTTGCCAAGGGGGTATCGCTGTTGGCTGGGCACGATATGGATGCGGAGCAGGAAGCGCTTGTCCGTGCCGTCGCTTCAGGAGAGATGACGGTCGATGAAGCTATCACGAAGGCTAAGTCCCAGCTCAATTAAGTTATGGGAGGAATCGGGGGATGAGACAAAAGAATTGGGATGACTACTACATTCCAGGTACGAGGACTCTGCGCAATCTCTTCTTAAGTGAGGAACATCCCTTTGGGGAGCCAGACTTAGAACGACTGAATCATCTTGAAACCGTTGCCGTCAACGCTCGAATTGCTCAGCTTTACATAGTTCCTCTGGAAGGTGCTTTTGACTACGCGCACTTCAAGGACATACATCGACATCTTTTTCAGGATGTGTATGAATGGGCGGGTGAAGAGCGGACTGCCCCTACAGACCAGTTCATGATTAAGGCTGGGCATGCCTACTATCCGGCGGGGCCGGAAATGACGAAGGCAGCAGAGAAGTTGTTTGCGGGGCTGGCGAAGGATGATTTTCTGCGCGGCCTAGAGATTGATGAGTTTGTGGCCAAGCTGGCGGAGCTGTGGGGCGAGCTCAATGTGGTGCACAGCTTTAGAGAAGGCAACACCCGCACACAGACGGTGTTCTTTGACGCGCTGGTTACGGCGGCAGGATACCAACTTAATGTGGAGCGGCTAGCGAGTGATAGCCGCGTACGCGCGGAGTTTATTGCCGCGCGCTTTCACAGCCAGGACACGGGGGATAACACGCAGCTGGAGGAGGTGCTGCGCGGGCTCGTCGGAAAGCGGGCCGTCTAAACGCTCGGGCCTAGCCCTTGTTGCGGAAGACGAAGATGGAGGAGAAGTCCTGGTCGCCGTGGCCCATGGCCTGCTGCTCCTCAAAGCGCTCGATGGCGGCGGCCACTGCAGGCAGCGGCTTGTTGGCGGTCATCTCCATGAGCTTGGCGTCCTTGCACAGGGCATCCACGGTGAAGTCACCCGGAGTGGTGTTGCGCTCGCCGGTGATGAACGGCCCCTTCATATTCTTCATAAAGGCCAGGCCAGTGATGTCGAGCATCTCGAGGATGACCTCGGAATCGAGGCCCTCAGACTCGCCGAGGTGCAGTGCTTCCAGTACGCCCTCGGCGGTAACGGCGAGGGCTAGGTTGGCCAGGAGCTTTCCAATCGCCGCGGTGGCGGCGGATTCCACGCCGATGAGCTTGTTCTCATCGGCCCAGGACTCGGCGATGGTCATGGCGAGTTCGCGGCGGTCGTCGTCAGGCGTGCCCACATAGACGCCGAGCTTGCCCTCGCGCGCCGGGCCCAGAGAGCCAACGACGGGCGCGTGGACATAAGAGTCGACCGCGGCGGCGAATTCGCGAGCGGCGTCAGGGGAGACGGTGGTGGTATCGATCCAGGTCACGCCGTCCGGGATGAGATTGGTCTCGATGACTCGCTCACGGATGTCATCGGCCAAGCGAGTATGATGATCTCGCTACTGCGGCTGGAATAACGGTCGATCGGCGGCTCGCGCGCGCGGGCGGTACACGGTGCATTCTGAGGAGGTTCGGGCAGCCGTACGGCCAGCGGAATGCGATCTTCATGCGCATGTGCCATCATTGTGGGCAGGCTCGCCGCGATTCATGCGAAACTACCGGACACGAGGCCGATAGACTGGCAATCGTGGTTCGTGTTGATTTTCTCTGGTGCTTTCGAGGCCGTGTGGGCGGCGGCGCTGGTAGCGCAGCCGGCTGGCTCGGTGTCTTTTCGTTGCCTCGCATCGATGGCGGTTGGCATTTATCCCGTGGGCCGGCTACGCGGTGTGAGCGTGGCGGGTCAGTCATCTATTCGCCGCCGCACGAGCATGGAAGGTGCTATCCGCCATGATTATTGGTGGGATCGTGGGGCTGAAGGTGGTGCATTAGGGGCGCCGTCGTTTGAAACGACGACGCGACACTTATTCGTAGCGCAGTGCCTCAATCGGGTCCAGCTTTGCGGCCTTGCCCGCGGGGTAGTAGCCAAAGAAGAGGCCAATAGCCAGCGAGAAGAGCAGCGAGAGAATAACCGCCCACAGCGGCGGTGCCACGAGTGAGCCAATGGCGGCCGCACCCGCCATGCCGGCGGCGGTGCCGATGGCGATGCCGATGAGTCCACCGATGAGGCAGACCACGATGGCCTCCGTGATGAACTGGATGCGGATATCACGGCGGCGTGCGCCAAGCGCCTTGCGGATGCCAATCTCGCGGGTGCGCTCGGTGACGGTGATGAGCATAATGTTCATCACGCCGATGCCGCCGACGAGCAGCGAGATACCGCCGATGGCCGCGAGCACTAGGCTCATCGTGGTGAAGATCTGGTTCAAGGACGCGAGGTCATCGCTGAAGTCGGTCACTTTGACCATGTAGTCCGGGTTGTCCTTGTAATAGCTATCGAAGACACGCTGCAGGTTGCTGGCCACCGCGGACTTATCCAAGTCTGGGTTGCCGCGAACGGTGACCTCGCTGAAGGCGGTGCCGGCACCGGGGGAATCGGAAAGTTCGGCTTCCAGCGGGTAAGGAACGAAGGCGGATTGGCTGGGGCCACCGCCTACAAGAGGGCCGGTTTGCGGTTCTTCAAAAACACCGATGACGGCGAGTTCAATAGGAGAGGCCTCTTGGGTTTCGAAGCTTACGTATTGGCCAATGGCGTCTTCAGGAGCACCGAAAAGTTTGGTGGCGGTCTCCTTATCCAGCATGGCTACTGCTCGGCTGGAGTCGATATCGTCTTCATTGAGGAAGCGCCCGGCCACGATGGAATAGGAGGAGCCTGAGACATAGTCCGGGTTGGTCGGGCGGATGAGGAGGTTGGCGGTCTCCTCCCCGGATTCGCCCTCGACCACGAGGGCGCCGGAATAGGAGCTGTACTCGCCGATATTGATGCCGGCGATCTGGTCCCCCATGACCTCCTTGGCGCGGTCCAGCATGTCCGGGGTGAGCATCGAGGACTCGTCCTCGACATAGCCGCCGCCCATGAAGGGATCGTCGGCTTCTTCCTCTTCGCCCTCCTCAGGGCGCTCCTTGACCTGAACGGTGAAGTTATTAGCGCCGACCTTGTCCAAGTCTTTTTGAACCGAGGCCTGCAAGGAGTGGCCGAGCGTGACGATGGAGATCACCGCGGCGATGCCGATGATGACGCCCAAGAGCGTCAGCGCCGAGCGCATCTTGTTGGTGCGCAGGCTCGTCAGCGCCATCTTGGTGGATTCAGCGAAATTCATGACAGCACCCCGTCCTTCATCGTGACGGTGCGGCTGCATTCATCAGCCAATTCCGGGTTGTGGGTAATGAACAAAATGGTCTTTCCATGCGTGCGGTGCAGTTCGTGGAAGAGGTCCATGACCATGCGGCCGGTCTGCGAATCCAGCGCACCGGTGGGCTCGTCCGCCAACAGAATCTCCGGCTGGTTGGCCAAGGCGCGGGCCACGGCTACGCGTTGCTTCTGACCACCGGATAGCTCATTGGGGAGGTGGTTCATGCGGTCGCTCATGCCGACCATCTCCAAAAGCTCTTCCGCGCGCTGGGTGCGCTCGTGGGTCGAAACGCCCGCATAGACCATGGGCATCTCCACGTTTTTCAGCGCGGACATGCGGCCGATCAGGTTGAAGTTCTGGAAGATGAAACCGATTTTTTGGCCGCGGAAGGAGGCTAGTTTGTCGTCGCCAAGCGCCAGCGCATCGACGCCAGCCAGCTGGTACTCGCCGGCGGTGGGGCGGTCGAGCAAGCCAATGATGTTCATGAGCGTGGACTTGCCGGAGCCGGACTGGCCCACGACTGCCACAAATTCGCCTTCGTCCACGCTGAAATCGAGGCCCGGGATGACGGTTAGCTCGCTGTCGAGGCCCTCGTTGAAACGTTTGACGATTCCCCGCATCTCAATGAGGCGGCTCATGCGTTCTCTTCCGCATCATCGGAGCCATCGACGGAGGCGGACATGCCGACCATGTCCTTGTGGGTATCCGCCTGGCTGATGACGGTCTCGCCCTCCTTGAGGCCGGAGGAGATGGCGGCGGAGAAATCAGATTCGCTGGCCACCTTGACCTCGCGCGCCTGGATCGTGCCGTTGTCGACGACGAGGACGTTCTTCTTGCCGCCTTCTTCATAGATGGCGGAGAGCGGCACGGTGATGACGTTCTTGTCCTTCTTCGTAATGATCTTTACCTTTGTGGTGGAACCGAGGCGCAGCCCCTCGCGGTTGCCGTCGACACGGATGTGCACGGGGAATTCGGGCTTGGAGGAGCCAGTTGGCTTGCCGGAGCCGCCGCCTGCGCCAGCCTCGACATCGGGCTGCTCAGCGGTGGGGGAGATGAAGGTGACCTTGCCTTTGAACTCCTTGCCTGGGCTGGAAGGCGAGGTGAACGAAACTTCATCGCCGACCTTGATGCGGGCGATATCGCCCTCCTTGACCGTGGACTTCACCAGCAGGGAGGAGTCATCCGCCACGGTGAGGATGGGGCCTTCGGCGGGCATGCCGGCTTCGCCATTGACGGCGGGGATGACTCCCGCCAGCGGGGGGGGCAGGTCGGCCTGGGGGAGCCGGGACTCCCGCGGCCCCTTTTCCTTGGCATTGTTCGCGTTCGCCGACGCCGCCGATTCCACCGCGTGGTTCACCGCTTGGGACTGGGAGGAAATCTGCTGTTCGATGGCGAGGTTGCTGGCTTGCAGCGCGCGTTCGGCATCGGCAACCGCTTGGTAGGAGGCGGCGGTGGCGCGCTGTTGTTCGCCTAGCTCGCGGTCGATGCCGCGGAGGACGCGACCATAGGATTCCTCGGACTGCTTGAGCTGGCGCTCGGAGTCCTGCACGGCCTCGTCAGAATCGAGGTAGCTCAAGAAAGCGCTGGCAGTGTTGATTCCGGAAGGATCTTCGGTGGCGGTGCCGAGGGAGGCCAGTGCGGACTGGAAAGACTTGGACTCAGCATCGCGCACCCCGGAGCGTGCTTGCTCGACGGCGGCGCGGGCTTCGGCAATCTCGGGGCGGTCGCCCTTGGCAGCGAGGGCATCATCGAGCTTGCGCTGTGCCTCGGCGTACTCGGTCTGCGCCGAGTTCACGGCGGACTGGGCGCTGTTGACCTCGGGGTTGAGGCCTTGGTCGAGGGAATCCTGAAGCTGGCGCAGCTGGAGCTGGGCATCCTCGATTTGGTGGACGGCCTCGAGCTTGCTGGCCTCCTGGGAGGTGCGCTGGGCCTCGAGCTCGCGCTCGGTTTCGGTGGTGTCCATGCGGCCGAGCAACTGTTGGGCTTCGACGCGATCGCCCACCTTCGCGTCTAAAGACTGGATGGGGCCGGTCAGCGAGGCGGTCAGTGAGAGTTCGCGCTCGGCAGAAACCGTTCCGGAGGCGGAGACGGAACTGATCAGGTCTTCTTTGGTGGTTTTCGTGACATCGGTTGCGGTGAGCTGAATATCGGAAGACCCACTGGTTAGTGCGTACATTCCACCGCCGCCTGCGAGGAGAACCGCAGCGATAGCGCCAGCAGTGATGCCGAGAGCTTTCTTATTCATGAATCCCTTACTGTCAGGTTAACGCCGTCATTGAAATCGGGTTCAGATTAACTCTCGGGCATGTGTCTTGTCATGCGCAGTGGGGGGAATATAGGAGGTAGATCAGGGTCTACCCTTAGATGGTGCGAGGCTATGAGGTCTGGTGACGTTTCGATCAATTAAGGTCCCGAAAATGGGTGATTTTCTGCCACTATTTGATCGAAACGTATGTGGCATCTGACTTTTAGAAGGGCACATCGATGTAGATCTCCTCCGCCTTCGGCAAAGGCGGCAGTTTGGGTAGCTGATCGAGACCCTCCTGGACTTCCGGCGGGAGGGGAATCTGCGGAGGCTCGGGCAGTTCTAGCTTGGGTTTGGGCCGCTGCGGTGGGGCCGGGCGTGGCGCCGGTGCTGGTGCGGGCGCTGGCGCGCGGACGGTGACGGTTTCTACTTCGACGCGTGGCGTGGGTGTTTCGGCTACTACGGGTGCGGGAGCTGGTGCTTCGGCCGTAGGTTCCGGTTCAGCCGGAGCTGGCGCGATGGAGGTGGTGTCACCCAAGCGGTTGACCGGCTGGGGTACCGCATCAGGCTTCCAGGAAGGCAGCTGGGCCGAGGTGGTGGGGTTGGGCTCGGCTCGCGGAGCAGGTTCTGCCTGCGTGGCAGCGCAGGCAGAAAGCGGAAGGCAAGCAAAAATGACAAGAATACGGCGCGATGCCATGGGAATCCCCCTTAAGTAGTGCCTCCCACAGCGCACCCCAGCGCTTAATTAAAGAAAGGCAGAATCAACAGTGTGCTGCCAGCATAGCGTTCCCATGGCGGGTGCGCAGCGCGAGCGCGCTCAGGGGGCTCGCGAGGGGGTGGAGAGGAGGCTGCAAGACACGAGGGGACTCCAACTTTTGTATAGGGCTAAAACCGATACAATGTGGGCTATGCCTAACTCCAGCCAGCTAAACCAGCAGAATACGTCCCAGTCCGCTGAGTGGTTCGAGCGCGCCACCAAGGTCACCCCGGGCGGTGTGAATTCCCCGGTCCGCGCCTTCGGATCCGTGGGCGGCCAAGCCCGCGTTATCGCTCGCGGTGAGGGCTCCCGCCTTTGGGATATCGACGGCAACGAGTACGTCGACCTGGTCAGCTCCTATGGCCCGATGATCCACGGCAATGCCCACCCGGCCATCGTGGAGGCAGTGCAGAAGGCGGCTGCCGACGGCCTCTCCTTCGGTGCCCCGACCGAGGGCGAGACGCTGTTGGCGGAGCACATCGTCAAGCGCACCGCCGTGGAGCAGGTGCGCCTGGTCAACTCCGGTACCGAGGCCACCATGTCCGCCGTGCGGCTGGCCCGCGGTTTCACCGGCCGCGCCAAGGTCCTGAAGTTTGAGGGCTGCTACCACGGCCACGTGGATGCGCTGTTGGCGTCGGCTGGCTCCGGCGTGGCCACCTTCGCGCTGCCGGATTCCCCGGGCGTCACGGGTGCCTCGGCCGCGGACACCATCGTCGTCCCGTACAACGATCTCGACGCCGTCCGCGAGGCCTTCGCCGCGCACCCGGGAGAGATCGCCTGCATCATCGCCGAAGCCGCGGCGGGCAACATGGGCACCGTGGCCCCGGAGGAGGGCTTCAACGCGGCACTCAAGGAGATCGCGCATGCCGACGGCGCCCTGCTCATCCTCGACGAGGTCATGACCGGTTTCCGCACCTCCTACAAGGGCTGGTTCGGCGTCGATGGGGTAGCGGGTGACCTGGTGACCTTCGGCAAGGTGGTCTCCGGTGGCCTGCCGGCAGCTGCCTTCGGCGGCCGCGCCGACGTCATGGCTTCCCTCGCCCCCGCCGGCCCTGTCTACCAGGCGGGCACGCTGTCCGGTAACCCGGTGGCGATGGCCTCCGGTCTGGCCTCTCTGGAGCTGGCCAACGAAGAGTTGTACCCGCGCCTGCAGGCCAACGCGGACTGCCTGACCAGCCTGATAACGGCGGCACTTGATGCCGCCGGAGTGGCACACCACATCCAGCGCGCGGAGACGATGTTCTCCATCCGCTTCGCCGAGGGCCAGGGCCGCAACTTCGCCGATATGCAGGCGGCCGATACCTGGCGCTTCGCACCCTTCTTCCACGCACTGCTGGAGGGCGGCGTGTACGTTCCGCCGTCAGCCTTCGAGACCTGGTTTGTGTCTGATGCGCTCACGGACAATGATTTTGAGGTAATCGAGGCAGCTCTCAAGCCTGCCGCCCAGGCCGCCGCCAGCGCGCAGCGCCCGCAGTAAACCAACCATTTGAGGGGATAGACACAGGTATATGTCCACCACCATCGTCCACTTCGTCCGCCACGGCGAGGTTTATAACCCGGATAAGATCCTTTACGGACGCATCCCGGGCTATCACTTGTCCTCCCGTGGGCATTCCATGGCCGCACGCACAGCGAAAGCCTTCGAAGGCCATGACGTGACCTACCTGGCGGCCTCGCCGCTGCAGCGCGCGCAGGAAACCGCGCTGCCGATTGCGCAGGTGACGGGCTTGGAGGTGGACGTCGATAAGGGCGTCATCGAGTCCGGCAACCGCTTCGAGGGCTTGCGCACCAAGGGCTGGAATTCGCAGCTGTGGAATCCGCAGCGCTGGCCGCTCATGGTCAATCCGCTTGAGCCCTCGTGGGGCGAGCCTTTCGAGGAGATCGCCGCGCGCATGATGGACGCCGCCGAGCGCGCCCGCGCCAAGGCCGAGGGACACGAGGCCATCGTGGTTGCCCATCAGCTGCCCATCGTCATGGTGCAGCGCACCGTGTTGGGCAAGCGCCTGGCCCACGCGCCGTGGGACCGCACGTGCGCGCTGGCTTCGGTGACTTCGCTGGTCTACCGTGACCGCGAGATCATCGATATCTTCTACTCCGAACCGGCGCAGGACATCTAATGGGACGCAGAACTATCCGCGCCGCCGCGGCCGGTGTCCTTGCTGTGTTTGCCTTGGCTGGCTGCTCGCAAAGCGAGGAAAACGCGCAGAACGCCGTGGCTTCCGGCGGCACCTTCGAGTTCATCTCGCCCGGCGGGCAGACCACCATCCGCTATGCGGAGGAAGACCGCAAGCCGCTCAAGGATTTCTCCGGTGAGGACCTGCGGGATGAGTCCACGACGATCAAGCTTTCGGATTTCAAAGACCAGATCGTCGTCCTCAACTCCTGGGGTCAGTGGTGCGCGCCGTGCCGCTCCGAATCGGATGACCTCCAGGCCATCCATGCGGAGTTGCAGAAGCGCCAGGTCGGCACCGTGCTAGGCATCAATGTCAAGGACTTCAACCCGGAGATCTCCCGAGACTTTATGGCCGATAACGGCCTGGAATACCCCTCCATCTACGACCCGCCCTTCAAGACGGCCGCGGCACTTGGCGGCGTGCCTACCTCCGTGGTGCCCACCACCATCGTGCTGGATAAGCAGCACCGCCCCGCCGCGGTCTTCCTGACCGAGATCACGGAGAAGGATGTCCTCGAGGTCGTCGACGAACTGGAGAAAGAACAGTGATCCTCGCCGCTGACGGTATGGGGCAAAGCTTCGCCGATGCCGCCGTGTCCGGCCCGCTCCTGATCGGAGTGCTCGCCGCGGCCGTGGCCGGATTGGTCTCCTTCGCCTCACCCTGTGTGGTTCCACTGGTTCCTGGCTATATCTCTTACCTCGCCTCCGTGGTCGGCGGTGAGGTGAGCTATGACGAGGAGTTGGGGGTGGGCGTCGGCAAGCGCCGGCGTTGGGCCGTCGTCGGTGCCGCAGCACTCTTCGTGCTGGGCTTTACCGTCGTTTTCGTCCTAGCCACCGTGTCAGTCTTCGGCGCCATTTCGGCGCTGACGCTCAACGCGGATACCCTCATGCGCGCCGGCGGTGTCATCACCATCCTCATGGGTGTGGTGTTCATGGGCGTGGTGCCGGTACTACAGAAGGACACGCGCATGGCGCCGCGGCGCTGGACCACGTGGCTGGGCGCGCCGCTGCTCGGCGGGGTTTTCGCCCTGGGCTGGACCCCGTGCTTGGGCCCCACGCTGGCTGCCATCCTGTCTGTCTCCGCCGGCACCGAGGGAACCACCGCGCTGCGCGGCACCATCCTCATTATTGGCTACTGCCTGGGCCTGGGCCTGCCCTTCTTGCTCGTGGCACTGGGCTCCGCTAAGGCCATGCGCACCGTGACCTGGATGCGGGAGCACTCCCGGACCATCCAGATTCTCGGGGGCATCGCCATGATCCTCGTCGGCCTGGCGCTGCTGACCGGGCTGTGGGGAGATTTCATCAACGCCATCCGCCAGTGGACCGTGTCCTATGGCGCGACGCTGCTGTAAAGGAGATTTTTCGTGAGATATATCCGCAAGGCCTGGCACTGGCTGACCAGCATGCGCACCGCGCTGGCGCTGCTCTTCTTGCTGGCCATCGCCGCCATTCCCGGATCGCTCCTGCCGCAGCGCTCGCTCAATGAATCTAACGTCAACGACTTCATTGAGACCAACGGCAAGGTGGCGGAGATCTACGACAAGCTGCAGCTTTTCGACGTCTTCTCCTCCGTCTGGTTCCAGGCCATCTACGTCCTGCTCATGATTTCTCTGGTGGGCTGCATCATCCCGCGCTCCTGGGATCACTACAAGGCCTACCGCACACCGCCGACGCGCGCGCCGAAGTATCTGGAAAAGATGCCGCTCAACGCCACCGGGCATTCGGAAAAGTCCCCGGAGGAGATCGCAGCGGCCACCACAACCATGCTGAAGAAGTGGCGGGTCTCCGAGGTCTCGCCCGAGAAGGACCGCGCGGGTGCGCAATCCTTCTCCGCGGAGCGCGGCTATGCCCGCGAGCTGTGCAACCTCATCTTCCACATCGCGTTGGTGGCAATCTTGCTCACCATGGCAGCCGGGCGCCTGGTGCACTACGAGGGACAGGTCATCGTGGTCACGGAGAAGAACTCCCAGGGGCAGACCCAAGAGCAGGCGCAATCCACGGAGTTCTGCAACACCTCCACCTCCGTCTATGACTCCTTCCGCGCCGGCCCGCTATTCGACGGCACCGGCCTGCACCCCTTCTGCTTCTTGGCCCACGACTTCACCGCGGACTACCTGCCCAATGGCCAGGCGGAGATGTTCACCTCGAACGTGTCCTATGCCGCCGGCGACGACATCTTCACGGACCCGGAGACCTGGGAGGACTACCAGCTGCAGGTCAATCACCCGCTGCGCATTGACAAAAACCGCGTTTACCTGCAGGGCCACGGTTTTGCGCCGACCATGACGGTGGAGTGGCCTAACGGTGAGAAGCGCACGCAGACCATCCAATTTCAGCCCACTGACACCACGTTCTTCCTCTCGTCGGGAGTGATGCGCTTCGACCCGCCGGCGGGCATGTACCCGGACCTGTTTGAGCGCCGCCAGAACCAGATCGCCATCCAGGGCCTGTTTGCCCCGACCGCCGAGTGGTCCGGCGAGAGCGGCAAGCTGTTGCAGTCTTCCTACCCGGCGATGCTGGATCCGGCCGTGGCTATCGATATCTACCGCGGCGATGCCGGCCTGGACACGGGTACCCCGCAGTCCCTCTTCTCCCTCGATTCCAACCTGGTCCACACGGGCCAGCTGCAGAAGATCGACCGCGTCAACCTGAACCAGGGTGAATCGGTCACGCTGGACGACGGCACGAAGATCACCTTCGACGGTGCCTCCGAGTTTGCGAACTACCAGGTTTCCTATGACCCCTTCCAGAGCTGGGTTCTCGTGTCCGCGCTGGTCATGCTGGTATCCCTGGTTGGCTCGCTGGTGATCAAGCGCCGCCGCGTGTGGGTGCGCATCCGGCCGGGGGCCAATGGTGGCACCGATATTGAGATGGGCGGTCTTGCCCGCACCGACCGCGCGGGCTGGTCTGAGGAATTCCATGAGCTTCACCGCGAGCTCCTGGAACTGCCGGATCCCGATGAGGTGGAGGAGGACGAACTCTACTCCGCCGACTAAAGGTGAGAAAGCTATCCGTCAAAAGTTGGATACTCCCGCTGAAGGGGGGTACTCTGATGAGCACCATAAATCTCTCCGCTCATGCAGCCTCGTGCGTGAAGCACGGTGTAGGCACGATTGTGAAGGCAAGGTTTCCCACTCATGCAGGTTGATCAAAATCTGTCCAACTTTTCCGACATCGCGGTGCAAACCGCGTTCGTCGTTTATGCTCTCGCCTTGGTGTTGTCCCTGGTCTACTACGGCCGGATGCACAGCATCATCGAGGCGATGCGCTCCCGCACGACTGCTGTGGCGCAGCAGCGCGAACTCGCTAGCGTGGGGGCCTCGGCAGACAGTGCCGCGCTTGGCGACGTCCCCCCGACAGCCAGCACTGGCCCCGATGCTGACCTAGACGCGGATCTGTCGAAGAAGCGGGAGAACGCCGACAAGCTCGGCGGCATGACGCAGATGCTCCTGTGGTTGGGTATCGCCTTACACTTGGCGGCCATTGTGCTGCGCGGCCTGGCCACGGGGCGTTTCCCGTTTGGCAACCTCTACGAGTACGTGCTCATGGTGACCGCCGGCGCCATGGTGGTGGCGACCATCGCCATGCAGCGCAAGGAATGGCGCACTCTGTGGCCGTGGCTGCTCACGCCGATTCTGGCGCTGATGTTCTACGGCTCCACCAAGCTCTATGCGGAATCCGCTCCGGTGGTTCCGGCACTCCAGTCTCACTGGCTGCCCATCCACGTCACTGTGGTCTCGTTGGGTGCGTCCATCGGCGTGGTCTCCGGTATCGCTTCTTTGCTCAGCGTGCTGCGTGAGTTCCAGCCGAAGGGCAGTGAGTCCGGTTTCTTTGGTGCGCTTGCCCGCCCGCTTCCTTCTGCTAAGAAGTTGGACCGCTTGGCCTACCGCTTGGGCGTGGTGACGCTGCCGACTCTGGGCCTGGGTATTGTACTGGGCGCTATTTGGGCCGAGTCCACATGGGGACGCTACTGGGGCTGGGACCCGAAGGAGACCGTATCCTTCGCCACCTGGATCCTCTACGCCGCCTACCTGCACGCCCGCGCGACGCCGGCCTTCCGCAAGGCCGCGCCGTATATCAACATCGCGGCGATGCTGCTCATGATCTTCAACCTGTTCTTCATCAACATGGTTGTCTCCGGCCTGCACTCCTATGCGGGGCTGAACTAAATGGCGGATACCCCTAAGCCGCGGCACAAACAGGGCAAGCCGGCGGGCGATAACCCGCAGCTCATCGCTCTCGGTGAGGGCTTTGCGCAGCGCCGCCGAGAACTCGGTATCTTGCAGCAGGAGCTGGCTGAGAAGGCCGGGATTTCGCGCTCCACGCTGCACACCATCGAGCACGGCGGCTCTGGCGTGCGCTGGGAAAAGGTGATTGCGGTGGCTGAGGCCCTCGGCCTTGAGATGACCTTCGAGCCGAAGGCTTAGGCTTCGTCGGCTTTATTGTCTTTGTCCTCGGGGGCCTTGGGTTTCTGGGAACCTTGTGAACCCTGTGAGCGACGGCGGCGCTCTTCTTCTTGGCGCTCTGCCTCCCGCTCCCTGGCGCGGCGCTCTTTGAAGCGCTGCTTCTCTAGGTTCCACAGGAACTCTTCGTCATCGTCTGGGCCCTTGATTGCGGGGCGCTGCGGCTGCTGTGTCTGCTGCACCTTCTTATTCCAACTCGACGGACCAAAGGCCTTCCATACGAGGACCGCCGCGAGGACAAACAAGAGTAGTAGTATCAATCGACCCATGCGTTGTATTCTACGGAATGCCCGCAAAGCAAAAGTGAGAATTATGAGTCAGACAGAAAACACCACCAACGCCTCCCAGAACTCCGAACCGCCCCAGCCGGACCCGGCGCTCAAGCGCCGCTCCCGCGTCGCTTTGTGGAAGTACGGGGCTGCCCGCGTGGTGCTGTTCATTGTGCTCACCGCGGTGATTCAGCTGCTGGCCATGGCGGTTCTCGGGACCTTTCCGCTGCTGGTCTCCGCCCTGTTGGCGTTGTTTGTGGCGCTGCCGCTGTCCATGCTGATCTTCTCCACGTGGCGCATGGAAGCCACTCAGACGCTGGCGGAGTACTCCGCGCAGCGCAAGGCCCACAAGAAGTGGGTCCAAGAGGAGCTGGCTGGCCGCTAAATCGGTGGTTAAACCAGAGCCAGCGCTACAGCGTTGATAACCGCCCACACCAGCATCGCGCGGCCGGCCATGCCAAGTACTGGGATGAGTTTCGGGCCGCGTGCGCCGCGGTTGACGGTGCGGATAGCACCCAGCGCGAGAGGGAAGTAGAGCAGCGAAGCGAGCGCGGCCCAGGAATCGAAGGCTAGGCCGATGGTGAGTAGTACCGGCAGCAGCAAGAGGGTCATGAATAGCGTGCGGGACTTTTTATCACCCAGGCGCACCGCCAAAGTGATCTTGCCGGTGGCCTTATCGGAGGGGATGTCCGGGATGTTATTGGCCAGGTTTACCGCCGCACTCATACCGCCGATACCCACGGCTAAGGCAAGGCCTGTCCACGTGATGCGGCCGGCCTGTGTGTACTCGGTACCTAGGACCGCGACGAGTCCGAAGAACACGAAAACGGCGATTTCCCCGAACCCGCGGTAGCCGTAGGGGTTCTTGCCACCGGTGTAGAACCAGGCACCGGCGATACACACGGCGCCGACGAGGATGAACGAGGCGGCGTTGGCAGCTAGGGAGAGTGAGATGCCCGCGATAGCCGCCACGCCGAAGGAGGCGAAGGCGGCGAACTTGACGTGTTGCGGTTTGGCCAGCCCGCCCCCGGTAAGCCGCTGGGGGCCGGTGCGGTCATCATCGGTGCCGCGGATGCCATCGGAGTAATCGTTGGCGTAATTCACGCCGATGATAAGCGCCCAGGCCACGATGAGCGCCAGCAACGCCCGGCCCCAGTGCAGGCCGTGGGCCGCGGCAGCGGCACCGGTACCAGCGATAACGGGAGCAAAGGCATTGGCCCAGGTGTGCGGGCGAGCACCCTGGAGCCAATCGGCAGGAGTGGCGGAAAAGGCAGACATGCTCACTATTGTGCCACTGGTGTGGTGTGCTGCGGCAATGAGCTGGTGCGTTGGCGAAAGCGGTAGATGATGAGCACTGCAACGAAAATAACGGCATTGGTGACTGTCATTGCGGCAGAGGTAGCCGCGTCAAGGACATAGGCAACCCAAAATCCCACGACCGCGCTGATAGCGGCAACGCCACAGGCGGTCAACACCAGCGTGGGCACGCGCTGAGTAAGCAGCCGCGCGGTCATCGTCGGGAATACCATGAGAGCGATGACCAGCATGGCACCGGCAGCGTGAAAGGCGGCGGTGGCGGTGCAGGCAACCACGGTCATAAATATGATGTGAAGAACGCGCGTGGGCACCCCGCGTGCGGCACAAAAATCGGCGTCAAAAGTCGTGGCGGATAAACGCGGCAGTGTAAGGGCGAGGAAGAGAGCATTGATACCCAGCACTGCGGCCATGATGTAGCAATAGTTGGGATTGGAGAAGGCCGCGAGGTTGAGATCACCGACGAGAACGGCGTGGACATCAAGGTGCACGTGGCTCATGTGCGTAGAAATCAGGATGACTCCGGCGGCAAACAGGGCGGGAAAGACCAATCCGAGGGCGGAATCAGCAGTCACCAGCGGGCTGCGCTGTAGTGCGTCAGTTCCCAACGCCACCACCAAGGCGCCAGCGGCCGCGGTAACGAGCAAGATGGGTGAATCTAGATCTGCGGTAAAGAGGTAGCCGACGGCAATTCCGGGAAGGACGGCATGGCCGATGCCGTCGATAAGCATGGCCTGGCCTTTGAGGACAACAAAGGTGCCGGGGATAGCACAGGCCAAGGCCGTCAGAACGGCAAGGAGACAAGCGGTCGCGGCGAGGGTCATGAGGCGAGCTTTCTACTGGTGAGGCTGATAGTGACGAGCGCCGCCTGAGCCAGGACGATGACCGGACCGGTGGGCAGCGGGCCGTGCGCAATGGAGACATAGCAGCCGAGAGCAGCGGTGGCCGCGCCGAAGAACCCGGAGAGCGCGATGAAAGGTAGCAAGCGCGTGGTCCAGGGGCGGGCAGCGGCGGCAGGGCTGATGACCACGGCGACCATGAGCACTACGCCGACGACTTTGACGCCGAGCACCGTGATGGCGGTGAGGGCGAAGAAACTAGCCGCGTTGAGGAACGAGGTGCGGATGCCGGCTACCTGGGCAAAACTTGAATCAAAAGTGACTGCGGCCTGCCGGGTGTGAATGAGGAAAAGAAAAAGCAGCACGCAGCCACCGATGATGAGTGTGGACCGTACATCCGCGCGAGTGAGCGTGGAGGCATTTCCCAGCAAATAATCCTGGATTCCGGCCTTGCCAGGCAATGGTCGGCGGGAAATATACTGCATGAGCAGCATTCCCACCGAGAAAAATGTGGTTAGCGTGGCCGCCATCGCAGTGGTTTGCCCCAGGGGAGTTAACCGCGGGATGAGGTGAATGCACCCCACCGCGAGGGTTCCGGTGAGCAGGGCGCCGCAAGAAAGAAGCCAGACATTTCGCCCGTCCCAGCCAATGGCGGTGGCCACGAGGAAGGCGGTGAGCAGTCCAGGCAGGGAAGAATGCGAGATGGCATCGGCCAGCAGGCTGGTGCGGCGAACATATACCAGTGGGCCTAGCGCGCCAGCGCAGCCACCGATGAGCACGGTGCCCAGGAGTGCCTGGGTATAGGTGTAGTTCTGAAGAAGCTCGAGTGGGTTCATGATGGCAGGGAAAACATGTCGGCAATGGCGGACTCGGTAAGTACCTGCTCGGTGGGGCCAGCAGCAATGAGCCGGCCGTGGCCGACCATGAGGACCTCATCGCAAAAGTCGGCGACCTCCGCCAGGTTGTGATGCACCAGCAGGATGGTCACGCCGTTCTCGCGCAGTTCCTTGAGTACATCCATGATGGCGCGCTGACTCGCGGCATCGACACCAGCGAAGGGCTCGTCGAGGATGATGAATTCCGGCTCGCTAACGAGCGTGCGCGCCAACAACACGCGCTGGCGCTGACCACCAGACAGGGCGGAAATCGGCAGCTGCGCGTGTGCCTGCATTCCGGTGCGGGAAAGCGCGGCGTGAGCGGCGTCTTTGTCAGCGCGGCTGGGCCACTGCCACCAGCGCAGCCCGGCGGTGCGGCCCATCAGGGCGATGTCGAAGGCGGTGGCAGGGTAATTCCAGTCGATATCCGCATGTTGTGGCATATATCCGAGACGCTGCCGAAAATGTGCCAGATCGACGCCATCGAAGGTCATCGACCCGCAGGCTAGAGGCGGAAGGAGCCCTACCAGCGTGCGGACCAGAGTAGACTTTCCCGACCCGTTCGCACCCACCAGCCCGGTGATAGTCGCGGGGGTGAGGGTGAAGGAGGCGTCGTGAAGCACCGGCGTGCGGGGATAGCCGGCGGTGAGGTTTCCTACGCTGAGCATTAGCTTAGTGCTTTCGCCACGGCGCTAGCGTTATGTTCGAAGGCTCCGAGGTAGGTATCGGTTGGGGCTTCCGGGCCGAGGGTATCGGCAAAGAGCTCTTCATCCGAGATGGTGACTGTCCAGTTGCGGGTTTCTACGGCTTCCTTGAGAGAAGTGATGGCCTGTGGGTTCGCCTGGTTATCTTGGAAGATAACGGGGACCTTCTTCTCCGCGATCGTATCCGCGAGCTCGGAGATCTCAGTGGCGGACTTGGTGGCTTCGGTGGTCACGAAGTCGGTGGCTTGGACTTCAAAGTCGAAGGTCTTGCCGAAGTAGTTGAAGGCGTCATGGCCGGTGATGAGGACGCGCGGGGAGGCGTTTTCGAGTTCCTTAGCCGCTTTGTCATGCGCGGCTGCAATCTTGTCTTCATATTCATCGGCGGCCGCGGCATAGTCTTCGGCATTGTCAGAGTCGATTTCGCCGAGTTTGGTGCCGATGTGATCGACGACCTGGCTCCACAGCTCGGGGCTATTCCAGATGTGCGGGTCGTAGAGTTTTTCGCCCTTGTCACCTTGCTCGGGCCACGGCAGAAGGTCAGCAGTATCGAGCTGTTCGCCGACAGCTAGCTGCTTCTCACCGAGGGAGGAGAGCTGGTCCACCATTTGCGCCTCGAGGTGAAGGCCATTCCAGAGGACGAGGTCGGCATCCTGCATCTTTTCAATATCGCGCGTGGTGGGCTGGTAGGTGTGTGGATCGCCGCCGGGGCCGACCATGGTGGTGATGTCGGCGTCCGGGGCGATATTGGCGGCCGCATCAGCCAAGTAACCGGTCGTGGCGAAGATCGTCAGGTTATCGTTCTGGGCTTCGGTGGAGTCGCTGCTGGTGCAGGCGCTCAGCGTGCTTGCGACCACGAGGGAAGCGAGGGGAAGCGCAATAAGTTTCTTCACGGGAAACCTCTCTTATTAAAAGTGAATGTCGATGTTCAATGGATTGAACTTGAAAGAGCATAAGTGCTGAAACCGTTGGAAGCAATAGGCTGAACTACGATGGGGGTATGCACATCAGTGAGCTGCCCGAACGCACCCAGGATTACCTCAAGATCCTCTGGACCTATGAGGAGAAAGAGGGCGCTAATACCGCGATGCCGCTGGGGGACCTAGCTAAAGCGGCGGGGCAGAAGCTGCCCACCACGTCGGAGGCGGTCAAGCGCCTGGCCGCGAAGGGGCTGGTGGAACACGAACGCTACTTCGGTGTTCGGCTTGTTGAGGAAGGCCGGCGGCTGGCTGTGGCAATGGTGCGCCGGCATCGGCTCCTGGAAACCTTCCTCGTGCGCACTCTGGGCTATACCTGGGATGAGGTGCACGATGAGGCAGAAATGCTAGAGCACGCGACGTCCGACAGGCTCGTTGAACGTCTTGATTCTTTCCTGGGCAACCCCGCCCGCGATCCGCATGGTGATCCCATACCTGCCCCGGATGGCACTGCCGAGCCGGTCTCGCGCATTACGCTTATCGACGTCCCCGCGCAGACCCCCGTCACCGTGGAGCAGGTCACTGACGCTGATGGCGAATTTTTGCGCTACCTGGATAAATATGGAGTGCGGCCGGGAGTAGAATTGACCGTCGTTGCCCCTTCGGTTGCGGGTGTGCTCGAGGTTGCCGTCGATGAAGGTTCACACTTCCCCCTCGGGGAATCCGCTGCGCGCGGCATTGCCGTACGCAGCTTTGGCGAAGCGGAGGCTTAGCTGTCCCACATGCGGGCGACGGCGAGGCGGTCAACCTTGCCGGGACCGGTGGTGGGGAGTTCAGGCAGGCGCTTGAAATCCTTGGGGATGTGCCACCGGGGAAGGCCAACGTCATCGAGAGCCACGAGGATATCGCCGACATCCGCCCATCCGGTATAGGCGGCAACGATCATCTGCCCCAAGCGTGGGTGGGGGATGCCGACCACGCACACTCCTTCCACTCCCGGCACGCGCAGGATGTGCTGCTCGAGCTGCTCCGGGTGGAGCTTGAGCCCGCCGGTGTTCAGGATGTTGTCGAGGCGCCCGGTGATGGTGAGGTGGCCGTCGTGAAGCGCGCCGGCGTCGGAGGTAGCAAACCACGAGGTGCCGGATTCATCGACCATGAAGGCATCTGAGTCCACGTTTCGGTAGCCCTGCGCAATCATGGGCCCGCCGAGGTAAATGCGCCCCTCGTCGCCGATGCGCACGCGCGCGCTATCGAGGGGACGGCCGTTGTAGACGCAGCCGCCGGAAGTCTCTGAGGAACCGTAGGTGGTGACGATGGTGATGCGCAGCTTCTTCGCTGACTCCAACAGTTGCGGGTGGGTGGCAGCACCTCCGACGAGGATGGCATCAAAGGTGCGCAGGGCCTCGATTCCTTCTAGCGAATCCATGGCCTTGGCCAGCTGCATGGGGGTCAGTCCCGTGTATGAGCGATCCCCAGTGGCGGCCAGCTCGTGCGCGGCGCGGGCGAAATTGGGGATGGAAAAACCTTCCGACAGGTCAAGGCAGAGCGGCTCCACGCCCGCGACGAGGGAGCGCACCAATACCTGGATGCCCGCGATGTGGGAGGCAGGCATGGCTAGCAGCCACTGGCCGGTGCCGCCGAGAGCCCGGTGCGTGGCATCGGCGCTGGAGACCAAGTTGGCAGCCGTGAGTTGCGCGCCCTTCGGTGTGCCCGTGGACCCAGAGGTGGCCACGACCAGCGCGATGGAGGAGTTAATGGGTTCTCCTGCGCGCATGTGGTTGCGCAGGAGCTGCGCGCGGGTGCAGTCCTCCGCCGGGACGGGCAGGAAGGTGGCTTGTCCTGCGATGGCCGCTTCCAGATCAGGCAGGATGGCGGCGGGGTCATGTGGATTGACAGGCAGAGGGGAGAGGATGGTCACGGTTAGCTAGGTTACCGCCCGCGGTGTTCGTAAGGGTTGATGAGCTCGTCCTCCTGGTCGAAGGGGCGCTCACCGTCCCTTTGGGCCTGCTTGATGTGGCGCAGCATCCACACGCGAGATGCAATGACGGCAACCAGCGCGATGGCCGCGAGGGCGATGGCGAAGTAGAGCACTGTGGGTTCTCCTCGTGGACTGACGGTTAGTAGTAGTACGGGAAGTCATCCCAGTTGGGCTCGCGCTTTTCCAGGAAGGATTCCTTGCCCTCGACAGCCTCGTCGGTCATGTAGGCCAAGCGGGTGGCCTCACCCGCGAAGACCTGCTGGCCCATGAGGCCATCATCGGTGAGGTTGAAGGCGAACTTGAGCATGCGCTGGGCGGTGGGGGACTTCATGTTGATTTCGCGCCCCATCTGGATGGCGGCGTCCTCCAGCTCGGCGTGGTCAACTACCTCGTTGACCGCGCCCATCTCGTACATGCGCTGTGCGTCGTAGGTGCGGCCCAGGAAGAAGATCTCGCGGGCGTACTTCTGGCCCACCATCTTGGCCAGGTAGGCCGAGCCATAGCCGGCGTCGAAGGAGCCGACGTCGGCGTCGGTCTGCTTGAAGCGGGCTTCCTGGCGGGAGGCAATGGTCATATCGCACACCACGTGCAGGGAGTGTCCGCCGCCGGCGGCCCAGCCGTTGACCACGGCGATGACCACCTTGGGCATGGTGCGGATGAGGCGTTGGACCTCCAGGATGTGCAGGCGGCCGCCCTCAACTTTTTCGCGGGCGGTGTCGACGGTGGATTCGTCGGCAGTCGCGTCATCATGCGCGTGCTCCGTGGCATAGCGGTACCCGGAGCGGCCGCGGATGCGCTGGTCACCGCCGGAGCAAAATGCCCAGCCGCCGTCCTTCTGGGAAGGTCCGTTACCGGTCAGCAACACCGTGCCGACATCCGGCGTGCGGCGCGCGTGGTCCAGCGCGCGGTAGAGCTCATCCACCGTGTGGGGGCGAAACGCGTTGCGCACCTCCGGGCGGTCGAAGGCGATGCGGACGATGCCGTCTTTCCGCTTGGGCTTCGGCTCATCGCTGATGAGCCGGTGGTAGGTGATATCCGTGAGGTCCTCAAAGCCCTCGACGGGGCGCCAGAGCTCCGGCTTGAACGGATTATCGGTGCTGTAGTTCTTCTGCTCGCTCATGGCACACAAGCTTAATTGGAAAGCGGTGTGCCGGAAGTATAGTCCCCATTCCCAACCCTCACCTACACTCTCCGCCCAGCGCGGCGGTGATAAACAATAAACAATACTGCGGGATTATCCCCGTCAATGTGCACGTGTACTCCGTACCAGCGCGGTACACCATACAGTGGGACGGAATCGAACCTCCCTGCCTTCTTGCGCTACGAAGGCGCCTGAGAAGCACTGGACTTTTCCCTGCCCAGAAGGGGTGCGCTCGCTGCGAAAAGTGTGGGCTACCGTCGCGCGCGTGGCGCGCGACATGACGTGCCGCAAAAATGCGACACAAAGCGAAAGCGCCGCAAGAATGCGGCACAACTAGCGGCAGACCTTATTTAGTTATCAGTTCCGTATTCCAGTTTAGCTGCTGGATACGGGTATCTAGCTCGCGGTACTGGCGGGCCAGATCGTCGGCGCGCTCGCGCAGCTTCGGCACGGGCACCGTGGCCACGAACTTGATCTCTGAGCGGGAGTAACGGTCGTGGCGCGCACCCGCACGCTCTGCCAATCCCTGGTAGATGCGTCGCTTGCGCAGCAGACCATCACGCAGCGCCAGCGCTTCCATGAGCGTGATCTCATCGTCGAAAGCGGTAGCCGTGTTCGTAGCGTTGATGGCGATGACGAGCTCGTCGATGCGCTTGGTCACGCCCTCGAGTTCGCGGAGGAGATCCGTGGGGTTCTCATCCGGTTCATCGCCTTCCTGAATGCGGACCGTCGCCGCGAGGCGGTCACTCAGCGAGTTGAGGCGCTCCTGCGCCTGGGCACGCTCGGCCAAGGCTTCAGCCAGTAGCATGGTTCCTCCTTTTGCCCTTAATGGGATTCATTGTCTGGGCAATTGTACGGCAGTCAGTAGGCTCCGCCTTAGAGCCGTGACGGTTCTAACAAATAGGGCCCCAAAACTTCGATGATCTGGGGCCTTATTTGATCGTTGTGTACGTCGTGCACGGTTGGTTGGTACGTTTTCGTAAATATGCCCGCAGTTTTTCGGATTTGGGGGACCTTATTTACCAAAACGTACCGCGGGCTCAGCGAGCACCGGTGAGCCCGGGCGGAAACCGCTACCCAATAAACATGAACGCAAACAGCGTGTTGAGCACCGTCGCCACGATCATGGGCACGGAGGTGCGCTTGACCAGTTGGATGGGGTTGACCTTGATAGCGCCGGAGACAATGAGCACCGCGGCGTTGACCGGGGAGACCTGGCGCATCAGGTTGGAGGTACCCCAGATGGCGGTGAGCATCTGCGGGGCGTGGATGGAGGTCTGCGAAGCCAGGTTGGGCACCACCTCAGAGAAGGCGAAGTAGGGCGCGGTACCGGAACCGGTGAGTGCGGCCATCGCGGCGGTGGCAGCGACGAAGACGAGGACGATGAGGACGGCGGCGCCGGAGGAGCCCTCGGCGGCGTCGATGAGCATGTCGATGACACCCATCTGCGTAATACCCTCCACCAGGACAGCAGCAGCCACCAGCAGGGCCACGACGCCCGCAGCACCTTCGCCCATGCCCTTGAAGAAGCTGGAGATGGAATCCACAGCACCGGTGACGGTGCGCTTGCGGATGGACTCGATGATCATCGCGATGAACAGGGAGACCACGGTCACCGGGAGGATGCCGCCCTCAAAGGGGATGACACCCAAACGGTTAAGAATGGCGGAGATAATGATGAGCAGCAACGGCATGAGCGGGAGCACGGCGTAGTAACCCGGCAGGGAGGCTGCGCGGGCGATGGCTTCCTCGGTAGCGTCATCGTGCATCGAATCGGCGCTGACCTCACCGGAGCTTTCGGCCTTGCGGGCATCCACCTTGTCGCAGTGGCGTTGCCACCACATGTGTACGAAGGCCGTGATGAGGAGCGTGGGCACCGTGGCGTAGGCGACGGCGCCGTAGACGAACTCGGTTGGCGTCATGTTGGTGAGATCGGCGCCCTGAATGAGGCCGGCCTCAAGCGGCGTGGGCACGATGGTGGAGGAGGTCACCACGATGGCGCCCACGGTCAGGGGTGTCAGGCCCGCGGCGATGAGTGCCGGCAGGAGCGTGGCCACGAGCAATAGGGATAGCGCTGCAGCCGAGGGGATCACCAGCGAGAGCAGCGTGCCCAAGATGAAGCCCACTGGAACCAGCCAGTAGGAGCCTTTGAAGCGCTTGAGCGGTGAGGAGAGCACCACGACCGTCTTGGCATCAGCACCAATGTGCCGCATATAGGACACGAAGCCGAAGAGCACCATAATCGCCATGCCGATGCCGGAGAAGCGTGCTTTGAATAGCGCATCCACGACGAGCAGCTGGTCATAGAAGGCATTGCCCGTGGCTTCGATTTCGGTGGTGCGGAAGTTCGCGCGCCCGGTGAGAGCGGCGAGCATGAGCAGGATTACGCCAACGGCGAAGATGGAGGCCGCGGCGTGGACTTTCTTATAGATGAGATAGACAACTGCGGCGATGGCCAGCAGTGCGATGAGAAGGTAAAGCATCTGAGGATCCTTCTTCTGGTTATATCCACTTACCGTTATAACCTAACACCGGCTATGACAGGTGTCGCGCTGAGCCCCCCACACGTACGATGAACCTCATGCATATTGATGACGTCCTCGACCGCGCCCACGTGGTATCCCTTCCACTCGCCGTGAAATTCCGCGGCATTACTACCCGGGAGGCGCTGCTTATCGACGGCCCCGCGGGTTGGGGCGAGTTCGCCCCCTTCCTGGAGTACGGGGCGGAGGAATCCGCCCGCTGGCTCGCCGCCGGACTGGAGGCGGCTTACGAGGGCTTTCCGACACCCGTGCGCGAGTGGGTAGAAGTCAACGGCACTATCCCCGCGGTCCCCGCCGAGCAGGTGCCCGAGGTCATGGCGCGCTACCCCGGTTGCCGCACCTTCAAGATCAAGGTGGCGGAGAAAGGGCAGAGCTTGGAGGATGACATCACCCGCGTGGCTGCCGTCCGCGCCCATATCGAAGCTCAGGGCCGCGTGCCGGTTCTGCGTGTCGACGCCAACTGTGGATGGAGCGTCGAAGAAGCTGTTACAGCGGCAAAGGAAATGATGCCGCTGGATTACATGGAGCAGCCGTGCCAGACCGTGGAGGAGCTCAAGGAGGTGCGCACCCAGCTCATGCGCGCCGGGATTTTCGTGCGTGTGGCGGCAGATGAGTCCATCCGCAAGGTCAGCGACCCCTACCGTGTGGCGGAATTGCAGGCGGCGGACGTCGCCGTGGTCAAGCCCGCGCCGCTGGGTGGTGTGCGTAAGGTGCTCGAGGTGGCCTCCCACCTGCGCGAGCGCCACATGGACATCACGGTGGCCTCCGCCCTGGACACCTCGGTGGGCATCTCGATGGGCTTGGCCGCGGTGGCGGCACTGCCGCAGATCTATGACGACGAGGACATCGACGTCACCCCGGCCGCCGCGGGGCTGGCCACGGGGTCGCTGTTCCTGGAGGACGTGACGGAGCCACGCGAGCTTGTCGACGGTTTCTTGCGCGCCGAAGCCCTCGCCCCCGCCCCGGATCGCCTCAGCGCACTGGCGGCACCGGCGGCGCGGCGCGACTGGTGGTTCGAGCGTGTGCGCCAGTGCTGGCCGCACCTTTAAAAATACAGCTCACGGTCCATGTCCGGGGTGCAGCGTAGGCTGGCGGGCATGACCATTTCCGTGAGAGACGCGCACCTGCACAACCTTCGCAACGTCGACGTGGACCTCCCGCGCGGCCAGCTCGTGGCCGTGACCGGGGTGTCCGGCTCCGGCAAGTCCTCTCTTGCCTTCGGCACCATTCATGGCGAAGGGCAGCGCCGCTATCTGGAGTCCGTCGCGCCTTTCGCCCGCCGCCTCATCGCCTCAGCGGTGGACCCGCAGGTCGGCCGCATCGAGGGGCTGCCGCCGACGGTGGCGTTGCAGCAGTCGGCGTCGGCAAGCAGCGCGCGCTCCACGGTGGGCACGATCTCCGCCATGTCCAATTCCGTGCGTCTGCTCTACTCGCGCTGCGGTGACAACCCGGAGGGCCTGTACTCCGATTCCTTTTCACCCAATACCCCGGAGGGCATGTGCCCGGAGTGCCAGGGCACCGGCGTGGTGCATGAGCCCACGGAGGCCTCCATGGTGCCGGACCCCAGCTTGAGCATCGAGGATGGGGCGATTGCCGCCTGGCCCGGGGCCTGGGCGGGCAAGAATTTCCACGACATCCTCCAGGAGCTGGGCTATGACCTGGACTCGCCGTGGGAGCAGCTGCCGAAGAAGGACCGCGAGTGGATCCTCTTCACTGAGGAACGCCCGGTAGTAACCGTCAAGCCGCACCGCGGGGCGGATCAGATCCAGCGCAACTACGAGGGCACGTGGCGCTCCGTGGCTAGCTACCTGACCAAGACTTATGCGGAGACGAAGTCGGATACGCTTCGCGCCCGCGTCTTGAGTTTCATGGAAACCCGCCGCTGCGATGTTTGCGATGGGCGGCGGCTGACGGCGAAGGCGCTCAAGGTGACCTATGCCGGGCTGCCTATCGACCGTTTCAATGCCCTCCCGCTCAGCGAAACCTTCGAGCTCCTCAAAGCCCAGAAACCGCAACCGAATGACGCTGAGGACCTGCTCCTCAAGGCCCTCCTGCCGGCTTTCGAATCGGCCTTGGAACTCGGACTTGGGCACCTCAGCCTGGATAGGCCGACGGACACGCTCTCGGGCGGTGAGGTGCAGCGCCTGCGCCTGGCAGCGCAGCTGCGCTCCGGGCTCTATGGCGTGACCTATGTCCTGGATGAGCCCTCTGCGGGCTTGCATCCGGTGGAGCGGGGCGCGGTGCTCGACATGTGCCGTCGCTTCATCGCGGAGGGCAATTCGGTGCTGCTGGTGGAGCACGATATGGAGCTGGTCAAGCACGCCGATTGGATCGTGGACGTCGGCCCGCTCGCCGGTGAGCGCGGCGGCCAGGTGGTGTACTCGGGTCCTGTTGCTGACTACATTGCGGCCGCGGACTCCGCCGATACCCCGACTGCGCGTGCCTTGGCCCGCCCGCGCCCCACGCCCAAGGCCGAAGCGCGCTCGGCTCACGGGGATATCGCGCTGCGCCAGGTGCACTCGCACACCATCGACGGCCTCGACGTGGACTTTGGGCTTGGCCAGTTCACGGCTATTACTGGGCTCTCGGGTTCCGGTAAATCCACACTGTTGGCCGCACTCCATGACACGCTCACGGGGCCGGAGTGCCCGGAGCAGGTCAAGCGCGTGGTCTCCATTACCCAAAAGCCGATCGGCCGAACCCCGCGCTCCACGGTGGCGACGTACACCAACCTCTTCGACAATGTCCGCAAGCTCTTCGCCGCCACGCCGGAGGCCAAGAAGAAGAAATGGACGGTCTCGCGCTTTTCTTACAACGTCAAGCAAGGCCAGTGCCATACCTGCGGCGGCGCCGGCCAGATCGAGGTCGAACTGGTCTTCCTGCCCGGCTCCTATACCCAGTGCCCAGACTGCCAGGGACAGCGTTATAACGATGACACCTTGTCCATCCGCTGGCAGGGCCGGACCATCGCGGACATCCTGGACCTCACGGTGGAAGAAGCCCTAGAGGTCTTTGCAGATGAAGCGCCGATCCTCCACGCGCTGCAAACCCTGGAAGCGGTAGGTCTGGGTTACCTGCGCCTAGGCCAGGGTGCACCGGAGCTCTCCGGCGGTGAGGCACAGCGCATCAAGCTCGCCACGGAGCTTCAGCGCTCCCGCAATTCGCACCGGGGCCATACCGTCTACCTGCTGGATGAGCCCACTGTGGGCCTGCACCCGGCCGATATTGACCTGCTCATTACTGAGCTGCACTCGCTGGTGGATGCCTCGCATAGCGTCGTGGTGGCAGACCACGACCGCCACCTCATCGCTGGCGCTGACCGCGTCATCGAGATGGGCCCGGGCTCAGGCGCGGAGGGCGGACAGGTCGTGGCGGATGGCACACCGGCTCAGGTCGCGGCGGGGGAGACGCCCCCCGGCCGGGGGCTAAGTGGCGCGGGTGCACGATAAGGTAAATCCCATGACCAACAACAACGGCGACAACGAGACGCGGCAGTTCGGCCGCGTCAACGGTGAGAACGAAACCCGCCAGTTCGGCGCGCCCCAGCAGCAGCCGCCACAGCGTCCCCAACAGCACTTCCCGGAGCCCGGTTCCCAGAACACGCAGGCTTTCGGCCAGTCCTATCAGCAGGGCTATGACCAGAACTATCAGCAGCCGCAGTATGACCCGGTTCCGTCGAGCTACCAGGTGGAGGAGCCGAAGAAGGGCGGGGGAGCCCTGTCCTATGTCTTCGCGGCCATCGCCGCTATCGCCGTCGTTTTCGCCGGCGTGCTGTTCTTCCTCTGGCGCGGTGCGGCCGCAGATGCCAACAAACCCGCCCCGGAACCGGTCACCGAGACCGTGACCACCGAAGTCCCCACTACGGTGACCACCACGAAGGAATCTCCGTGGGATCGCCTCCCCACTGAGATTCCTACTGAGCTGCCGCCGGAGGTCCCGACGGAGCTGCCCCCGAGCATCCAAGATCAGCTGGATCAAGGCGGATCTGACCTAGAGAGCTTGCTCAACGATCTCTTCGGTGAATTAGAGTCGGGCAACGGTGAGCCCGGTGCGGGCGGTGCAGAGAATGCCTAATACGCCTAAAACACAGCCCGCGGAGTCTTCGCAGCCGGAGTCGATGCAGCTGGCTGAAGCACTAGCAGCTCAGCTCTCGCGGCACCTCACCGACGTCGTCCTCTGCCCCGGCTCACGCAACGCGCCGCTGTCTCTGGCGCTGCTCGCGCGCAGCGATATTCGCGTGCATCCCCGCCTCGATGAGCGCTCCGCTGCCTTCGCTGCCCTCGGCCTCGCCCGCGTCCAGCGCCGGCACGTAGGCATCGTCATGACCTCCGGTACCGCGGTGGCCAACGCTTTGCCCGCGATGGTGGAGGCGCATTACTCGCATACCCCGCTGGCCGTCATCAGCGCGGACCGCCCCGCCCGCTTGGTGGGCACGGGGGCCTCCCAGACTATTGAGCAGCCCGGCATCTTCGGTGTGTATGCGGAGACTACCCAGGTGGAGACCACGGGTGATATCCCGCGCGTCGCCGAGCGCTTCCTGAATGATCGCCAGGTGCACATCAACGTGGCCCTCGATGCCCCGCTGGTAGGGGAGGAGCTGCCCGGTACCCCGACGGATCGTACGCAGCACCGCGCTCGTACCCCGCGCTGGTCCAACCACGGCGAGGTGGCCGTCGATCTCAGCCGCAACACCCTTGTCATCGCGGGCGACGAAGCCTGGGAAGTAGATGGGCTGGAGGACGTCCCCACCATCGCCGAGCCCACGGCACCCGCGCCCTATCACCCGGTGCACCCGGCTGCGGCCCACCTCTTCCGCCGCGCTCAGGTGTCCGCCAATGACTACGTGGTCAACACCAAGGTGGACCAGGTCATCGTCGTGGGCCACCCCACCCTGCACCGCGGAGTTCTGGCACTGCTCAGTGATCCCGATATCGACCTCATCTGCCTGTCCCGCACGGAGGACTTCACCAACCCGCGCGGTGAGTCCGCGCAGTTGGGAACCACCGTCAAAATCAGCGGCGCGCCCACCCGCGAGTGGATGAAAATCTGCGAAGGCGCGGCCCAGATGGCGGCCGACGGTGTTCGTGAGGTCTTGGCGGAGACCACCGGTGAGGACGCCACCAAGCCCGAGATCGGCTTTACCGGCCTCCACGTCGCCGCCGCGGTGGGGGACACCCTCGCCGTCGGCGACACCCTCGTCCTGGGCGCCTCCAATGCGGTGCGGGATGCTTCCTTTATCGGCCTGCCCTTCGACGGGGTCGAGACCTACTCGCCGCGCGGGGCTGCCGGCATCGACGGCACCGTCGCGCAGGCCATCGGTATTGCGCTGGCCGCTCAGTCCCGCGAGGCCGACGCACCCCGCGCCCCGCGCACCGTGGCGCTCATGGGGGATGTCACCTTCCTGCACGACGCCACCTCCCTCATCCTCCCCGAGGACAATCCGCGCCCGGAGAACCTCACCGTCGTCGTTTCAAACGACGACGGCGGCGGCATCTTCGAGGTGCTCGAGCAAGGCCGCGAGCCCCTGCGCCCCTCCTTCGAGAAGGCGTTTGGAACGCCGCATGGGGTGGGCGTCGCCAAGCTGGCGGAGGCTTGCGGCGCTGAGCACCGAGAGGTGAGCTCGGCGCAGGAGCTTCTCGATGTTCTCGCAGAGCTCAAGGAATACTCCACCGGCGTCACCGTCGTGGAGGCGCATACCACCCGGTCCTCGCGCCGCGCGCTGCAGGAGGCGCTGAACGCCAAGGTAGGCCAGTAAATGCCGCGGCGCCGGGTACGCCAGCTGATCCTGGTGCTGTATGCCGCGGCATTAGTGGGCATGGCGGGAATGGTCATCGGCCCTTTCTTGAACGACCGCACCATCAACGCCAACCCCGGGCGCGCCCTGGCCACGGTGACGGATGTCGGCACCTTGCGCACCTTCGTGGATTTCCAGGATGCCGAAGGTATCTACCACACCCCACCCACCGGGCTGCTTTATCCCACCGGGCTAGGGGAAGGCCAGCAGGTCTGGGTGCTCTACGCCAAAAGCAACCCGGACTTGGTCAAGGTAGAAGGCCGCGAATGGACCCTGTCCATCATTCCGGCGCTGTCTTCGGCAGCCGTCGCTACCCTGTTAGCGGGTGCCTTGTGGTGGGCAAGCGGGAAAATTAACCGGAATTTAGCACGTGCTTTACCAACCGAGCACTCAGGAAAGGAATGATGGGGCGCATGCGTGTTGCCATCGTCGCGGAATCCTTCTTGCCTAACGTCAATGGAGTGACCAACTCCGTGCTGCGTGTCCTCGAGCACCTCCACGAGCACGGCCACGAGGCCATCGTCATCGCCCCCGGCGCTCGGGATGGACAGGAGGAGATCCCTGATTACCTCGGGTTCACCATCGTGCGCGTGCCCACCGTGCGCGTGCCGTTAGTGGATTCGCTCCCAGTCGGCGTTCCCACCTCCGCTGTGGATGAGGCGCTACGAGAATTCAAGCCGGACATCATCCACCTGGCCAGTCCCTTCGTGCTGGGCGCTGCGGGGGCCTTTTCCGCCCGCCAACAACGTATTCCGGCCGTGGCGTTGTACCAGACTGATGTGGCAGGCTTTGCCACCAAGTACCACGCCTCCGCGCTGGCCTATGGGGTGTGGGAGTGGCTGCGCACCATCCACAATGCGTGCCAAATGACTCTCGCGCCCTCCTCACTGACCATCGCCGACTTGGAGAAGCACCACATCAAGAACGTGCGTCACTGGGGCCGCGGCGTGGATTCGGAGCGCTTCCACCCCTCGAAGCGCTCGGAGGCGCTGCGCCGCGAGTGGGATCCCACAGGAAGCAAGAAGATCGTCGGCTTCGTGGGCCGGTTGGCCGCGGAAAAAGGCGTGCACCGCCTTTCCGCGCTCAATGATCGTGAGGATATCCAGCTCGTGATTGTGGGTGATGGCCCAGAGCGCCCGCTGCTGGAGGCGCAGCTGCCGGAGGCGGTCTTTACCGGGGCGCTGGGTGGCGAGGAGCTCGCAGCCGCATATGCAAGCCTCGACATTTTCGTGCACGCCGGCGAGTTCGAGACCTTCTGCCAGGCTATCCAGGAGGCTCAGGCCTCGGGCGTGCCCACCATCGGCCCCCGCGCGGGCGGCCCGGTGGACCTCATCGAGGAGGGCTATAACGGGCTGCTTCTCGACGTTTCAACGTTCGTCGAGGACCTCCCCAATGCGGTGGACGCGCTGCTCAACCCGGAGATTCACCAGGAGTTGCGGGAGAACGCCCGGAAGTCGATTGCCTCCAAGACCTGGCCGGCGTTGTGCGAGCAGCTGCTGGGCTACTACGACGAGGTTTTGGAGAATGTCCGTGAGGTCCCGCTGACCATTTTGGGCCAGCGTCCGGAGCTGCCGCGTTGGGCCGCCCGCGCTCTGGGAGCGCGCGTCGCCTAAACTAGGCGCTTGTGTCTAAGGCAGATCTGGAGAAGAAGCCCTTCGATGTCGCGCGCATGTTTGACGCGGTGGGCAAGAAATGCGACATCACCAACACGGTGCTGTCCTTTGGTCAGGATGCACGCTGGCGCCGGCTGACCCGCGAGCGGCTCAACCTGAAGCCGGGGGAGAAGGTCCTCGACTTGGCTGCCGGAACGGCCGTCTCGACGGAAGAGCTGTCCAAGTCCGGCGCGTGGTGCGTGGCCTGTGACTTTTCCCTCGGCATGCTTGCAGCTGGCGCGGAGCGCGATGTACCCAAGGTGGCCGGCGATGGAATGCGCCTACCCTTTGCGGATAACACTTTTGACGCGGTGACCATTTCCTATGGCTTGCGCAATATCCACGACTTCGAGCTGGGCCTGCGGGAGATGGCGCGCGTGACCAAACCCGGCGGGCGCCTGGCAGTAGCGGAATTTTCCAAGCCGGTCATCCCGGTCTTCGGCACCGTCTACAAGGAATACCTGACCCGCTTGCTGCCGCCGATTGCCAAGGTGGTCTCCTCCAACCCGGAGGCCTATATCTACCTCGCAGAGTCCATCCGTGCGTGGCCGGAGCAGCACGAACTGGCCGCTGCCATTAACCGCAACGGCTGGGAACAAGCAGGCTGGCGCAACCTGACCTTCGGCATCGTGGCGCTGCACTCCGCAGTGAAGCCCGCCTAGGGGCCCTAAGGCCAAAGGGCTCAGGACCAAAGGGGAGTATCGCGGCGCAACGCGGAGACCGCCCCGCCGGCCAGCCGCCAGGCGCGGGCAAGCAGATCCTTGTCCTCGTCGGTGATGAGGTTGCCCATGAGGCGCGCTGCGGCCGGCATGAGCATGCGGCCCACCGGCCCACGCATGGCCACAGGTCCGGCCAGCGGCAGGAATTGTGGGTAGGTCAGCAGGCGCGCGGCGGTGCGGGCAAGTAGGAAGGCCTCGCCATACTCGGCGCGTAGCCGGTCTGGCCACGCCAAGGTGAGGTCCTTGGTGCCGAGCATCTCCACGGCGAGCGCCGCCGTTTCCAAGCCATAGTCGATGCCCTCGCCGTTGAGCGGATTAACGCAGGCCGCAGCGTCACCGATGAGCATCCAGTTCGCGCCGGCAACTCCAGACACCGCACCACCCATGGGCAGCATCGCCGAGGTGACGTTGCGCAGCTCGCCCAGACCCCATTCCGAACGCTGCTGCTCAGCGTAGAAATCCAGCGCCTTCTTCGTGTTGAGGCGGGCCGGGCGGGCGGCCGTAGAGAGCGCGCCCAAGCCGATATTGACCCCCTGGCCCAGCGGAAAGATCCAGCCATAGCCCGGCTGCACCACGCCCTCGGGGTCCTTGAGCTCAACGTGGGAGTGCATCCATTCCTCGCCGTCCTGCGGTGAATCGGCATAAGCGCGTGCAGCAATGCCATAGACCTCCTCGCGGTGCCAGGTGCGGCCCAACTGCTTGCCAAATGTCGAGCGCACGCCGTCGGCCACGATGACCCACCGGGCGCGCACGCGGCGCTTGCCGACGGAGAACTCGACCAGCCGGTTGCCGTCCAGCTCCGGCTGCGTTGCCGTGCCGGTTATAAGCTGCGCGCCGACGTCTCGGGCGGCGTCAACCAGCAGCGCGTCGAATTCATAGCGCGGCAGCGCCGTGCCTTCGTGCGAGGGGTAGGCCTCAGGCCACGGAGCGGTCACGGTGCCGCCGAAGCCGTGTAGCTTGAGCCCGCGGTTGCGGTAGGACGCGTTGACCTCGATGCCGAGGAGCTCCAACTGGTGCATGGCGCGCGGGGTCAGTCCATCGCCGCAGGTCTTGTCGCGGGGGAAGGGGGAGGCGTCGACAAGCAGCGTCTCATGGCCGGCGCGTGCGGCGTGGATAGCGGCGGCAGCGCCGGCGGGCCCGGCACCTACGATGGCGACGTCAACAAGGGTGGAATCGATCTGCTCCGACATGGGGACTATCATTGCACGGGATAGTGGCCACAAGTGTGTTGAGGGCCGTGCCATGGGCTACGGTAAGTAAACACTAGGATTTTTGAGCTTAAAGGAACACGTTTAATGTCACACGGCCAAACTCACGCCAAGCACGTGGACTTGGGGGATGCGCAGCTCACCGAGCGTATCAACGCCGGGATGGCTGCTGTAGAGGACCTGCTGAATACGGAGCTCGACCGCGGGCAGGACTTCATTAAAGACAAGGTGCGCCACCTCTCCCTGGCCGGGGGCAAGCGTTTCCGCCCGATGATGGCGTTGCTGGCCTCCGAGTTTGGTGAACGCTCGCAATCCCCTGAGGTGGTTAAGGCAGCAACCGTCGTGGAAATGGTCCACGTGGCCACGCTCTACCACGACGATGTCATGGATGAGGCGGACCGCCGCCGCGGCGTGGATTCCGCGAACTTCCGGTGGACCAACTCGGTGGCCATTCTGGCGGGCGATGCATTGCTCGCGCACGCCTCGCGGCTGATGAGCCAGCTGGACACCCACACAGTGGAGCATTTTGCGGAGACCTTCGAGGAGCTCGTCACTGGGCAGATGCGGGAAACCATTGGTGCTGGCGAAGCCAATGCCGTGGAGCACTACACGGCGGTGATCCGGGAAAAGACCGCGGTGCTCATTGCCTCCGCCGGCTACCTGGGTGCCTACCACGCGGGTGCGGGCCCGGAGCAGTGTGAGGCTCTCCGCCAGATCGGCGCGGCCGTGGGCATGATCTTCCAGATCGTCGACGATGTCATCGACATCTTCTCTGACTCCGAAGAATCCGGGAAAACCCCGGGCACGGACCTGCGTGAGGGTGTGTTCACCCTGCCGGTGCTCTATGCCTTGGAGGAGGAAGGCGAGGTCGGCGATGAGCTGCGCGCGCTGCTGACGGGCCCGCTTGAAGACGACGCCTCCGTACAGCGCGCCATCGAGCTGCTGTGGCAGTCGGGTGGCCGCGATAAGGCGCTGGCCGACGTCAACGCGTACCTCCGTGTGGTGGAAGACCAGCTCTCCCTGCTGCCGGAGTGTACGGCTAGTGAGGCCCTGCGCCAGCTGGCGGACTATACCGTTCAGCGCGTGGGTTAAAAGCCCCTCCTGCCTGGCGATTTGCATGTTAGGCGGGAGTTCATAGTAAAGTACATAACCGCACTCAAGAGTGCATGCCAGGTTGCCCGAGCGGCCAAAGGGAGCGGACTGTAAATCCGCCGGCATTGCCTTCAGAAGTTCGAATCTTCTACCTGGCACAAAATGAATCCCGCAGACGCAAAGATGCGTCTGCGGGATTTTCTCATTGCTATCGCTGGAAATCCGTGGGATTCTTCAGCCGCTCGGCCTCAGGCAACGGCCCCGGCAGGGTGGTGCCTTCGGCGAATGGTGCACCCGGCAGATGATCGCGGCCGTGAGGCTGGGCCAACCCAGACAGATCCGGACCGGCCGGCACGATTTGGGTGGGATTAATTTCGCGGTGGACGATGTAGTAGTGCTGCTTGATCTCCGTGAAGTCGGTGGTATCGCCGAAGCCCGGGGTCTGGAAGAGTTCGCGCAGGTAGCCGTAGACATTCGGCATCTCGCTGATTTTGTTCCGGTTCGTCTTGAAGTGGCCGTGGTAGACGGCATCAAAGCGGATCAGGGTGGTGTATGCCCGGATATCGGTCTCAGTGATGTGCTCACCCATGATGAACCGGCGGTGGGCTAGTCGCTCTTCCAACCAATCGAGGACCTCAAAGACATCCGCATAGGCCTCTTCGTAAGCCTCTTGGGATGCGGAGAACCCTGCGCGGTACACGCCGTTATTGAACTTCCTGAAGATGAAGTCGTTGATTTCTTCCATCTCCTCCTGCTGCTCGGCCGGCGGCAGCAGGTTGGGCGCTCCTTCTCGCTGGTACTCGGTCCACTCGGTCTGGAAGTCCCGCACCATGGAGTTGAAATCGTTGGTCACGACCTTGCCGCTGGATTCTTCCACGATGGCTGGCACCGTGATGCCCCGCGGATAGTCCGGGAAGCGTGCGAAATACGCATCCTGCAGGCGGAGGATCTGAAGGACGGGGTCGAGCCCACCCGGGTCGAGATCGAATGTCCAGGAGCGCTTATCGTGGGTTGGGCCCGCCAGGCCTAAGGAGATGGCATCCTCCAGCCCCATCAAGCGGCGGACGATGACCGCGCGGTGTGCCCACGGGCAGGCGCGCGCTGCGATGAGGCGGTAGCGGTGGGGCTGCACCGGCCAGTCCAAAGTCTCGCCACTGCCACTCGCGGAGGGCTGTGGATTGTCACCGGTGACTGAGGCGAGGATGCGGTCACCGATGTAGTTCGTATCCCGCTTGAATTCACCGTCCGTCGAAGCGTTCTGGGCATCGCCGGCCCAGTCCTTGTGCGTATCCTTCTGAGCGCTGTCAGCCATGTCGGTCCTCTCTACCGGCTAAAAAATACCTGATACGTCAACAATAGCGAGGGTTGAGCTATGAGCGCTGGGGTCTGCAGATTCTGCGGCGTAGTAAAGCTCGCTGTGGATGAATCTATGCGCGTATAAAGACCCTCAAAAACCTGTTCTGTACTGGCGATTTGTGTTGTTTAAGCGTTTCGGGTTAATCTTTTCAAGGCTTCAACGAGAGCACAGCGGAGATAATCCGTGACTCAAAGAGGCTGTGCCCCCTTAGCTCAGTCGGCAGAGCGTTTCCATGGTAAGGAAAAGGTCGACAGTTCGATTCTGTCAGGGGGCTCCATTCATGTTTCTGGAAGCTTTCAGAAGGTGAATATGGCGGTGTAGCTCAGTGGTAGAGCAAGCGACTCATAATCGCTGTGTCGCGAGTTCAATTCTCGCCATCGCTACCGGGAAAGAAAAGCGCCCGCATACGGGCGCTTTTTCACTACCGACTCCCAGCCTTATACGGCACGTGGTTTCCATGGGGAATCATCGTTCTGGTAGGGTTGTGCGTTGTCCCAAAAGGGCACGCAGAGGGGCGTGGCGCAATTGGTAGCGCAACGGTCTCCAAAACCGTAGGTTGCAGGTTCGAGTCCTGTCGCCCCTGCCACATCACTTCCAAGGAGGGAATCGCCGTGAGCGATGAAAAGCAGCCGAGCACCGGGGCTCCGCGCCCAACCGGCAAGCGTCAGCTCTCTGGCGCAGCGACCACCTCTACCGGCTCCTACACTGACAAGCGTGTTGTGCGCGTCGAGGACAAGAAGGAAGATTCCTTCGGCGGATCCGTCGGCTCCTTCCCGGGTGAGGTTGCCTCCGAGCTCAAGAAGGTTGTCTGGCCGACCGGCAAGGAAATGGTTCAGTACGTTCTGGTGACCTTCGCCTTCCTTATCGTCCTCACCGCTCTGGTGTGGGGTGTGGACGCGCTGACCGGTCTCGGAGTTGAAGCAATCCTCGCGCCTTAGTAAACTAATTACATACTTTCATCCCGCCGCCTTCCCGCTAGCTCGACTAGGGGAAACGGCGGGATACTTTTTGCCCTAGTCCGGCCGAGTACCCTGGTGGGGACTAGAAGAATAAATACCAATTTGGAGTAGCAGACAATGAGCGAAGAAAACACTGGCACTTCCCTTGAGCAGGCCATGATCGATAACGTCCAGGAACAGGCCGCTGAAGCGGTCGAGGCTACCGAGGAGGTCCAGCAGCCGCAGGAGGAACTCTCCGCAGAGGAGAAGGAAGCCGCCGAGAAGGAAGCTGCCACCAAGGCCGCCGAAGCCGCTCTCGGTGGCGGCTCGGACGAGGCTGAGGCTGAAGGTGAGGGTGCAGGGGAGGCGTCGGCAAGCGCTGGCGCGGACGCTGCCGCAGCAGCCGACGCTGAGTACAAGTCCCGCCTGCGCGCCTTTACCCGCGAGCTGAAGAAGCAGCCTGGCCAGTGGTACATCATCCAGTGCTACTCCGGCTACGAGAACAAGGTAAAGACCAACCTCGATATGCGTGCTCAGACCCTTGAGGTGGAGGACTCCATCTTCGAGGTTGTCGTCCCGGTCGAACAGGCCATTGAAAAGAAGGACGGCAAGAAGAAGGTAGTTAAGCGCAAGCTGCTGCCGGGCTACGTGCTGGTGCGCATGGAGCTTAACGACGCTGCCTGGTCCGTCGTTCGCGATACCCCGGGCGTGACCTCCTTCGTGGGCAACGAAGGTAACGCCACCCCGGTCAAGATCCGCGACGTGGCTAAGTTCCTCATGCCGAACGATCCGACGGTCTCTCCAGAAGCTTCCGCAGCAGATTCCGAAGGCGAGCAGGTCGTGGCTATGCCGGAGAAGGAGGCCGCCAAGGCCTACGCGCACGACTTCGAGGTGGGCGAGGCCGTCACCATCCTGTCTGGTCCGCTGGCCTCCGTGTCTGCCACCATCTCCGAAATCGATCCGGAGACCGGCAAGATGCAGGGCCTGGTGTCCATCTTTGGCCGCGAGACCCCGGTGGAGCTGTCCCCGACGGAAATCGAGCGCATCTCCTAAAAAGCGATTTTGAGCTGGGCGCACGGTGTTCTAAACTTGAACGCCGTGCGCTTTTGCGCATCTTGAAACGTTCATCCTCCGGTGGCCCACAATGCGTGAGCATCCGGACGGGGCGCTGTTATTCATCGTGGCGGCATCCCGGTACCACAGGAAAGAGGTAATTCGATGGCTCCCAAGAAGAAGGTCACTGGCCTGATCAAGCTCCAGATCGAGGCAGGCGCTGCTAACCCGGCTCCGCCGGTCGGCCCGGCACTCGGTGCCCACGGCGTCAACATCATGGAGTTCTGCAAGGCCTACAACGCTGCGACCGAGTCCCAGCGCGGCAACGTCGTGCCGGTGGAAATCACCGTCTACGAGGACCGCTCCTTCGACTTCAAGCTGAAGACCCCGCCGGCAGCGAAGCTTCTGCTCAAGGCCGCTGGCATCAAGAAGGGCTCCGGCGTTCCGCACACCGACAAGGTTGGCTCCGTGACCTGGGATCAGTGCAAGGAGATTGCACAGACCAAGTTCGAGGACCTCAACGCTCGTGACATCGAGAACGGCGCCCGCATCATCGCTGGTACCGCTCGCTCCATGGGCATCACCGTTGACGGCGCCCCGGCTAAGTAAAAATTCGATTTAATGCGCGATACGTTCTGTGTCGCGCGTGGCAGGGCCAGCTTCGGCCCGCTATCACCACATCAATCCAAGAAAAGGAATTGCACTTATGAGCACCAAGTCCAAGGCATTCAAGGCTGCCGCTGAGCTGGTAGACCGCTCCCGCCAGTACCGTCCGATCGAGGCCGCCAAGCTGGCCAAGGAGACCTCCTCCAAGAACTTCGACGCTACCGTTGACGTTGTCTTCCGTCTGGGCGTTGACCCGCGTAAGGCTGACCAGCTGGTTCGCGGTACCGTTTCCCTGCCGCACGGCACCGGTAAGGACGTCCGCGTGGCCGTCTTCGCTGAGGGCGACAACGCTGAGGCTGCGAAGGCTGCTGGCGCCGACATCGTGGGCACCGAAGAGCTGATCGCTGCCATCAACGACGGCAACATCGACTTCGACGTTGCTATCGCTACCCCGGACCAGATGGCCAAGGTCGGCCGCGTTGCCCGCGTCCTGGGCCCGCGTGGTCTCATGCCGAACCCGAAGACCGGCACCGTGACCGCCGATGTGACCAAGGCTGTTGCTGACGTCAAGGGCGGCAAGATTTCCTTCCGCGTGGACAAGGCTTCCAACCTGCACGCCATCATCGGCAAGGCTTCCTTCGACGCTGAGAAGCTGGCTGAGAACTACGGCGCGCTGTACGACGAGATCATTCGCCTGAAGCCGTCCTCCGCTAAGGGCATCTATGCCAAGAAGATCACCATCTCCACTACCTCCGGCCCGGGCATCCCGGTCGATGCTTCCGTGGAGAAGAACTACACCGACTAGTGTTGTCTGTGTAAACGAATTTTAGGCCCCGGCTCTTGGATGAGCTGGGGCCTTTTTCGCGCTTTCTCTCTTTTGTTTATGCAGGTCACGGCCGGATATCTTTCTGACAGGTAATTGGCAGCTAAGTACGATGGCCTTTCAAGGAAAGTGCTGCATACTAATTCTTGTGCGTTTGAGAGAGGCGCATGAGAGATAGAGAGAACACCCTGAGTCTTGCAGGGCGGGCGGCGTGAGAAACCGCCTGATAAACAAGACCCCTTACAACGCGGGTTCCGGATTTCACCGGGGCCCGCGTTGTACTGTGTAACCCAAGTCAGGTACTCCACGCCGTGGACTTAAGCGGAGATGCATCAGGCCTAGGGCAAACGCGGACGCTGGATGTAGATGGTTCTAGTCAAAAGGTTTTCTTGGGGGCAAACAAACCATATGGAGGAGCGAAGAAGGTTCGTTTGGGGGCAGGTGAACCTTCTGACTGAAACCTCCTGACGGAAACCTTCTGATGGGAACCATGTGGCAGCGCACCGAGTTATTCACCGGCTATCCGCTGCCGGTTAAAAGGATTAGATGCGTGCGAAGTCCGCTTTAAGGCCGCGGCTTGCCCTTCATCCAGTACACGGACCAGATGACGTCTTCGCGCGGCACACCCCAGTCATGCACGGCTATCGAGCGCACTGCTTTGGCCAGGTCCCCTTCGCCGGATACCCACACCGAATCCGGCGCTGTATCCGCGGTGAAACGGGAGCCGAGAAGTTGTCTGGCGCGTGTGCAGTGTTCGTCATGTGGAGCCAGGACCATGGTGAGTGAGCGGACCTTGCCGCGCCACGTCTCCTCCAAGCCGTCTTCAACTTCAGCGTCGTCTGTGATCATGGCAACGACGTCGACTGCACCCAAGGTTTCCGGTGAGAAGGCTTCGTAGTGCTCGAGGATGTGCCACAGCGCCGGTAGAGCAGAGGCATCCGCGAGTAACAGTTGTGACTTCCTAGGGGCCTGCCACAGTGCTTGCCCGGTATATATTCCGGCGGTATCCCCGGGTTGGGCATTGAGGATCCAGCGTGAGCCCGGGCCATTATCGCCATGGGTCACCACGTCGACATCGATGGTGCACGCTTCTTGGTTGAGCTTGCGAATTGTGTACCAGCGCAATGCTGGGCGAATGTCGTCGGGCAATCGGGTGACGGCGGCACGAACATTGGTATCGTCGACCGGGAAGGGCGAAAAATCCTGCTCGTCTTGGGGCATGAGGAGCCCAAAATACTCGTCAGGCCCGGCTAAGGGGTAGTCACTAAAAGCCGGCGAGTGAAAAGTTAAACGGTGCAGCCGCGGCTTGAGGCGGGTGTTCCCGGTGAGGGTGACGGGCAATAAGCGGTGATGCGTCAAGGGAATTGATCCTAGGTAGAGGCCAAATTTGAAACCATCATAACGTACATGTTAGGCTAGCCTCAAATAATTTAGGGGTGCGAATGCTTGCCTGCTCGTTCCCGTTGAAGGAAAGGTTTATTCCATGGTTGCTATCCACCGGCGCGCGAAAACCGTGCTCGCTATTGTCTCAGCGGCAGCGATTGCTTTAGCGGGGTGCTCCCGCGGAAGTGGCGAGGACAGCGCGGGTGCGGACAGTGCTGAGGAGGTGCGCGTTGCCAGCCTGGGGCTCGGTGATGCCGATACCGTGCTGGCACTCGGAATCACTCCGGTTGCTGTGGCCCCCTGGGGTGCGAAAGGGGATGGTGATCCCTCCGGAGTTGGCCCATGGGCGAAGGAGCTTTTGGGAGATGCCCAGCCCGAGGTGATCTATAACACCGCCTCCGGTTTCACGGCCGAGGTTCTAGAGCAGGTCACTGCCTCGGACCCCACACAGATCATCGCCGTGAACCAGGCAGTGGATCAGGAGGCGAAGAAATCCCTCGAGGATATCGCCCCGCTGACCGTGAAGCCCGAAGGTTTCGAGGACTGGCAGATCCCCTGGGATGAGCAAGTCAAGACCATCGCCTCTGCCGTGGATAAGGAAGAGGAGGGGGAGAAGCTCATTGACCAAGCAGAGGGCGCCTTTGAGCAGTTCAAGGACTCCCACCCGGAGCTGCAGGGCAAGCGCGCAGCCATCCTCATGCCCTATGACGGGAAGCTGGGCCTCTACACGGCAGAAGACGGCCGTGGCCAGTTCATCGAAGACCTCGGCTTTGAGATCCCCAAGGAACTGCAGGGTGATGGTTCCAGCTTCTTCGTGGACTATGCCCCGGAAAACTACTCCCAGCTCAACAATGTGGACTATCTGTTCGTCTTGGATTACAACGGTGCGGTCGATGAGCTGAAGAAGGATTCCACATTCCAAGGCCTGGACGTGGTCAAGGATGGACGCGTCCGCTACCTCGACACGGACACCGGCAATGCGATGAGCGTGCCGAACCCGCTGACGATCCCGTGGGCCGTCAACAAGTTCGAAGAGCAGCTCTAAGTGCTCGCACTACCGAGGAAGGCTGACGCTATCCACGGCGTTGCGTACCCGCAACGCCGTGGCAAGGCAGACGCACTGGATTCGCGGGGGAGAAGCCGCGCACTGCTCACCACGGCCCTGGTTGTGTCGACCTTCCTCCTTTTGCTGTGCTCATTGGCGGTTGGCTCGAGGGCTATTCCGTTGCCGGATCTGGTGTCTGCCCTCCTCCGCGGAGGCGAAGCAGATATCGAGAACATCGTGTGGGATTTGCGTATCCCCCGCACGTTCGTGGCCTACTTCGCGGGAGCAGCAATCGCGGTATCGGGTGTAATCGCCCAGTCCTGGACTAGAAACCCCTTGGCGGATCCGGGCTTCATCGGTATCACCGCGGGAGCTTCGTTCCTGGTTGCCCTCGGGACGGCGCTAGGTGTCGCCACCTCAACCGGGATGCGGACAGCGCTCGCCCTCGTAGGCGCCGGCCTGGCCACAGCATTAGTGCTGGGTGTGTCCCGCAGGTTTCAGGATCCCCTGACGCTGGTCTTGGTCGGCGCAGGTGTTGCTGCTGCCTTGAGCTCTAGCGCCATGTTGATCGGCCTGTACTCCACGGATGTCCTCGACAGCATGCGCCGGTGGACCATTGGCTCCACGTTTGGGCGCGGCCCAGAAGACGTCGCCATCGGGGGTGCCGGATTGTTCATCGGGTTTATCATCGCCGCACGTGTCGCGCGCCCGCTCGATCTTCTGGCAATGGGGGAGGAATCCTCGGTTGCTCTAGGTGGTTCTCCCACGCTGGCGCGGCGCGGTGCTGCCTTGAGCATCGTTGTCCTAGCGGGATGCGCTACCGCGGCGACGGGGCCCATTGCCTTCGTCGGATTCGCTATCCCCCATCTGCTGCGTCGGTTCACGGGGCCAGAAGTTACCGCGATGATTGCTCCTGCCGCATTGCTCGGTGGTTGCTCCGTACTCGCTGCAGATATTCTGGGCCGCCTCATCGCGGGCCCCTCTGAGCTGGAGATGTCCATCGTCTTGGCCTTTGTTGGCGCACCATTTCTCATTTGGGCCGTACACCGTGGGGAGCACAAGCTATGAATGGGCGGGTGAAGGGGGACGTCGCCAAGCATCTGCGTTCCCAAGAGCGGCAGCGCCGGACATGGATATGGGCAGCGACCTGCTTCTTTGTTCTGGTCGCAGCAAGCTCCTATGTCCTCCTGCTGGGTCAAGGGCCCGTGGACTTGAGCCCGGGGCGGGTCCTGGAGATCCTCAACGGCGGCGGAAGCCGAAGCGAAATCCGTGTTGTCTGGGATCTGCGCATGCCGGTAGCGCTAGCGACCCTCATCGTGGGTGCCGCGCTCGGACTGGCGGGGTCGTGGACGCAATCCATGTCGCGCAATCCGCTGGCCTCGCCTGACATCCTTGGCGTGACTGGTGGCGCGTCCGTCATGGTGGTCCTCGGAACGGTATTCTCCCGGCCGTTGCTTGCCGACGGCCTCTCCATGTTCTGGTGGCGGGCCGGACTCGCGCTGTTGGGTGCGGTGCTAGCGGCCATCCTGCTGGTGGCGCTTGGGGGAATCGGCACGAGCAATCGCATCGTCATCGTCGGAATCGCGCTCTCCCTGCTGTTCCAAGCGCTGGTGGCGTATCTCTTACGCGCAGCCGAGCTCCTCCGCGCGGCGCAATCCCAGCTGTGGCTGGCGGGAACCACGGGTTTCGTGCGGATGGAGGTCATTCTTCCTCTGCTCGTGGGGCTGACTCCTTTCGTGGTTCTTGGCCTGTGGTGTGCTCGGGAGCTGCCGCTCCTTGCGCATGATGATCTCTCGGCCCTTTCCCTCGGGGTTAACATCACGCGAACACGCGCGTTGCTGCTGGTGGCAGCTACGGGTATCTGCGCGGTGACCGTATCCGTGGCCGGTCCCATTGGTTTCATTGCACTTCTGGCCCCGCATGTGGGGCGCATTGTTGCCCGGACGCCCACGCCTGTGCCGCTGGTTTCGTGCGCTGCTGGCGCCGCCTTGCTGAGTGCGTGCGCTGTCATTGCTGGAACGTTGCCGATGGACGCTCCCGTGGGCGCTGTCTCCTCCATCATCGGAGGTTGTGCCCTAGTCATCTTGGTGTGGAACGCCGCACGGCGGAGAGGATAAAAAGCTTGTGAAAGACAGAGAAATTACAGCTACCGGTATTCATGCCGGCTATAAGGACGGGAAAGACATCCTGTCCGGCGTTGACTTGGTGGCCCGCCCGGGTGAAATCACCACGCTTATTGGGCCTAATGGCTGCGGCAAGTCCACGCTGTTGAAGACCTTGTCTAAGATTCTTCGCCCACGGCAGGGGAACGTGCACATCGGCGAGCTAGACGTGCACGCTATGAGCCCGAAAGAAGCAGCTGCCCACGTGGCGCTTCTTCCGCAGCAGCCGATGGCACCGGACGGGCTGCGGGTGGGCGAGCTCGTCGCGCGCGGCCGCTACCCGCACCTGGGCCGCGGTCGGGGACTGTCCGCGAAGGACCGCGACATCATCGCACAGGCCTGCGTGGAGACTGGTATTACTGACTTCATCGACCGTGACATCGCGGCGCTCTCGGGCGGCCAGCGCCAGCGGGTCTGGCTAGCGCTGGCCTTGGCGCAGGACACGCCGGTGCTGCTACTCGACGAACCCACAACCTTCCTCGATCCAGCCCATGCCATCAGCGTTTTAGAGCTCGTGCGCAAACAGGCCGATGCCGGGAAAACGGTCGTCGTCGTGTTGCACGATCTCATGCTGGCCGGCCAGTACTCCGACACCATGGTGGTCATGAACAACGGCGAGGTCATCGCGCAGGGAACTCCTCAACAGGCGTTGAAGAAAGAAGTGCTGGCGGCTGCCTATGGCATCGACGTCGAGATCTGGGACGACCCGCGCAGCGACGCCCCCGTCATCGTTCCGCGCGGAGTGCTCAGCGACTGACAACGTTCATACAGGAACCCGCGTCGAAAGCTCTCAGCGGAGCGATTTGGAGTTATGGCAGGTCGGGTTGTAAAGTACCTAGCGAAGTTTGAACGGCCCGCTGAGGCCGAGTCAAAGTTCACCGAAGACCGTCGGTCATCCGGATATCCGGATCGAAGGTTCCTCATCCTAGAGGGCGGCCCACGCAGGAGACACTTTGCGAATAAGCGCGGAATTCCGCGCGCGCCCTGTGCTCTTGCACGGGGCTTTTGTTATTTCGGTTGTCCATCGGGCAAGCGGAGTGGGGAAGGCCCCGGCGGAAAACACAAGAGATGTTTCGAAAGGAGGCGAAGTAGAAAATGGCAAACCCGAAGAACACCGCAGACCTGGCGGCACTGAAGGAGAAGCTCGAGGGTGCAAACTCCATCGTGCTTACCGAGTACCGTGGCCTGACCGTGGGTCAGCTCCAGGAGCTGCGTAACAACCTCGGCTTTGACGTTGAGTACTCCGTCGCCAAGAACACCCTTTTCAAGATCGCTGCCAACGAAGCTGGCATCGAGGGTCTTGACGAGCACCTGACTGGCCCGACCGCTATTGCGTTCATCAAGGGCGAGGCAGTGGATGCTGCGAAGGTCATCACCAAGTTCGCTGATGACAACAAGGCACTCGTTATCAAGGGTGGCTACATGGACGGCAACGCTCTGTCTGCCGACCAGGTTGAGGCCATCGCCAAGCTGGACAACCGCGAGACCACCCTCGCAAAGCTGGCTGGCGCCATGAAGGGTTCTATGGCAAAGGCTGCCGCCGTATTCAACGCTCCTGCAACCAAGATGGTCCGCACCGCTGCGGCCCTGCAGGACAAGAAGGCTGCGGAAGCTTAAGACGCCACTTACAGGCGCACAACTTAAACACACACACTTATCTGGCTGCCTAGTGCGGCTAGGAACAATGAGAAAGGATGCCAATCATGGCTAAGCTCACCAAGGACGAGCTCATTGAAGCTTTCAAGGAAATGACCCTCATCGAGCTCTCCGAGTTCGTCAAGGAGTTCGAGGAGGTCTTCGACGTTGAGGCCGCTGCTCCGGTTGCTGCTGTTGCTGCTGGTGCCCCGGCTGCCGGCGGTGCCGCTGAGGAAGAGAAGACCGAGTTCGACGTCGTTCTGACCGACGCTGGCGCTAAGAAGATCGGCGTTATTAAGGCTGTCCGCGAGATCGTCTCCGGCCTGGGCCTGAAGGAAGCTAAGGAGCTCGTTGAGGGTGCTCCGAAGGCTATCCTCGAGGGTGCTTCCAAGGACGACGCTGAGGCTGCTAAGGCTAAGCTCGAAGAGGCTGGCGCTTCCGTCGAGCTCAAGTAATTCACCTGAATTACTCAGCTTTCCCGCGCAGCACACTCGCTGCGCACCAACAACCCCGTTCCGCTTGTACGCGGTGCGGGGTTGTTCCCGTTTTGATGGGTCCGCGACTCTCGTTCATAGAAACAGTTGACTTGCGCTCATGAGTGGCTAGGGGAGTTCTCTTTTTCCTTCGCGTCTGCTTGCGCAAGGGCGCGATCGGCTCTGCGCACAAAGATGAGGGCGGGCCCGATTGCGAGGAGCCCGGCGAGCGCATTTGCCCACAAACCAGTGGTCAAGGTCCAGCGATGAGATATTGCGGCCAGAGGGGTCGACCACACACTAGAGAGTGAAACGACGGTGCTCATTTGGATATTGGTGACTCGGCCAAATGTTTCTTCGGCCATAAGCCTGTGGAGTGCGGCATAGGTTACCGCGCCGGCGGCTGGGGCTGTAAGAACGGACAGTCCTAGCGGGATGATCATCAACAGGCTGGGGCTGAGCAGGGCACCACATGCGATTGATGCAGCAACCCAGGCACATGTGCCTACCTGAAGGGCTGCGAAGGAAAACTTCTTTTGCATCCAACCCGTCGACAAAGCACCCACAATCCCGATGAGGCCGATGGACGTGCGGGCTAGTCCCGTTACCCATCCAGGGTTGTTCCCCTCCTCCAGTATGAGGACAGCCATGAACAGTGAGCCGTTAATTGCACAGTTCGACAGTGTTTGCATGGCAATGAGCCCGCGAAGTAGGGGCGAGCGAGCCACGATGGCTAAGCCTTCCTTGGTTGTGCGTAGGAGCTTGTTCTCTGCCTTCTTTGCGGGGTCTAGGTTAGCCCTGATGAAGAGGAAGAAGACGATGGTGAGGAAATTTGCCAGACCGACAAAAACGAAGGGCAGTGCCACATTGACTTCTAGAAGTGCGCCGCCCACAGTGGGGCCGATGAGTCCCGCAAATTGCAGACGCGCTTGGATGAGCCCTTGTTTGGCGGCGAGTTGTTCTTCCTCAACGAGCTGGGGCAGGCAAGGGTCGGAGCAAGCTTGGCCTATTCGGTAAAAGAGCATCATGCTCCCGAGTAGCGCACCGAAGACGATGGGGGAGAAGCTTCCGGAGAGGATGAGACCCGCTAACGCGAGGTTGAGCACCCCAGCCAGCGCGTTGGTCACAATGATGAGTGGCTTGCGGCGCCACATATCCGCAAGAGAGCCTCCGATGATGCCGCCTGCCAGTGCAGCTATTCCGGTGATGGTTCCATACAGACCGGCAAGGGTAAGGCTATCGCTCAAGCGTAGAGTGACCACCGGAATAGCAAGCCCGGCTCCTACCCCGGCTATCTGAGCCACGAGGTCTGACCATAGGTAGAGGCGGAAGTCTCTGTTCTTGCGTTGGGGGTCATTCTTCATTGATTACTGCCAATCCCATGATGCGATCTTGAATGTGAGCTGGAGCACTTAGTTTAGGTTATTTAACACTCCTCTAGCCCCCCGTCAATGCCGCGTAAATGTGAAACGCACCCTCCGGGGAAATGTGTTTTGAGCAAACGAATCGGTAGGATAAGCCACCATGCTGCCCAAGTCCCGCATCTTCTCCGTCCTCCTGCTCGGCCTCGGCGTTGCGCTGATCGCGGCCGGCCTGACGGCGTCGAGCTTCTTGAGCTTTAGTCCGCGCCTGCCGTTGGATATCGAGGACACGACGTGGACTTTGCAGGATGACAACGCTACCGCGCAGGAGCTATCCGCGGAGGGCGTTACGCAGTATGAGGGGCCGATGACTTATCAGCTCAACCTGGACATCCAGGACCCAGCAGACAAGGAGACAGCGACTCTGCGGGTGGGGGAGTCCGCCATCCGCGGCGGCACGGGCAATGTGGAGGACTTGAGCTTTGCCCGCGTGTGGAACTATCCCGTTGACCGCCTCAGCGGTGAGGCCACGGGCCTGGCGGCGCTCTCCCACACCATGGGCTCGCCCACGGCGGAGGTGCCCGTCGAGGGCTACTGGCTGAAGCTGCCCGCCGATGCCGAGCAGACTACCTACCCGGTCTTTGACCCGGTGCTGCGCAAGGCGGCCGACGCCGTCTTCGAAGAATCCCTCGACATCGACGGCCGCACGGTCTACCGCTACCGCCAGGAGATTGAGCCCACCAACGTGGCTACCCTCTATGCTGGCAGCACGACGACCACGCTGAGCAACGAGGATGGCTCCACCGAGCAGGGCTACCTCTTCCACGCCGCAACCCGGGACCTCTACGTGGATCAAGCCACCGGACTCGTCGTGGGCATGGACGTCGATATCAAGGACTACTGGGCCGACCGCGAGGGTAACGAGCGTGAGGTGCAGTTCGCCTTCAATGGTGCGACTTCTGAGGAATCCCGCGCGGAGCTGCTCCAGCAGGCCGAGCGCTTCCCGCGGAGCGCTGTGGGGCAGTGGGTGCGCTGGGGCGGCGTCGGAATCGGCGCGCTTCTGGTGCTGCTCGGGGCGCTGGGCGCTTTCCGACGTCCCACTAGCCGCCACTCCCGCTAGCCGCGCGTGCTAGAGGCCCGCGCGTGCGGATCTCCGAAGCGACACGCCGGCGGCGCGTTTCGCCTTTACAAGGCCGCCATTATGCTATAGGCTATTTCGTTGCGCTGGAATCTGGATCTTTAGTGCACATTTAGCCTTTCGAGCGGTGATGGTAAAACCGACTTGACAAGGTGATTTTGTGCATTCTAAACCCAGTCATTCCACAGCAGACCGAATGCTAAATCTACCAGCGGTTTTGCACCTCACCGGCCAGGGTGGGGAGGCAATCCGCCAGAGGTACTGGAAGGACCCATCTTGGCAGTCTCCCGCCAGACCAAGTCAGTGGCCAACATCCCTGGAGCCCCGAAGCGATACTCCTTCGCTAAAATCAGCGAGCCTATCGCCGTCCCGGGCCTCCTCGATCTACAACTCGATTCTTACGCGTGGCTCATCGGCACCCCCGAGTGGCGCGAGCGCGAGCAGGCAGAGCGCGGCGAAGACGCACGCGTGACGAGCGGCCTTGAGGATATCCTCGAGGAGCTTTCTCCGATCCAGGATTACTCGGGCAACATGTCCCTGTCCCTGTCGGAGCCTCGCTTCGAGCCGGTGAAGAACACCGTGGACGAGTGCAAAGAGAAGGACATCAACTACTCGGCGCCACTGTACGTCACCGCAGAATTTATCAACAACGACACCCAGGAGATTAAGTCCCAGACCGTCTTCATCGGTGATTTCCCGATGATGACCGAGAAGGGCACCTTCATCGTCAACGGCACCGAGCGCGTTATCGTCTCGCAGCTCGTGCGTTCCCCGGGTGTGTACTTCGACCAGACCATCGACAAGTCCACCGAGCGCCCGCTGCACTCCGTGAAGGTCATTCCTTCCCGCGGTGCGTGGCTCGAGTTTGACGTCGACAAGCGCGACACCGTCGGCGTGCGCATCGACCGTAAGCGCCGCCAGCCGGTCACCGTGCTTCTTAAGGCCCTGGGTTGGACCGAGGAGCAGATCAAGGAGCGCTTCGGTTTCTCTGAGCTCATGATGTCCACCCTCGAGTCCGATGGCGTGGCCAACACCGATGAGGCTCTGCTGGAGATCTACCGCAAGCAGCGCCCGGGCGAGCAGCCCACGCGTGACCTCGCGCAGGCACTGCTGGATAACTCCTTCTTCCGCGCGAAGCGCTACGACCTGGCCAAGGTGGGCCGCTACAAGGTCAACCGCAAGCTCGGCCTGGGTGGAGACCACGACGGTCTGATGACCCTGACCGAGGAAGACATTGCCGTCACCCTCGAGTACCTCGTGCGCCTGCACGCCGGTGAGCGTGAGATGAAGGCCCCGAACGGTGAGATGATCTCCATCCACACCGACGACATCGACCACTTTGGTAACCGTCGTCTGCGCACCGTCGGCGAGCTCATCCAGAACCAGGTCCGCGTGGGCCTGTCCCGCATGGAGCGCGTCGTCCGCGAGCGCATGACCACCCAGGACGCAGAGTCGATTACCCCGACCTCTCTGATCAACGTTCGCCCGGTTTCTGCTGCCATCCGCGAGTTCTTCGGTACCTCCCAGCTCTCGCAGTTCATGGATCAGAACAACTCCCTGTCCGGCCTGACCCACAAGCGCCGTCTGTCCGCGCTGGGCCCGGGCGGTCTGTCCCGTGAGCGCGCCGGCATCGAGGTGCGAGACGTTCACGCCTCGCACTACGGCCGCATGTGCCCGATTGAGACTCCGGAAGGCCCGAACATTGGCCTGATCGGTTCGCTGGCTTCCTACGCCCGCGTCAACGCTTTCGGCTTCATCGAGACCCCGTACCGCAAGGTTGTGGACGGCAAGGTCACCGACCAGGTGGAGTACCTCACCGCCGATGAAGAGGATCGCTTCGCTATCGCGCAGGCAGAGGTTGAGAAGGATGCCGACGGCACCCTGACCGGCGACCGCATCGAAGTCCGCCTCAAGGACGGCGATATCGGCGTGACCGACGCCGCCGGCGTTGACTACGTCGACGTTTCCCCGCGCCAGATGGTTTCCGTGGCTACCGCCATGATTCCGTTCCTCGAGCACGACGATGCTAACCGTGCGCTCATGGGCGCGAACATGCAGCGCCAGGCCGTGCCGCTGGTTCGCTCCGAGGCCCCGTACGTGGGCACCGGTATGGAGCAGCGCGCAGCTTATGACGCCGGTGACCTCATCATCACCCCGAAGGCGGGCGTGGTGGAGAACGTCACCGCGGACCTCATCACCATCATGGATGACGAAGGCCAGCGCGATACCTACATGCTGCGCAAGTTCGAGCGCACCAACCAGAACACCAACTACAACCAGACCCCGCTGGTGTCCCTGGGTGAGCGCGTGGAGGCAGGCCAGGTGCTTGCCGACGGCCCCGGTACCCACAACGGTGAGATGTCCCTCGGCCGCAACCTGCTGGTTGCCTTCATGCCGTGGGAAGGCCACAACTACGAGGACGCCATCATCCTCAACCAGCGCATCGTGGAGGAGGACATCCTCACCTCGATCCACATCGAGGAGCACGAGATTGATGCTCGCGATACCAAGCTGGGCCCGGAGGAGATCACCCGCGAGATCCCGAACGTCTCCGATGACGTTCTGCGTGACCTCGACGAGCGCGGCATCGTCCGCATCGGTGCTGACGTCCGCGCGGGCGACATCCTGGTCGGTAAGGTCACCCCGAAGGGTGAGACCGAGCTGACCCCGGAGGAGCGCCTGCTGCGCGCTATCTTCGGTGAGAAGGCCCGCGAGGTGCGCGATACCTCCATGAAGGTGCCGCACGGTGAGACCGGTAAGGTCATCGGCGTTTCCCGCTTCTCCCGCGAGGATGACGACGATCTGGCCCCGGGCGTCAACGAAATGATCCGCGTCTACGTGGCTCAGAAGCGCAAGATCCAGGACGGCGATAAGCTCGCTGGCCGCCACGGCAACAAGGGCGTTGTGGGCAAGATTCTCCCGCCGGAGGATATGCCGTTCATGGAGGATGGCACCCCGGTGGACATCATCCTCAACACCCACGGTGTGCCGCGTCGTATGAACATCGGCCAGGTTCTCGAGGTTCACCTCGGCTGGCTGGCACACGCTGGTTGGAAGATCGATACCGAGGACCCGGCCAACGCCGAGCTGCTCAAGACCCTGCCGGAAGAGCTGTACGACGTCCCGCCGGAGTCGCTCACCGCAACCCCGGTCTTCGACGGTGCCACCAACGAGGAGATCTCTCGCCTGCTGGCTTCCTCCAAGCCGAACCGCGATGGTGACGTCATGGTGGACGAGCACGGCAAGGCCCGCCTCTTCGACGGTCGCTCCGGCGAGCCCTACCTGTACCCGGTTTCCGTCGGCTACATGTACATGCTCAAGCTGCACCACCTCGTCGACGAGAAGATTCACGCCCGCTCCACCGGCCCGTACTCCATGATTACCCAGCAGCCGCTGGGTGGTAAGGCACAGTTCGGTGGCCAGCGCTTCGGTGAGATGGAGGTGTGGGCAATGCAGGCATACGGCGCTGCCTACACCCTGCAGGAGCTTCTGACCATCAAGTCCGATGACGTGGTCGGCCGCGTCAAGGTCTACGAGGCCATTGTCAAGGGTGACAACATCCCGGATCCGGGTATCCCGGAGTCCTTCAAGGTCCTCCTCAAGGAGCTGCAGTCCCTCTGCCTCAACGTGGAAGTTCTCTCCACCGACGGCACGCCGATGGAACTGTCTGGCTCCGACGAAGACGACATGGACGGCGCTCCGTCCCTGGGCATTAACCTGTCCCGCGACGAGCGCTCCGACGCAGACATCGCCTAGCTTTTGGTCCGCCGCTCATCTACGGCGGCGGGCATAACGAAACACCACCTACATACAAAGCCATCAACTTCCCCCTGACGGGGGATGAAAGGGAGACATTACGTGTTTGACGTAAATCTCTTCGACGAGCTCCGCATCGGGCTGGCCACCGCAGAGGACATCCGTCGCTGGTCCAAGGGCGAGGTCAAGAAACCCGAAACCATTAACTACCGCACCCTCAAGCCGGAGAAGGACGGCCTCTTCTGTGAGCGCATCTTCGGCCCGACCCGTGACTGGGAGTGCTCCTGCGGTAAGTACAAGCGCGTGCGCTATAAGGGCATCATCTGTGAGCGCTGTGGCGTCGAGGTGACCAAGTCCAAGGTTCGCCGTGAGCGCATGGGCCACATCGAGCTGGCCGCTCCGGTGACCCACATTTGGTACTTCAAGGGCGTTCCTTCCCGCCTGGGCTACCTTCTGGACCTGGCTCCGAAGGACCTTGAGCGCATCATTTACTTCGCCGCCAACATCATCACCTCCGTGGATGAGGAAGCTCGCCACAATGACCAGTCCACTCTGGAAGCAGAAATGCTGCTGGAGAAGAAGGACGTCGAGGATGACGTCGAGGCAGAGATCGCCGAGCGCGCTGCCAAGCTCGAGCAGGATCTGGCCGAGCTGGAGGCCGCCGGTGCAAAGGCCGCCGCCCGCCGTAAGGTCCAGAACGCTGCCGATAAGGAAATGCAGCACATCCGCGAGCGCGGTGAGCGCGAGGTCGCTCGCCTCGACGAAATCTGGAACACCTTCATCAAGCTGGCTCCGAAGCAGATGATCATCGATGAGACCATCTACGAAGAGCTGGTTGACCGCTACGAGGATTACTTCACCGGCGGCATGGGTGCTGAGGCTATCCAGACCCTCATCCGTAACTTCGACCTCGAGGCTGAGGCCGAGGAGCTCAAGGAGATCATCAACAACGGCAAGGGCCAGAAGAAGATGCGTGCCCTCAAGCGCCTGAAGGTTGTTGCAGCCTTCCTGCGCTCGGGCAACGACCCGGCCGGCATGGTGCTCGACGCTATCCCGGTGATCCCACCGGAGCTGCGCCCGATGGTGCAGCTGGACGGTGGCCGCTTCGCCACCTCCGACCTCAACGACCTCTACCGTCGCGTGATCAACCGCAACAACCGCCTCAAGCGCATGATCGACCTCGGCGCTCCCGAGATCATCGTGAACAACGAGAAGCGCATGCTGCAGGAGTCCGTTGACGCGCTCTTCGACAACGGCCGCCGCGGCCGTCCGGTCACTGGCCCGGGTAACCGCCCGCTGAAGTCCCTGTCTGACTTGCTCAAGGGTAAGCAGGGTCGCTTCCGCCAGAACCTGCTGGGTAAGCGCGTGGATTACTCCGGCCGTTCCGTGATTATCGTTGGTCCGCAGCTCAAGCTGCACGAGTGTGGCCTGCCGAAGCTCATGGCTCTGGAGCTGTTCAAGCCTTTCGTCATGAAGCGCCTGGTGGAAAACGACTACGCGCAGAACATCAAGTCCGCTAAGCGCATGGTGGAGCGCCAGCGCCCTGAGGTGTGGGACGTCCTCGAAGAGGCCATTTCCGAGCACCCGGTGATGCTGAACCGTGCACCGACCCTGCACCGCCTGGGTATCCAGGCCTTCGAGCCGAAGCTCGTCGAAGGTAAGGCCATTCAGCTGCACCCGCTGGCTTGTGAGGCCTTCAACGCTGACTTCGACGGCGACCAGATGGCAGTCCACCTGCCGCTGTCCGCCGAGGCGCAGGCTGAGGCACGCGTGCTGATGCTGGCCTCTAACAACATTCTGTCCCCGGCTTCCGGTAAGCCGCTGGCTATGCCGCGTCTGGATATGGTTACCGGCCTGTACTACCTCACCATGGACAAGGGCGAGGACGAGATCGGTGGCGCGGGAGCTTACGCTCCCGCAGACGAAAACGGACCGGCCCAGGGCGTGTACTCCTCCTACGCGGAGGCCATCATGGCTCGTGACCGCGGCGTTCTGGGCCTGCAGGCCCCGATCAAGGTGCGCATCTCCCACCTACGTCCGCCGTCAGACATTGAGGCTGAGCAGTTCCCGGATGGTTGGCAGAAGGGCCAGGCTTGGCTCGCTGAGACCACCCTCGGCCGCATCATGTTCAATGACCTGCTGCCGTGGAACTACCCGTACCTCGAGGGCGTCATGGTTCGTAAGGGCGGCGCCGGCAACAAGATGCTGCTGGGTGACGTCATTAATGACCTCGCTGCGAAGTACCCGATGATCACCGTTGCCCAGGTTCTGGACAAGATGAAGGACGCGGGCTTCTACTGGGCCACCCGTTCCGGCGTGACCATCACCATGCACGACGTTCTGGTTCTTCCGAACAAGACCGAGGTCCTCGAGTCTTATGAGAAGGAAGCAGAGCGTATCGAGCGCAAGTACTGGGAGCAGGGTGCCCTGACTGAGCGCGAGCGCTACGACCGCCTGGTTGAGCTGTGGAAGGACGCCACGGACACCGTGGGTAACGCCGTCGAGGAGCTGTACCCCGACGACAACCCGATTCCGATGATCGTGAAGTCCGGTGCTGCCGGTAACATGCGTCAGATCTGGACCCTGGCCGGTATGAAGGGCATGGTTGTGAACTCCAAGGGTGACTACATCACCCGTCCGATTAAGACCTCCTTCCGTGAAGGCCTGTCGGTTCTGGAGTACTTCAACAACTCGCACGGTTCCCGTAAGGGCCTGGCGGATACCGCTCTGCGTACCGCTGACTCCGGTTACCTCACCCGTCGTCTGGTGGACGTGGCGCAGGACGTCATTGTCCGCGAAGAGGACTGTGGCACCCGTCAGGGCGTGCGCGTCCCGCTCGGCGTCGAGGTTGCCCCCGGCTCCTACGACCTCCACGAGCTGTGGGAGACCTCCGCATCCGGCCGCGTCGTGGCTAACGACGTCAAGGATGAAAACGGTGAGGTTATCGCTGAGGCAGGCACCGACCTGACCGAGGAGCTCAGCCGCAAGATCGTCAACGCTGGCGTTCTGGAGATCAAGGTCCGCTCCGTGCTGACCTGCCAGACCCCGGCTGGTGTCTGCGCGAAGTGCTACGGCAAGTCCATGGCTTCCGGCAAGCTGGTCGATATCGGCGAGGCAGTCGGCATCGTGGCCGCACAGTCCATTGGTGAGCCGGGTACCCAGCTGACCATGCGTACCTTCCACCAGGGTGGTGTCGGTGGCGATATTACCGGTGGTCTGCCGCGTGTTCAGGAGCTCTTTGAGGCCCGTAACCCGAAGAACCGTGCGCCGATCGCTTCTGTCGACGGCACCGTGTCCCTGTCCGATGAGGGCAACTTCTGGACCCTGACCATCACCCCGGATGACGGCTCTGACAACGTCGTCTACGAGAAGCTGTCGAAGCGTCAGGGTCTGGCGCAGGTTCGCCGCCCGATGGAGTCCAACCCGGACGCCATGATCGAGCGCTCCCTGCGCGACGGTGACCACGTCAGCACCGGTGACCGCCTCATGCGTGGTGCGGCTGACCCGCACGACGTCCTGGAGGTTCTCGGCCGCCGTGGCGTGGAGAAGCACCTCATCGACGAGGTTCAGGCCGTCTACCGTGCACAGGGTGTGGCCATCCACGACAAGCACATCGAGATCATCATCCGCCAGATGCTGCGTCGCGGTACGGTCATTGAGGCCGGTTCCACCGAGTTCCTGCCGGGTACCCTGGTTGACCTTTCTGAGGCTAAGCAGGTCAACGCCGCTCAGGTTGCTGAGGGTGGCCAGCCGGCTCAGCTGCGCAGTGAGATCATGGGTATTACCAAGGCCTCGCTGGCTACGGAGTCCTGGCTGTCTGCCGCGTCCTTCCAGGAGACCACGCGTGTGCTTACCGACGCCGCCATCAACAAGCGCTCGGATCAGCTCATTGGTCTGAAGGAGAACGTCATCATCGGTAAGCTGATTCCGGCTGGTACGGGTATTTCCCGCTACCGCAACATCAGCGTGAAGCCGACTGAGGCTGCACGCAATGCTGCGTACTCCATTCCGACCTACGGTGATTCCATCTACGGCGACGATGGCTTCGGTGAGTTCACCGGCGCTTCCGTCCCGCTGGAGGAGGACTACACCTTCTAGGACCTGGTCCTTCAACGAGCTAGTCCTTAGCCCTTCAACGCCGAGGGAAACCAACGACCCGCACTTCACCCCGCCAGACACTGGTGGGGACGAGGTGCGGGTCTTTTTCTATCGGTAGCACCGAACCGGGACGTCCCGCTCGGAGCCCCGCCCTGCGAGAAAATTTGGGTTCTCTTACAATAGCGTCAACAAAGCCACAAGAACCCCAGTGCTCATGCCCAGGAAAGGTACCGACCGATGACATTTCCAACCACAGGATTCGAAAAGCCTGCCCCGAAACCACGCGCGTGGACGGGCGTTGATGCTCTTGTTGTTGCCGGCTTTGTCATTGCTGGCGCGCTCCTATTGTGGGGAAGGGGAGCGTTTATTAATCGCTTGGTCATGGGGGAAGATGAGCCACTCCCAACGCATGTGTTGCTACCGCTGCTTTCCGGGACGGCGGCGCTCTTCCCCTTGGCCGGGCTATGTGCGGCCTTAACTGTCCAGAAACCGCTGGCCGCATTTGTGGGTTATGTCATGTCGGTCATGCTGGGTTATGCATTCAGTGGCGTCGTAGGCCCCAGAGCCGTAGTGGAGGTAGTAATCATTGGCGCGGTCATAGAAGCCGTTTTCTTCGGCTGCAAATACGCCCGCTTTGATTTTCTTAGCGGGAGCCTCGCCGGTTTTGCTGCGGTAGTGGTAAGCGGACTCGTGGGCATTATCGCCGGTGGTTTTGATGTGGAGCATCTTGCAACCCAGTTCGGCTGGATGCTTATTAGGCTCCTGGTCACCTTGGTCGTTGTGGTGCCGCTGGCCTATGTCATCGCAAAGGCGGTGCGGGCGGTGCTTCGACGCCATGTCCACGGGTGGGAGAGTGATACACCTCCGAAAATCAAGTCTGTGTAAGACACGCCGTGAATGGGCGATAGTTTTAGCTTCTCGTTACCCCCGTGAACACCCCATGGATAGGGGTGTAGCGGGGGTAATTTGCATGAGGCTTAAATTACGAAACTAATTCAACCTGTGAACGGTATAAACATTGGAGCTACCCGTGGCCAGCAGTTTTAGACATTTATGTTGATCAAACAGGCTATGACGTAAATACAGGTTAACCGCTTCGAGTTTGCTCGGAAAGTGGCGGAGGTAGTCTCGCGTCCAGTCGGAAGAACGCCTAGACTCAATCAACCGAGGGGCTGCTGACCGGTTTTAATTGTTCTCATGAAAGGAGTCTTCATGAATGTGAAGAAATTCAACGGTTCTGCCCGTCGTCGCGGTACGACGATTGCAGCTGTCGCGCTCTCTGTGGCAATGGTTGCGCCCTTCGTTCACCCAGTCGTAAGCCCGAATGCTGCGCCGGCTGCTATTGCTCAGGACTCCACGCCTGACCAGAAGCCTAGTGTGGATACCCGAGGCACTTCGGAAGCCACCGCTATCCGAGCGGACGGTACCTGGGGTCAGAAGCAGGGCTACCAAGGTACGGTCTATTTGGATCGTGACTCCGGCCCGGAGGCCCAGAATGAAGCTGACGAAGCTATGCCTGGTGTCAAGGTCTTCTTGCAGTATGTCAATGGCAAGGGTCAAGTTTCGCCGATCTACTACACCACCTCGGACTCTGAGGGCAAGTTTGTATTTGACCTGTCCAAGGCACCGAAGGACGGCCTGGGTAACCCAATCGAGTTCAAACTGGCTGGTGATGACAAGTTCCAGGTTCGAACCTGGGCTGAGAACCCGGATTCGGCAAAGTACACGCTAGCAGGCGGTGGCGACATGTACAGCGGTCGCTTCCACAACCGCCTGACCCGTAAGTGGGAAAGCTGGGACTTCACTGCTGGCATTAACCGCATCGTAGGCGCCAAGGTAGTATTCCAGGAGCGTCCGAACGTGGATGGTTGGCTCGCCAAGCCTGAAGCTGAGTGGACCGAAGCACCCACTGCCGATAAGAAGTGGCCTGAGGGCGGTCTTTATGGCACCGCGCGAGGTAGTGTTTGGTGGGAAAACAATGAGGTCATGGGTTCACTTCCCAATCAGTACTTCAAGGGATCTACAGACCGTGCTGCTACTAATATTAAGGTCGTAGGCTCGTATGTTAACGACGAAGTGGCCCGTCAGTTTGACGCTTGGAAGGACGCCAACGAAAACCATACCCGTGAGCAGTTCCGCGTTGCGCAAAAGGAAATCGTCGACGCATACCAGGCTGAGCACGGCGAAGGTTCCCACATTGCGGAGTCCCGCGTTGCCTATGTAAAGGACGATGGTTCCTTCTATCTGCCGTTTGCTGGCTTGTATGGCGTCAGCCACACTAAAAAGGGAAACAAGACCACTGATGAGGAGTGGGGCAAGCTCGTCTCTGCTGCGGAAGAAGAGCATGGCAACCTGATGCAGTGGAACGGCACACTTGGCCAGCGTCACCGCCACATCAACACGGACTATATGTACCTGTATCCGGTAGTTGGTGAGAATCGTGACCTGTGGATGGGTAACTACCAGGACAACATGTTCCAGCCCCCCCATGGCGGAAATCTCGGTATTGAAAACGCGTCTGCGAATATTTCTGTCCAGCACTTCGCTCTGCTGACTCCCCGCCCGATTCACGACGTCATCAACTACGATACCGCCTCTGCTATTGCTGCCCCTGGAGATACCGCCAAGTCGAAGACCACGGGCTTGGTTCCCAACCAGCAGTACGCTATTGAGTGGTTTGCAGACGGTGAATCCACCGGTGAGATCTGCACCGTCACGGCTAACGAGCTTGGTGAGCTGGAGTCCTGCGACTTCACCGTTCCGAACGATCTCTCCAAGCCAACTGTGTACTCTTCTCAGGTATTCGCTGCCGATGCTTCGGGTCAGCCAACGGGTACGCTCCTTTTGGCCGACTCCTTCTTGGCAGATCCGACCGTCGTTAAGTATGACGAGACCAAGGGCACTGCCAAGGAAAAGGATCTTGAAGCAAAGCCTTCTTTCGACAACCCGAATACTGATGCCGTTGAGGAGATGCCGGAAGGTGCAACCTTCGAGTTCGCAGACCCTGCCGCCGCCGAAAAACTGGGCCTGACAATCGACGCTAAGACCGGTGTGATCACCTGGCCTGCAGATAAGCAGGTTGAAGGCCAAAACGAGGCCCTGGTAAAGGTTACTTGGACCCCGGCTGAGGGGGCTGACCCGGTATCTCGCGAGGTTCCTGCGAAGTTTGACCTGAAGGCACCTGCTGCAAAGGACAATGAGACTTATGATCCGAAGGGTCAGGATCAGGAGGTTCCGGTAGGCGGTACTCCGGATCCGAAGAAGAACATCGAGAATGCTGGTGATCTTCCGGAGGATACGAAGTACGAGTACAAGGAGACCCCTGACACCAAGACTCCGGGTGAGAAGAACGTTACTGTTGTGGTGACGTACCCGGATGGTACGACTGATGAGGTCGAGACGACTGTCACGGTTACCGATACTCCGAAGTCTGATGCTGAGACTTATGATCCGAAGGGTCAGGATCAGGAGGTTCCGGTAGGCGGTACTCCGGATCCGAAGAAGAACATCGAGAATGCTGGTGATCTTCCGGAGGATACGAAGTACGAGTACAAGGAGACCCCTGACACCAAGACTCCGGGTGAGAAGAACGTTACTGTTGTGGTGACGTACCCGGATGGTACGACTGATGAGGTCGAGACGACTGTCACGGTTACCGATACTCCGAAGTCTGATGCTGAGACTTATGATCCGAAGGGTCAGGATCAGGAGGTTCCGGTAGGCGGTACTCCGGATCCGAAGAAGAACATCGAGAATGCTGGTGATCTTCCGGAGGATACGAAGTACGAGTACAAGGAGACCCCTGACACCAAGACTCCGGGTGAGAAGAACGTTACTGTTGTGGTGACGTACCCGGATGGTACGACTGATGAGGTCGAGACGACTGTCACGGTTACCGATACTCCGAAGTCTGATGCTGAGACTTATGATCCGAAGGGCCAGGATCAGACTGTAAAGGTTGGTGAGACTCCGAAGGCTGAGGATTCGATTAAGAATCCTGGTGAGTTGCCGGAGAACACCAAGTTTGAGTTCAAGGATCCGGTTGATACTAAGACTGAGGGTGAGAAGGATGCCATTGTTGTGGTGACTTACCCGGATGGTTCGACTGATGAGGTTCCGGTGAAGATCACCGTCAAGGACGATTCCACTGTTGTTCCTCCAGAGGACGATGACCAGAAGGATACTGATGGTGATGGTCTGACCGACAAGGAAGAAGAGGAGCTCGGCACCGATCCGAATAAGGCTGATACCGATGGTGACGGTATCAATGACGGTGACGAGGTCACCGGCGACGGTAACAAGTTCGACGGTAAGCCAACCGATCCGAAGAACCCCGATACCGATGGTGACGGCGTCAACGATGGTGATGAAGTCAACCGGACTGACGAGGATGGCAACCCGGCTCCGACGGACCCGAATAACCCTGACACCGAGGGTGATGGCATTAACGATGGGGACGAGAAGAAGGACGGTACGGATCCGACTTCCAAGGATTCCGATGGCGATGGCCTGACGGATGATAAGGAGAAGGAGCTTGGCACCGACCCGAATAACCCTGATACCGATGATGACGGTATCAACGACGGTGACGAGGTCACCGGCGACGGTAACAAGTTCGACGGTAAGCCAACCGATCCGAAGAACCCCGACACTGATGGTGATGGAGTCAACGATGGTTCCGAGGTGAATAACAAGGACAAGGATGGCGAGCCTGCGCCGACTGATCCGAATGACCCGAACTCCAAGCCGGGTGACAATGACCAGAAGGATACTGATGGTGATGGTCTGACTGACGAGCAGGAGAAGGAGCTTGGCACCGATCCGAACAAGGCTGACACTGATGGTGACGGTATCAACGACGGTGATGAGGTAGACGGCTCCAAGAACCCGTTCGATAAGGATGGCAACAAGGTTAAGCCGGGTGAAAAGGGCGCTCCTACTGACCCGACTAACCCTGATACCGATGGTGATGGCGTCAACGATGGTGATGAAGTCAACCGGACAGACAAGGATGGCAACCCGGCTCCGACGGACCCGAATAACCCTGACACCGATGGTGATGGCATCAACGATGGGGACGAGAAGAAGGACGGTACGGATCCGACTTCCAAGGATTCCGATGGCGATGGCCTGACGGATGATAAGGAGAAGGAGCTTGGCACCGACCCGAATAAGGCTGACACTGATGGTGACGGTATCAACGACGGTGATGAGGTAGACGGCTCCAAGAACCCGTTCGATAAGGATGGCAACAAGGTTAAGCCGGGTGAGAAGGGTGCTCCGACTGACCCGACCAAGCCGGATACCGATGGTGACGGCACCAATGATGGTGATGAGGTCACTGGCTCCAAGAACAACGGTAAGCCGACCGATCCGAATGACCCGAACTCCAAGCCAAACAAGCCGTCTAAGCCGATCGTTCCTGGTCCGTCCTGGCCGATTGATCCGAACAAGCCGGGTGAGGATGGCAAGGGCAAGGACTCCGATAATGATGGTCTGACTGACGATCAGGAGAAGGAGCTTGGCACCGATCCGAACAATGCTGACACCGATGGTGATGGCATCAAGGATGGTGACGAGGTTACTGGTTCCAAGAACCCGTTCGATAAGGACGGCAACAAGGTTAAGCCGGGTGAGAAGGGTGCTCCGACGGATCCGACTAAGGCTGATACCGATGGTGACGGCACCAATGATGGTGATGAGGTCACTGGTTCCAAGAACGACGGTAAGCCGACCGATCCGAATGACCCGAACTCCAAGCCGGGCAAGGTGGATAAGCCAGGTACGCCGGATGGTTCCGCCGATTGGGCTGGTTCTTCCAACCTGTCTGAGCGTTGCATCAACACCGGCCTTGGTATCGGTATCCCGCTGCTGTTCCTGATTCCGGTTGGTCTGGCTTCCCAGATGAACATTCCGGGTCTGTCGGAGTTTGTGGCTCCGATTAACAAGCAGATTCAGGATCTGAATACCCGTCTGCAGCAGCAGGCTGGTCTGTTCAACGGCCCGTTGGCTGACCAGGTCAATGGCATCAATGCTCAGCTGAAGCGCTTCGGTGCTGATTACCAGCAGGCTGCTGGTGCTGTGGCTCTGATTGCTGCTGGTGCTTTGGCTATCGGCCTGTTGGCTGATGCTTGTGCACCGGGTGCTGGCGAGGGTTCCTCCAACTAAGAGAACCGTAGGATGTGTCTCCTTTAACAACACCGCTAAGGGAGGAGCGTTAACCTCCCACCCAACCTGAGAGTTGATGGAGTAGGGCATTGCTGCCGGGGCATAAGACTCCGGTAGCAACCCCTAGTTCTCAACTTGCTTGTATTTGTTTGATACTTTTGTTTATTTGATATTTCCGAAATACATTTAGTTATTTCATTAAGTCTTGGGTCTCCACCGAAGCTTTTCCTTTCCTTAAGCTGCGTGTGTGGAGGCTCATGGCCACTGGCATCTTTGCCGGTGTGCAAGTACCCCGTTGCGTAGGTCAGAGGACGCGGCGGGGTACATCTTTATGTTTTGACGTGACTCGGCGTCGTGTTCCGTTGAAGTCTCCTTAGTCTTCGTCTGTCTCGGCTGTCATTGTCCTGCTGGGTATGTGTTCTAATGCGCGTGCCACTGCTTGAGGCGTTCAAACAGGATACGGTCGGAATCCACCTTGGCCAAGCGGTTGGCTGTGATTGTGCCGCCCATCATTGTTTCCCAGGACGGGCCGATGAGTTCGTCGATGTTCTCGTGGAAAAGGTGGCCGGCGTCTTTGTAGATGTGGGGCTCAAGGTTCTGGTTTTGTGCGGCCAGAGCTTCCGCGGCTACGTCGCCTTGCCACATGGCGTCCTCGGTGCCGGCGAACAGAAGGCCGTTGCCTTGGAAGTTGCTCAGGTCGATGACGGACTCGGGGCTAGCTGCAGCAGCGTCGGCCTCATAGCCGGCGCGGTAGGACACGGGCAGACCAAGCGCGAAGCGGAGCATAACCTTGCCCATTTCTGTTCCTTGTAATTTCGCAAAAGGAACGGGCTCACCGTGCCAGGAGAAACTACTCGTGGAGCCGCTGCCGCGCTGGTAAGTGAGGCTGCCGTAAGTGTGGTGCGCAGGCGTGTAGAGAACGATGTTGTCGATCTGCGGGTAGCGGGCGGCGAGATTGGCAGTAAGCTCCGCGCCTTTGGACGTACCGATAACAGTCAGCGGTGCGCTGCCGTTGCCGTACTCCTCAGCGTAGGCGAGGACCTCGTCAAAGAACTCGAGTGGGACCCCGTCGATGAATTCCTTTTGCCCGGGCTTGCCAAAGAAGTACAAGGCGAGCACATCGTACCCGGCGTCACGTAGCATTCGTGCCTGTTCCACGTTGGCACCGCCGTCCGAGCCGCCGAATACGATGACGGTGCCTGGATGTGTCTGTATGGATTGTTGTTCCTGTCCGGTGGCTAGCGGCGTGAGGTGGAAGCCCTTCATGTAGCGGCCGTCAATTCTTGAAACGCCCTCTTCTTTGAGGATGCGATCATCGCCACCTGCTGGTGGTTTGGGGGCAGCAAAACGCTTGGAATTGATAGAGCGGATTGCCCAGACACCGGCGGCGGGGGCAGCGATGCACACAAGAGGTATGCCGATTGCTTTGGAGATGACTTTGATTGCGGGCATAGAGGGGCGAGCTCCTTTGTGATTGGCTGTCACTCCAGTTTACTGATGCTTTTGGCTGGTGAAGTGTTGCGAGATGGCTTGATGGAGTGCTGGTGGCATGGGGGAGTAGTGAGGCTGCAGTGTGCTCTTAATGGTCCGGCTTGCTAAGCTGTCAGTGCTTTTGAGCGTGCTGAGCCGGTTCTTATTAGTGCTGGCGGCTGTACATAAAACAACAAATTAAACATCGTCACGGGTGCTTCCTCGTTCACACTGTGTTCTGCCTTTGAGGCTGCGTATGGGTGTCTCCGGAGGAGGCTGAGATGCCGCAGCGCAGCGGCGAACCGTCGAACCTGATCCGGATAATGCCGGCGAAAGGGAGGAATCATGAACTCTGTATCTCATGGTGGATCTGTTAATGGCGCAACTGCGAATGGCGCTGCTGCGCCGCGCAGTTTGAATTGGCGCGTCGTCGACATCGTGGTGGCCTCCGTGCTGGGTGTGGCGTGTGGAATCGTGTTCCTAGCGTGGAACACGGTGGGCTATGCCTGGTTCCAGGCCATGGATGCGCTCACGCCAGGCCTGGGTGGCATTGCCACCGGCATTTGGCTTCTTGGTGGTGTCGTTGGCGGTTTGATTATCCGTAAGCCGGGTGCCGCACTCTACGTGGAGCTGCTGGCGGCCATCGTGTCGGCGGTGCTGGGCTCCCAGTGGGGTATTAGTACGTTGTACTCCGGCATCGCGCAGGGCATTGGTGTGGAGATTGTGCTGGCCATCTTCCTCTACCGTCGCTTTAGCCTGGGCATTGCGATGCTCGGCGGCATGGCAGCTGGCTGGGGCGCGTTTGTGCTGGAGCTGTTTACCTCCGGAAACCTGGGCAAGACCCTGCAGTTCAACATCATCTACCTCGTCACGCTGAGCATCTCCGGCGCCATTCTGGCAGGAGCCGTGGGCTACATCGTGGTCAATGCGCTGGCGAAGACCGGTGCGCTGGACCGTTTTGCGGTCGGCCGCGAACAGCACAGTGCTTAAGCAAACGTTGCTTGTTGTGCGTTGCTTGCTGTGGATGCTTGTTGATTGTTGATGCTGAGCATTGACTGGTAGCTGAAGTAATGGCTGTTGCAAGGTGGCTGGTGGCTGATTCTGATGGCTGATGTGGGTTCGGTAGAAGATATGTCCGCGGGCGCGACGAAGCTTGTCGCACGCGGCTATGGCTGGACGCATGCGGGGAGGCGTGCGCCGGCGCTGGCGGATATTGACTTGGTTATATCACCGGGGGAGAAGGTCCTGCTGTGCGGAGATTCCGGGTCCGGGAAGTCCACGCTGCTGGCGGCCATTGCGGGCGTGTTGGGCGGCGATGACGAGGGCACCCGGGTGGGGGAAATCCTGCTGGAGGATGCCTCTGGTCACATCGAGCCGCCCGGCCGGACGATTCCGGTGGGCTTGGTGCTGCAGGACCCAGACTCCCAGGTGATTGCCGCGCGCGTGGGCGATGACGTTGCCTTGGTTGTGAGAATTTGGCGTATCCGCGCTCTGAGATTTGGCAGCGGGTGTCGGCGGCGCTATCGATGGTGGGGCCCGCGATGGACCTGTCTTTTCCCACGGAGCGTCTGTCCGGCGGGCAGAAGCAACGCTTGGCTTGGGCGGGTGTGATTGGCGGGCATGGTGTTGCTCGATGAGCCGACGGCGAACCTCGACCCGGAGGGCGCGCGCGAGGTTATTGAGGCCGTGTCCACCATGGTGGAGCGCACCGGGGCCACCCTTATCGTGGTGGAACACCAGCACGCGGCGTGGAGGGGTGTGCTTGACCGTGCGATTGAGCTGAAGGATGGGCGCATCGTCGCCGACGGTCCCGTGGAGGCTGTTGTTGCTTCGCGCTCTATCAGCGGTTTGCCGCGGGCGCGGGATGCTGGCGGGACGTCGCCAAGCAGCACTGGAAGAGCACCCGAATCGGCGGCGCTGTGGAGCACGGACCTGGTCACCCGTTTCGGGCCGCCGCGCAGCTACGCGCTGCCCCGGGGGATGTCCACGGTGATTACCGGGCCGAATGGTGCGGGCAAGACCACGTGGCTGATGACGGTGGCGGGGTTGCTTCCAGCAGTGGCCGGGGAGATTGGTGTGGCAGAGTACGTGCGGCGGGGGCTGAAAGGCTCGCCGTTGACGTGGAAGTCCCGGGAATTGGCGGACCGCATTGGCTTCGTCTTCCAGAACCCCGAGCACCAATTCGTCGCCCGCACGGTGGCAGAGGAGCTGCGCGTGGCACCCCGTGTCATGCACCGCGAGGTGCCAGAGGGGCGCATCGCGGAACTCGTGGAGGCACTACGCCTGGGGCATGTGCTCAACGCCAATCCGTTTACGCTCTCCGGTGGGGAGAAGCGCCGGTTGTCGGTGGCCACTGCGTTGGTCACGGCGCCGGAGGTGCTGCTTCTCGACGAACCCACCTTCGGCCAAGACCCCCACACCTTCACCGAGTTGGTGTGGTTGCTGCGGCGCATGGCGGATGAGGGGACGACGATTGCGTCGGTGACCCACGATCCGTTGTTCATCTCCGCATTGGGTAACCACCGAGTGGAGGTGAGCCGTGGCTGAGACAACTACGTCGTCGGCGAACGCAGACGGCGCTGGTCGCGCCGATCGTGCTGGCCGTGCAGGTTTACTGCACGGCGTGAACCCGCTGACCCGAATTTTCCTCATGTTCGTGTGGGTGAGCCCGCTGTTGCTCTCCGTGGATTGGGTCTCTGCGGCAGTGTCCTTGGCCATGACTTTAGTTTTTGCGCCCCTGTGCGGGGTGTCGTGGCCGCGCCTGTTTAAAGCTGGCTGGTTCCTTTTTCTTATCGCTCCGTTGTCCGGCATTTCGATGCTGCTTTACGGCGCACCGGGCGGGCGGGAGTACTTCAGCTGGTGGCTGATCACGGTTACGGACAACTCGATGGAGCTGGCCATCGCCATTACGATGCGCGTGCTGGCGGTGGCGCTGCCCATGGTGGTGCTGGCGCGGGATATTGACCCGACGGAGTTGGGCGACGCCCTCTCGCAGATCCTCAAGCTACCTTCCCGCTTCGTCATCGGTGCGGTGGCCGGGGTGCGCATGATGACGTTGTTCAAATCCGATTGGCAGTACCTGGCCATGGCGCGGCGCGCGCGTGGGCTGACCGACGAGGGCCGCATCAAGCACCTCATCACCATGTCCTTCGGGCTCTTGGTGCTAGCCCTGCGGCGCGGGGGCAAGCTGGCCACGGCGATGGAGGCGCGCGGTTTCGGGCGAACCCCACCGGGCGGTGGGCAACGCACATGGGCGCGGCCGTCCCGCCTTGCCAGCAGAGACTGGCTGGTGATGGTGGTGGGAACGGGCCTTGCGGCGCTTCCGGTGGTAGTTTCGGTTCTCAGTGGGTCCTGGAGATTCTTCGGACTCTAGGACGACTCTCTCAAAGCTGCACGCTAGACGTACCCAGAAGTGGTGAAGAAATACATGCAGGACGCGGACCGCACGGCCGACCAGGACAGCGGTAAGGACACTGCCCAGACGCACGCCGCCGAGATGGATCGGCTCTTGGCCGATGTGGTGGCGCTCGCCGCGTCGCGCAAGCGCCCGATGCGCCCAGTCACCGTGCTTATCGACGGCCCCTCGGGCGCCGGCAAGACCTGGGCTTCTGCAGCGCTGGCTGAGCGTACCGGGTGGCGGGTAGTCCACCTTGACGAGTTCTACCCCGGCTGGCATGGGCTGCAAGAGGGTTCAGAGATGGTTTCAGAGCAAGTGCTGCGGGAGAATAACCCGGGCTATTGGCGCTGGGACTGGGATGCCAACGCGCCGAAGGACTGGGCGAGCCTGGATGAGCGCGATGATCTGATCGTCGAAGGAGTTGGTTCTGTCACCGAGGCCACCGTGGCCGCCGCCAAAGAGCGCGGCTCCGTGGTGACGGTGCGTATCGACGGGCCACGCGAGAAGCGCCGCGAGCGCGCCCTGGAGCGCGACCCTGGCTATGAAGAGTGGTTTGAAACCTGGGAGCGGCAGGAAAAAGAGCACTTCGCCGAGCGCGCGGTGGAGGCGGACCTGACGTGGGAGTGGAGCTAACTCTCTAGTGGGTCCTTGTGGGCAGCATTGCGTGGCGCCACTGGCGTGGCCAGCCGGGCCGTGCTGTGTACGCCGGTCACTAACCATTGGGAAGTACGGGCACGTGAGATTTGGGCAGATCAGTGGGGTGGTGGTAGTCTGTCCAAGGTTTCATCTTTATAGGAGATGAAAAGTCTGATCGGTATCTCAACCATCCGCTGGGAGAGATTCGTTCTGGACATGCGGAAGGGCCCCGGAGAAGAGCCCCTATTTTTGCATGTTTGGACGTGTGAAAGCGGTCAGTTCAAGCCGAAGTCATAGAGAAAGACTAGATTTATGCCAACTATTCAGCAGCTGGTCCGCAAGGGCCGCCACGACAAGAAGGCCAAGGTTGCTACGGCCGCCCTGAAGGGCTCCCCGCAGCGCCGTGGCGTGTGCACCCGCGTGTACACCACCACCCCGAAGAAGCCGAACTCGGCTCTGCGTAAGGTTGCCCGTGTGCGCCTGACCTCCGGTATCGAGGTTTCCGCCTACATTCCGGGCGAGGGCCACAACCTGCAGGAGCACTCCATGGTGCTCGTCCGCGGTGGTCGTGTGAGGGACCTCCCGGGTGTTCGCTACAAGATTATCCGCGGCGCACTGGATACCCAGGGCGTGAAGGACCGTAAGCAGGCTCGTTCCCGCTACGGCGCAAAGAAGGGACAGTAATCAACAATGCGTAAGAATGCTGCACCGAAGCGTCCTGTAGTTAAGGACCCGGTTTACAACTCCGAGCAGGTCACCATGCTCGTGAACAAGATCCTGCGTGACGGCAAGAAGTCCACCGCTGAGCGCATTGTGTACGGCGCTCTCGAGGTCTGCCGTGAGAAGACCGGTACCGACCCGGTCGGCACCCTGGAGAAGGCCCTGGGCAACATTCGCCCGGACCTCGAGGTTCGCTCCCGTCGTGTGGGCGGCGCTACCTACCAGGTTCCGGTTGAGGTTAAGCCGGCACGTGCCAACACCCTGGCTCTGCGTTGGCTGGTTACCTTTACCCGTCAGCGTCGTGAGAACTCCATGATCGAGCGTCTCGCAAACGAGATCCTCGATGCATCCAACGGCCTGGGTGCTTCCGTGAAGCGCCGTGAGGATACTCACAAGATGGCTGAGGCTAACCGCGCCTTCGCTCACTACCGCTGGTAATCCCTCCGGTATAACCCGCCACATGGCATCATGGCTCGAACAGCGATATTATCGTTTACCTGCGCTGACACTGCGTGTTCTCGCTCCCCTTGGCGGAGCGCTCCACGCTAAACAGTGCGGAACCTAAACTTGAATAGCGTTGTTCGGGCCATTTTTATGGCGTGGGCTCCACGTCTCACGCTGACGTAGAAGCCCAGACGTGGCAAAATAGACCAAGACCTATCCATGAAGACGTCACCTATGTTTCGTCAGTGCATAACTGGCGTCGGCGTCGACGACAATTAAGTTGGGGTATTAACTGTGGCACAAGAAGTGCTTAAGGATCTGAACAAGGTCCGCAACATCGGCATCATGGCGCACATCGATGCGGGTAAGACCACTACCACCGAGCGCATCCTCTTCTACACCGGTATTAACCGCAAGGTCGGTGAGACCCACGATGGTGGCGCCACCACTGACTGGATGGAGCAGGAGAAGGAGCGCGGCATCACCATTACGTCCGCTGCTGTGACCTGTTTCTGGAACAACAACCAGATCAACATCATTGACACCCCGGGCCACGTGGACTTCACCGTTGAGGTTGAGCGCTCCCTGCGTGTTCTCGACGGCGCTGTTGCTGTCTTCGACGGCAAGGAAGGTGTGGAGCCGCAGTCCGAGCAGGTGTGGCGCCAGGCTGCTAAGTACGACGTCCCTCGTATCTGCTTCGTCAACAAGATGGACAAGATGGGCGCGGACTTCTACTTCACCGTCCAGACCATCATTGATCGCCTCGGCGCTAAGCCGTTGGTCATGCAGCTGCCGATCGGTGCTGAAGATGACTTCGATGGCGTCGTCGACCTGATCAACATGAAGGCGCTGACCTGGCGCGGCAAGGTAGAAACCGGAACCGAAGCCACTATCGAGGAGATCCCTGCCGAGTTGCAGGAGAAGGCTGAAGAATACCGCGAGAAGCTCCTCGAGACCGTCGCTGAGTCCGACGAAGAGCTCATGGAGAAGTACTTCGGCGGCGAAGAGCTGACCATTGAGGAAATCAAGGGCGCTATCCGCAAGCTGACCGTGAACTCCGAGATCTACCCGGTCCTCTGCGGTACCGCTTACCGCAACAAGGGTGTCCAGCCGCTGCTCGACGCCATTGTTGACTACCTCCCGAACCCGCTGGACATCGGCGAGGTCAACGGCACCTCCCTCGACGGTGAGGAGACCCTGACCCGTAAGCCTTCCGTCCAGGAGCCGTTCTCCGCACTGGCTTTCAAGATTGCCGTGCACCCCTTCTTCGGCAAGCTCACCTACGTGCGTGTCTACTCCGGCCAGGCTATCCCGGGCGAGCAGATGCTCAACTCCACCAAGAACAAGAAGGAGCGCGTGGGCAAGCTCTTCCAGATGCACGCGAACAAGGAGAACCCGGTCGAGCACGCCGACGCCGGTAACATCTACGCGTTCATCGGCCTGAAGGAAACCACCACCGGTGACACCCTGTGTAACCCGGACAACCCGATCATCCTTGAGTCCATGGACTTCCCGGACCCGGTTATCCAGGTTGCTATTGAGCCGAAGACCAAGGCTGACCAGGAGAAGCTGGGTACCGCTATCCAGAAGCTCGCCGAAGAGGACCCGACCTTCACCGTTCACCTCGACGAGGAGTCCGGCCAGACCGTTATCGGCGGTATGGGCGAGCTGCACCTCGACGTTCTGGTTGACCGCATGAAGCGCGAGTTCAAGGTTGAGGCCAACATCGGTAACCCGCAGGTTGCTTACCGCGAGACCATCCGCAAGAAGGTCGAGTCCCTGGAATACACCCACAAGAAGCAGACCGGTGGTTCTGGCCAGTTCGCAAAGGTCATCGTCACCATCGAGCCGTACAACCCGGAGCCGGAAGAGCTGGAAGAGGGCGAGTCCGCAACCTACAAGTTCGAGAACTCCGTCACCGGTGGCCGCGTTCCGAAGGAGTACATCCCGTCCGTCGACGCTGGTATCCAGGACGCTATGCAGTACGGCTTTGTCGCTGGCTTCCCGCTGGTGAACATCAAGGCCACCCTCGAGGATGGCGCTTACCACGACGTTGACTCCTCTGAGATGGCCTTCAAGCTCGCCGGCTCTCAGGTCCTCAAGGAGGCCGTCGCTAAGGCTAAGCCGGTTCTGCTGGAGCCGATCATGGCCGTTGAGGTTGTGACCCCGGAGGAGTACATGGGTACCGTCAACGGTGACATCTCCTCCCGTCGTGGCCAGGTCTTCGCTATGGAAGACCGCTCCGGCGCCAAGGTCGTCAAGGCCAAGGTTCCGCTGTCTGAGATGTTCGGCTACATCGGTGACCTGCGTTCTTCCACCGCTGGCCGTGCAAACTTCACCATGGTCTTCGACTCCTACGCTGAGGTTCCGTCCTCCGTGGCACAGGAGATCATCGAGGAGCGCACCGGCGCCAAGGCCTAACTTTTAGGCCCCTGCCGCAGAGGCGTACATGCGGGGCTGGTAGTCTTCGCCAGTGGAAGACCAGTTCCGCGCCTTGGGGTAGCGGTCGGCTGAGCGCACACGCTTGATGTGGGTTGAGCCGGCCGTTACCCTCCCAGGATCCGTTAATTTGATTCTTGTCGAGGGTCAACGTCCGCACGTGTTGGGCGGGGTTACCTCCTATTTAGGCAGTTTGAAAAAACTGCGGCATAAATCTAGGATCGTGTAACTGGCACGTAAGAAAGCGTCATTAGCGCTTATGAGCTTCGGCTCGAAGTGCCAATGGCAATACAAACCACGTGGCTGCGAAATACGTAGCCGCCATAGAGTCCAGGAGGACAAACAGTGGCAAAGGAGAAGTTCGAGCGTACGAAGCCGCATGTGAACATCGGCACCATCGGACACGTCGACCACGGCAAGACCACCACCACCGCAGCGATCACCAAGGTTCTGGCTGACGCTTACCCGGAGGAGAACACCGCTTTCGCCTTCGACATGATCGATAAGGCTCCTGAGGAGAAGGAGCGCGGTATTACCATCAACATCTCCCACGTTGAGTACTCCACCCCGAAGCGCCACTACGCACACGTGGACGCCCCGGGCCACGCCGACTACATCAAGAACATGATTACCGGTGCTGCTCAGATGGACGGCGCTATCCTGGTTGTTGCTGCAACCGATGGCCCGATGCCGCAGACCCGCGAGCACGTTCTGCTGGCTCGCCAGGTTGGCGTTCCGTACATCCTCGTTGCACTGAACAAGTGTGACATGGTTGACGATGAGGAAATCATCGAGCTCGTCGAGATGGAGATCCGTGAGCTGCTCGCTGAGCAGGACTACGATGAGGAAGCTCCGATCGTTCACATTTCCGCTCTGAAGGCTCTTGAGGGCGACGAGAAGTGGGTACAGTCTGTTATCGACCTGATGCAGGCTTGCGATGACTCCATCCCGGATCCGGTCCGCGAGCTGGACAAGCCGTTCCTGATGCCGATCGAGGACATCTTCACCATTACCGGCCGCGGTACCGTTGTTACCGGCCGTGTTGAGCGTGGCTCCCTGAACGTCAACGAGGACATCGAGATCATCGGCATCAAGGAGAAGTCGATGTCCACCACCGTTACCGGTATCGAGATGTTCCGCAAGATGATGGACTACACCGAGGCTGGCGACAACTGTGGTCTGCTTCTGCGTGGTACCAAGCGTGAAGAGGTTGAGCGTGGCCAGGTTTGCATCAAGCCGGGCGCTTACACCCCGCACACCAAGTTCGAGGGTTCCGTCTACGTCCTGAAGAAGGAAGAGGGCGGCCGCCACACCCCGTTCATGGACAACTACCGTCCGCAGTTCTACTTCCGCACCACCGACGTTACCGGCGTCGTCAAGCTGCCTGAGGGCACCGAGATGGTTATGCCGGGCGACAACGTTGAGATGTCCGTAGAGCTCATCCAGCCGGTCGCTATGGACGAGGGCCTGCGCTTCGCTATCCGCGAGGGCTCCCGTACCGTCGGCGCTGGCCGCGTTACCAAGATCCTGGGCTAATTCTTGCTAGGGCCTAAGGCCCTTCCTGATTTAGCAGGTCTGTGAGCCGCTCAATCCCTGATGGGGTTGGGCGGCTTTGGTGATCGTGGGCCTACTAGGCTTGAGAGTTATGTTCGACCCAACCCGCATTGACCGCACCCTCGCCGCACTGCGCGCCGCGTGGGAAGGCCAACCGGACCTTCCCCTGGGAACCCTGTTTGGCATGTTGGCGGCGGAGGGCTACGGCTGGGGCGTGCCTGACGACGAACTCAGCGCGCGGCTGGAGGCGATGGCGGCTGTGCATCCCCCGCTTGTGCCTCTCGACGCCAATCTCGTCACCGAGGGCCTCTGGCTCGTCGTTACGCCCACACACCGCGTGACACTAGCCCCTACGACTGCGGCCCCTCGCAATGTGGAGCAGAGCCGACAGGCGGAGTCTGTGGCGGTGGTGAGACCGATATCCAAGGACGGGCAGCGTGGCCAGCCGGTGGCGTGGACGGTGTCAGCCCTCCGGCCCGTTGGACCAGGACGACCGCTCGTGATTGCCGATGCCGAAGGCTTCGAGCATCGGTTTGGTGTCGTTGAGTCCGTCACGCGCTTGCGGGAGGACCATCGCAACCTGACGGGTCTTAAGCGGCGCAGCGTGGGGGACCGAGTGTGGTTCATCCGTACCGATTCCGAAACCATCATCCTTGACCATGGCCTCCACATCGTGGAGCGCAAGAACCGGGAGCTTGTCCGTACCGACTTCTCGTGGCACACCATCGAGGCCGGGGAAATCGGGGAACCGTTTCGCGTCCACCTTTCCCGGGGCACGCTGCACACCTTTGGGCGTATCCAGGAGGTCATTCTCGCTGAATCCGCGCCTTGGAACGAGTCCGCCTCGCCTTACTAGCGTGGCCCTGTTCAGCGCGCCGAAATCCTCGCGACGCTCGTAACCCGCTAGGTCTTCTGCACTTCTCGAGCAGATAGCCGCTAGCACGCTGTTCCGCGTTTTAGATCGCCGATGTGCCCGCTGAACTGTGAGGTTAACGCCTGAATCGTTGCGTGGGTTCGCCAAGTTCCCTGTCACCCTGGCTGTGGTTGCTGGGTCTCGTTCTTTAAGGGCTTAAGGATCCTGCCGTGGCTGCCCCTGTTGTATCCGGCGTCGAGTGAAGCGCAACCTGGGATCACCGATATCCCCGTCAGCATGGCTTTGTCTGACGGGTTCTTTCATTGGGAGCACCTTTGTCGCAGGTTACCGGCGCTTTTTGTGTTTGGGTGTTAGCTGCTGTCGGGTGGTGGGTCCGGTGGCTGTGCTGGCGCTGTGGCTGCTTTTTCGGTGGTGAGTCTGGCGACTGCTTCCTGGTATTCCGGCATCGCGGTGATTGGTGTACCCCAGGGTGGGATGAAGCTGACCCCGGTATTCAGCCGGTACATGTAGCCTCGCCCGGTGGGTTTTAAAGGGTCATCGTCGTTAATGCCGTTGTGGTAGGCGCACAAAAACGTCAGGTTCTTGATGTTGGTGTAGCCACCAGCCTGCCAGGGCACCAAATGATGGATTTGGCAGTAATCAGCTGGCTTATTACACCCAGGCCTAGAACAGGTGTGGAATTCAGCGTGCAGGGTAAGGCGTTGGTTGAAGTTTGCTCCGCGCTCGAGCCGCCAGGTGTTGATGGGCCCTTCAATGGGGTGCACGATGGTGGCGTAGCCTATTTCGGCAAACTTGTGGGTGAGGAATTCTGCCCCGGTCATGCGCGCACCGTTGGTGAGGTTGAGTTCGATCTCGTCGCCGTCACCGTTGATGATTTGGTCCAACTCATTCAGGGTGACGATGACTTGGGTGCGCACGGAAGGCTTAGTGCCGGTGGCTTGGTTGAAGAAGACGTCGTTGGCGGCTTTGAGTAGGTCGGTGTTGTTGGTGGATTCTAGGACTGCGCGCATGTTGGCAATCGTGGTGGCATCGTCAGTTATCGAGAGGGTGTTGGGCCCTTCGGATCTGTAGGTGATGCGCACACCGGGTTTGGCGGTTCTTTTACGTTTGAGTTCTTTAAGCCGTGCGGTGGCCACGGTGGGGATGCGGTGTGCGGGGGTGGCGGCGAGTTTGGCTCGGAGGTTCCACGCATCCAAGGTCTTCTTGACCTTCGACACGTAGGTTTCAATCAGTGTGAGGGTGCTCAGGCTGTGGCGTTGTTGAAGGGCTGCAGCACGGGCTTTGCGTTGTTTACCGGTGAAGCGGGTGGGGCCGAAGTACACCTGGTGCAGACCGGCAAGTTCGGTGGCATCGGAGGCATCCGCGCCGAGCGCGCGGAGCTCATCGGGTGTGCCAGGTATATGCTCCACCAGCGCAATCCCCGAGTTGCGAAGGCGGATGTAGGTGTCGATATCCCCCATGGGCACGAAGATTAAACCAGCACCCGCAACCCCGCAACCGGAAGAAGAAAAACCCTGCTCACGAGTAGTTTTGTGAGCAGGGTAGGTGGTATCTAGAGGACCGCGTTGCGCACCTTCGTGAAGTGGACCTTGTATCGCGTATCCACATCCACGTCAGGGAACGCGGCACGGAAGTCCCGGTCGTTGACCTCGATGGCGTCCTTAATTCGCAGGATCGGGGTATCGGGATCTGCCAGGACCTCGTACTGCAGAGTCGGCCGCGAGCGGTCGTAGGCGACGAGCCGCGAGACCTTCTCCACGCCCTCAACCTCAGCGAGGGTATCCGCCACCGCGCCTGCAATAGCGGACATCTCAGTTTTAATCGCGCCCTCCTCATTCGATTGTTCCGAAGAGACCGAGCTAAACCGATGGTGCCGCAGGTTGCTGATCACAAGCCACAGACCGGCTAGGGCGCAGACAATCGTCGCCAAGCCCAGCGCATAGGGCCGCCAGCCCTGCTCCGGTAAGCCCGCCCATGTGTCGTGGTCAACCCACGTTGCCAGGTAGGTGGCAAAGGACACGTCGAAGTGAATGAGAATCGGCCACGCGCCCAGAGCAATGAGAAGGGCTCCCACAATGGCAAGGATCGTACGGTCCACGCCGGCAAGCGCCTTAGACATTAGCGATCTCCTCCTGTTCGTCCTCAATCACCACGGTGATGTCCGGAGCCGGGGTAATAGCCGCGAGTGCTGCGGTTACCGCCTCAGTCACGCGCTCTTTAAGCTGCGCGTCGTCGGCATCGCCCGTCGCAGTCACCGTTATGCGCGCTTGGTCCTTAGAGATCCGCGCCCTACTACGCGCCGCCGTGGTTCCTGGCACCCGACGCGCCGTTGCCGACGCCACCCGCGCAATGTCCACCGCGCGCAACCACATCGACGCATCCTCGGAGTCAATCCGCACGTGCGTCGTCTTCCGCGGTGCACACGCCGCCCACAACAAAATCAGTCCGATGAGGATGGCCGCACCGCCGGCCACCAGCATCCACCCGTGGATCTCCGGGGAGGACATCACATCGATGAACGGCTGCAACCACGACGCAGCGCCCTCATCGGCACCCACGACCCAGGCCTCACGCCCCACGACCACGGCGGCGACGAGCAGGACGACGCCCAGGATGATGGTCCAGCCGCGCGCCGGCGGGGAGGCCTTCGGGCGTTGACCAAAGCCAACGGGCAGGGAGCTCTCACTCATAATGGCCTCCTATCGTTGATCGTGATGGCGCGCAGCGGCGCCGGGCGCGGGACGTCTACCCGGCGTGTGAACTGGGCCGAGGGCCGAATCTCAATCGGGCGCAGCTGGAGCGGCTCGGCGTGCGGGGAGCGCAGCGCTGGTGCCTGTGGAACGTCCACGTGCCGCGGCTGGACCGGGCGGGGAGTAGTGATGCGGCGCAACGCGAATTCCTGGGGCGACGCCACCGAACGAACGTTGACGGGCGCGGGGTCAGCAATAACGCGCAGCGGCCGCGGCGCTGCCGTAACGATTGGCCGCAGCTCGTCGTAGCGCTGCTCTGAAGGGCCGAAACCTTCCGTGCGAACCGCAACCTCGGATGGCGTGGCAACACCCCGCACCCGCGGTCCCTCCGGTGCCGCCACGGCACGTACCGGAGCCTCGCGTGGGGCCGCGATGTGGCGCACGGGCGCGCCGTGCGCGGTGGTGATGGGCTTGAGGACACGCTCCGGAACAATCGCCGGGATCTGCGCCGGCAGCGGCGCCCGTGTCTCGACCGCCAAGGCAGTCGTGCGTTCGCCTGCCACGGCGCCACCCACGGTGACGTTGACGCGGGTGGTCCGGAAACCGGTGAAATCACGCACGGCCTCTCGTATCGCCGTGCGAACGGCCGCTGCAACGTCGGTGACGGGGGAGGGCCAGTAGACGGCGATATCGACGTCGACAGCGACCATCTGCGTATCCGGATCCATCTGCGCCATCACGCGCGGAAAGGCGCGGCCGGCCAGGCCGGCAAGTTTGGCGTCGACAGCCGCGGTTCCCGGCACACTCGCGATGGCGGAGCTAATCACCTTCTCCATCGCGCGCAGAGAAAAGCGGGTGCGGCCGTGTTTGGCGGTGCTCACTAGCCTCGGCCTCTATCCTGGCCGACCACGCCCTTCCATACCGCAGTGAGGTCGATGCGGCCGTCGAAATGCGCGCCAATCACGCCACCGACTGCGGCGAGCAGCACCGCGAGCGCGACGTACCACACGCCGAGGTAGATGAAAAAGGCCAGAACCAAGCCGGCGATCACGCCGAGGGAGGTGTAGTTCTTCATGGTTTTCCTTTAGTTCTGTATGTCGGTTCCTTTTAGACCGCGTCGTCGAAGACAACGTCCACGCGGCGCACCGCGGGCCAGGTGGCGCGGACAGTGGTGCGGGTGGCGTCGCCAAGCTCGGCGAGGGGAACGCCAGCGCTGACATCAACGACGATGTGCAGCTCCAGGTGCGTGTCATCCTGCGGGCTGGGGCGGCGGATGCCGTGCACGCGCTCACCGGGGAAGAGCAGCGCGACCTCCCCGAACCGGCCGGGCGAAAGCTTGGCGACGCCCCTCAGATCCGTCACCGACTCCGCTATGGACGTGGCAATGGGGAGGGTAAGCTCGGCAGAGGTCACGTTATGCCTGGCCCTGGGTAACTGCCGGGGCCGTTTCGGCGGACTCGTCTTCTTCGCGCGGTAGCTTGACGTCGTGGACGACGACGTCGACGCGATCGACGGACAGGCCGGTCATGCGCTCGACCGCATTCATGATGTTGCGGCGAATAGCCTCGGCAAGCTCGTGGATGGCCACGCCGTACTCGGCGATGATAGCGATATCAATGGAGGCGGTGCCGTTGTTCACCTCGACGGAAACACCCTGGCGTACGTCCTCGGAAGCACCGAAGGATTCACGGATGGAGCCCATCATGCGGGCGCCACCGCCGCCGAGCGCGGCGACGCCGGAAACCTCGCGGGCAGCGATGCCGGCGATCTTGGACACAACGACATCATCGATGCGGGTGGTGCCAAAATCGGTCTCCAGGTTCTGTTCGCTCCGGGGGGGCCGGGTGGCGTCGTTAGCCGGGGCGGTCTGCTGGCGACGTCCTTGGGGTGGTTTTCAGCCATGATGGATCCCTCTCACTGTGTAGTTGATTTAGGTCTGTATCTACGCCACGAGCTTAACCGCGAACGCGGAACACGGGGCGGCGGAGAGTCAATCCTTGGCCAAAACGTGATGTTACCCACTGTTTCCGCAGGAGTTTGGAAAACGCGAGGTTACGCTTAAATACAGGGGTTGCTTTAACACAGCGACGTAGCCGCAGGCTGATGCCTGTAGGGCGTTGTTGCTGGTAAGGCGAACATGACACCTTTGTTGTGGAGTTCTTCTGGAACAACACGCGAAGGTCATCCGATCGGGCTAGGTCCGCGCTTGAGCAGAGACAATCCCGAGAAGATGGACCGGAGAAGGGGCATGGCAAATAAACAGCGGCAGTATATGAATAAGGCTTTGGTTGCGGATCTTTAAGATCTAACGCCCCAGTCTTCTTCCTATTTACTTTGACTACGGGTCTTGTACCCCGTCACGAGCACTGCACTCTGGGCTTTTGCCTTAAGTCACTCTCGTGGTCGTCATGACAGTCAGACAACTGGCGTTGAGCCATGGCTTCCAGCCCGGACAACGTTATAGAGAAATCGAGAAGCAATTTCCCACCGCTTCACGCCCCGGATAGGCCGGGAATGTGAAAGTGGGGAAGCGAGGAAGAGGATAAGCGTGGCGGGACAAAAAATCCGCATTCGGCTGAAGGCCTACGACCACGAGGCCATCGACGCTTCTGCTAAGAAGATCGTCGAGACCGTTACCCGTACGGGTGCTCGTGTTGTCGGCCCGGTGCCGCTCCCAACCGAGAAGAACGTATACGCCGTTATTCGTTCTCCGCACAAGTACAAGGACTCTCGCGAGCACTTCGAGATGCGCACTCACAAGCGCCTCATCGACATTCTCGACCCGACCCCGAAGACCGTTGACGCCCTTATGCGCATCGACCTTCCGGCAAGCGTCGACGTGAATATCCAGTAAGCGATCGACACAACGTATTTGGTGGAGAACAAACAATGAGTGAAAACGAGATCAAGGGAATTCTGGGCACCAAGCTCGGCATGACCCAGGTCTTCGACGAGGAGAACCGCGTTGTGCCGGTGACCGTCGTCGAGGCTGGCCCGTGCGTGGTTACCCAGATCCGTACTGTAGAAACCGATGGCTACAACGCCATCCAGATTGCCTTCGGTGAGAAGGACCCGCGCAAGGTCAATAAGCCTGCAACCGGTCACTTCAAGAAGGCTGGCGTGACCCCGCGCCGTTACGTCGCTGAGATCCGCATGGACGATACCTCCGCATACGAGGTCGGCCAGGAGGTCAAGGTGGACATCTTCGAGGGCGTTACCTTCGTTGACGTCACCGGTACCACCAAGGGTCACGGCTACGCTGGCGCCATGAAGCGCCACGGCTTCGCAGGCCAGGGCGCTGCCCACGGTAACCAGGCTGCCCACCGCCGCGTTGGTGGCATTGGTGGCGCTTCGTTCCCGGGCCGCGTCTTCAAGGGTAAGCGCATGGCTGGCCGCATGGGCCAGGACCGCGTGACCACCCAGAACCTGAAGATTCAGAAGATTGATGCCGAGTCCAACCTGCTGCTCATCAAGGGTGCTATCCCGGGTGCGCGCGGTGGCCTCGTCACCGTTAAGACCGCAGTGAAGGGCGGTGCACACGCATGAGCAACCTCAAGCTAGACGTCCAGACCGCTGACGGTAAGACCAACGGCACCGTTGAGTTGCCGGCCGAGCTCTTTGACACCGAGGCATCCATTGCTCTGATGCACCAGGTTGTCAACGCACAGCTCGCTGCCGCTCGTCAGGGTACCCACAAGACCAAGACTCGCGGCGAGGTCCGCGGTGGTGGTCGCAAGCCGTTCCGCCAGAAGGGCACCGGCCGCGCCCGCCAGGGCTCCATCCGTGCGCCGCACTACACCGGCGGTGGCACCGTGCATGGCCCGGTTCCGCGCGACTACTCCCAGCGCACCCCGAAGCGCATGATCAAGGCTGCTCTCTACGGCGCACTGTCTGACCGTGCACGCAACGAGCGCATCCACGTCATCGAGGAGCTCGTCCCGGGCCAGACCCCGTCCACCAAGCAGGCCAAGGCTTTCATCGAGCGCCTCACCGACCGCAAGAATGTTCTTCTGGTCATCGGCCGCGAGGACATCAATGCTCGCCGCAGCGCCAACAACCTGCCGAACGTCCAGATCCTGGATGCCGGCCAGCTGAACACCTACGACGTCCTCTACTCGGACGACGTTGTGTTCTCCGTTGAGGCTCTGCACACCTTCGTCGAGCGCGCTACCGGCGCCGCCGAGGAAGCTAAGGAGGAGAAGTAATGGCTAAGCTCGCTAACCCGCGCGACGTCATCATCGCACCGGTTGTGTCCGAGAAGTCCTACGGCCTGATGGAGCAGAACGTCTACACGTTCTACGTCTCCACGGACTCCAACAAGACCCAGATTAAAGATGCCGTCGAGCAGATCTTCGGCGTGAAGGTTGCTTCCGTGAACACCGTGAACCGTGCAGGCAAGCGTAAGCGCACCCGCACCGGCTTCGGTCAGCGTAAGTCCACCAAGCGCGCCTACGTGACGCTCCGTGAAGGCAGCGACTCCATCGACGTCTTCGGCGCAGGCGCTTAAGCCCCACCGAAGAGCCGAAAGGAAAAGGAAGAATTATGGCTATTCGTAAGTACAAGCCGACAACTCCGGGTCGCCGCGCATCCTCCGTGTCTGAGTTCGAGGAAATCACTCGCTCGACCCCGGAGAAGTCCCTGCTGCGCCCGCTGAGCAAGACTGGTGGTCGTAACAACTACGGCCGCATCACCACCCGCCACATCGGCGGTGGCCACAAGCGCCGTTACCGTCTCATCGACTTCCGCCGTACCGACAAGGACGGCATCCCTGCAAAGGTCGCTCACATCGAGTACGACCCGAACCGTACCGCTAACATCGCCCTCCTGCACTACGCAGACGGCGAGAAGCGCTACATCATCGCCCCGAAGGGCCTGAAGCAGGGCACCATCGTTGAGGCTGGTCCGAACGCAGATATCAAGGTTGGCAACAACCTGCCGCTGCGCAACATCCCGACCGGTACCACCATCCACGCTGTGGAGCTCAAGCCGGGCGCTGGCGCTAAGCTGGCTCGCTCCGCTGGTGCCTCCATCCAGCTGCTGGGTAAGGAAGGCAAGTACGCCATCCTGCGTATGCCGTCCTCCGAGATTCGTCGCGTCGACATCCGTTGCCGCGCCACCGTCGGTGAGGTTGGCAACGCTGACCAGATGAACATCCGTTGGGGCAAGGCCGGCCGTATGCGTTGGAAGGGCGTCCGCCCGACCGTCCGCGGTGTCGTTATGAACCCGGTCGACCACCCGCACGGTGGTGGTGAGGGTAAGACCTCGGGTGGTCGCCACCCGGTGTCGCCGTGGGGCCACAAGGAGGGCCGCACCCGCAACCCGAACCGTTACTCGAACAACATGATCGTGCGCCGTCGTCGCCCGAACAAGAAGCGCTAAGAGGAGGTAAACAATGCCACGCAGCCTTAAGAAGGGCCCGTTCGTCGATGAGCACCTCCTCAACAAGGTTGATGCTCAGAACGAGGCCGGCACCAAGCAGGTCATCAAGACCTGGTCTCGCCGCTCCACCATCCTGCCCGACTTCATCGGTCACACCTTCGCCGTCCACGACGGTCGTAAGCATGTCCCGGTGTTCGTCGAGGACTCCATGGTTGGTCACAAGCTCGGTGAGTTCGCACCCACCAAGACCTTTAAGGGTCACGTTAAGGACGACAAGAAGGGACGTCGATAAGCGATGAGTGACACCATCACCTCCGCATCCGCAACGGCTCGCTACGTCCGCGTTACCCCGATGAAGGCACGCCGCGTCATCGACCTGGTCCGCGGTAAGTCCGTAGCCGAGGCACTTGCAATCCTGAAGTACGCTCCGCAGGGCGCCGCTGAGCCGGTTGCCAAGGTTGTTGCATCCGCAGCTGCCAACGCTGAGAACAACTTCGGTCTGGATCCGCGCACCCTGGTCATCTCCGAGGCATACGCCAACGAGGGTCCGACCATGCGTCGTTTCCAGCCGCGCGCACAGGGCCGCGCATTCATGATTCGTAAGCGCACCAGCCACATCACCGTGGTTGTCGAGAGCCAGAAGGAAGGGGCCAAGTAATGGGCCAGAAGATCCATCCTCACGGCCTACGTTTGGGCATCACTTCCGACTGGAAGACCCACTGGTACGCCGATAAGGACTACGCAAATTACGTAGCCGAAGACATCAAGATCCGCGAGTACCTGGAGAAGGGCCTCGACCGCGCCGGCATCGCCGACGTCGTCATCGAGCGCACCCGCGACCGCGTCCGCGTGGACATTCACACCGCCCGCCCGGGCATCGTGATTGGCCGCCGCGGTGCTGAGGCTGACCGCATCCGCCGCGAGCTGGAGAAGCTCACCGGCAAGATGGTCGCCCTCAACATCCTCGAGGTCAAGCAGGTCGACGCCAACGCAAACCTGGTTGCACAGTCCATCGCTGAGCAGCTGGTTAACCGCGTGGCCTTCCGCCGCGCAATGCGCAAGGCCATCCAGTCCGCTATGCGCCAGCCGCAGGTTAAGGGTATTAAGATCCTCCTGGCTGGTCGTCTGGGCGGCGCTGAGATGTCCCGCACCGAGCGCTACCACGAGGGTCGCGTTCCGCTGCACACCCTTCGCGCCGAGATCGACTACGGCACCGCAGAGGCCCACACCACCTTCGGCCGCATTGGCATCAAGGTGTGGATCTACAAGGGTGACGTTGTCGGTGGCGTCCGCGAGTCCGAACTGAACGCTCCGGCGCAGGGCCGTGGCCGCGGTGACCGCAACGGTCGTCCGCGTCGTGGTGGCCAGCGTCGCCAGCGCGCACAGCAGAAGCAGGAGGGCTAATCCATGCTGATTCCTAAGCGCGTCAAGTACCGTCGTCAGCACCGCCCGACCCGCTCGGGTGTGTCCAAGGGCGGTAACCGCATCAACTTCGGTGACTACGCCATCCAGGCTCTCGAGCCGGCGTACATCACCAACCGCCAGATTGAGGCCGCACGTATTGCCATCAACCGCCACGTCAAGCGTGGTGGCAAGGTGTGGATCAACATCTTCCCGGACCGTCCGCTGACCCAGAAGCCGCTCGGCGTGCGTATGGGTTCCGGTAAGGGTCCCGTCGAGAAGTGGGTTGCCAACGTTAAGCCGGGCCGCATCCTCTTCGAGATGACCTACCCGAACGAGGCTACCGCCATCGAGGCCCTGCGCCGCGCTGGTCAGAAGCTTCCGTGCAAGGTCCGCATCATCAAGAAGGAGGACCAGTTCTAATGGCTAACGGTACCCCCGCCCACGAGTTCCGCGAGCTCGACAATGCTGAGCTGGAGAACCGCCTGAAGGACGCGAAGGAAGAGCTCTTCAACCTTCGTTTCCAGAAGGCCACCGGCCAGCTGACCAACAACCGCCGCATCGGCACGGTTAAGCGCGACATTGCCCGCATCTACACCGTTCTGCGCGAGCGCGAGCTGGGCCTGTCCGTTGCTCCGGGAGCTGAGGCTTAATCATGAGTGAGGCAAACGTGAACACTAAGAAGGAAAAGGGCGCTCGCAAGACCCGCACCGGCATCGTTGTCTCCGACAAGATGAATAAGACCATCGTTGTCGAGCTCGAGGACCGCAAGCAGCACGCCCTCTACGGCAAGATCATGCGCACTAACAAGAAGGTTAAGGCGCACGACGAGAACGAGACCGCCGGCATCGGCGACCGCGTTCTCATCGCCGAGACTCGCCCGCTGTCCAAGGACAAGCACTTCCGTCTCGTCGAGATCGTGGAGAAGGCTAAGTAATATCTAGCCCTCTTCTACGTGAATAGCCCCCACGATAACCGTGGGGGCTATTTTTGATCCTGCAAGGCGCTCTTCTACGAGACCAGCTCCTCTAGCGCGTGCCGCGGTATGTGAGCGCAATGGCAAGGCAAAACGCTGAGACGTCTGCGAGAGCGAACGCCAGTGGGGGGTCACGTCGATGAAGATCTAACCAGACTCAAGCCAGGCTGCGATGCGTGCGCCAGGCGGGCGGGAGCGTGGGCGTTGGGCGGGGGTGGTGAGGCGTCGATACGCGCTACGGCAAGGATGATCGATGTCAGGCGCGCGACGGGGCCGAGTCCGGCAGAGGAAACATATCGCGACGAGAACGAGGAGGACCGCGTTTAAGACGGCTGTGCGCAGGGGATAGTTCATAGCCGTGCCTCTACTTCGGTGCGTGTGGGCGGCTGGGCGCCGGTGCGCGAGACCGTGATCGCAGCGGCAGCCGCCGCAAACTGCAGGATCTCGCGCCAGTCTTCGGCGCTGAGCTCGGCTGCATTCCCCTCCCGTTCAGCCAGAAGCATCAGGAGTGCAGCCATCACCGTGTCGCCCGCGCCAATGGTGTCCGCCACCTCGACTTTCACCGGCGGGACCTCCAACGACACCGACGCCGTGCGTACGCTCAGCCCGTCCGCCCCGCGGGTGGTGACCACCACCGGTACCTGCTCCAGTGCCCCAGCCCCAAGGAAATCAACCTCTTCTTCACTGAGCTTCAGCAGCGTGACGTGGGGAAGCAGACTCAGCAGGAACTCGCGGTGCTCCGTAGTGGCGAAGAAGGGCCGGATATTCGGGTCCAGCGCCACCTTCGTGCCGCGCGCAGCTAAGTCCTGGAGAAGCGCGGCATAACGCGAGGCGCCCGGCTCCAGCGCTAGGGAGACGGTGCCGAAGCAGGCCCAGGGGACGTCGGCAAGCGCGGGCTCCACGAAGCGGTCGGCAGTACCCTCTGTGTAAAAGGAATAGGTTGCTGAGCCGTCGTCGGCGATGTTGCACACCGCCAGCGTGGTGGGTTCCTCGCCGCGCTGCACAAGGGAAGTGTCCACGCCCTCCTCGGTGAGACGCTCCACCAGCGCACAGCCGAATGCGTCCTTCGATAGACGGGACTGAAAGCCCACGTCAGCGCCCAATCGCCCGGCAGCCACCGCCACGTTGAAGGGGCCGCCACCCAGCGCCGGTTGGAGGTCAGCCAGCTGCCCGCGGCCACGCGGAACAAGATCAACGAGGCCTTCGCCACACACCATAATGTCCATAGAGCCCATACTATCGAGGGCATGAACTACCGTCCGCTTTTTCATCTCTCCCCGCCCTCCGGCCGCTTGAATGACCCGAACGGAATCTTTGTTGATGGCGATACTCTGCACGTCTACTACCAGCACGACCCGTGCTTCCCACACGCTAAGAAACAAACGGGGTGGGGGCACGCAGTAGCATCGCTGAGCGCCGCGCAACCGTGGCGACACTACCCGGACGCGCTGTTTCCCATCCGTGAGCATGACGCCCACGGCTGCTACTCGGGCGGCGCAGTGGTCGACGGCGAGGACGTCTGGCTGTTCTATACCGGCAACCTCAAGCGCGATGGCGTACGGATTCCCTCGCAGAACCGCGTGCGCGTGGTGGACCCCTCCGGCCCGGCAGGTGGTTTCTACGAACATGACCCGGCGAACCCGCTCATCAATGGGGCCGCGGAGGGGTTCACGGGGCACTACCGGGATCCCCAGATCACCCGTGATGATGCGGGCTGGCGCATGGTGCTCGGCGCGCAAGCGGAGGATGAAACGGGGCACGTGGTGCTCTACCGCTCCACGGACTTGGCGCACTGGTCCTTTGAAGGCGCGCTCACGTTCGATACCAGCCAGGCCGAGCCGGGCCTGAGCCCTGACCTCGTGCCGGGCGGCTACATGTGGGAATGCCCCAACCTTGTGACGCTGCGTGACCGCGCTACGGGCGAGGACAAGGACGTCCTGGTCATCTGCCCGCAAGGTCTTGAGCCGGTGCTTGCCGACGGCTCCACGCACTACGCCTCCTCCGACCAGTGCGGCTACCTCGTGGGCCGGCTCGATGGCACGGTCTTTCACGTGGAGCGTGGTTTTAGTGAGCTGGACTTTGGCCACCAGTTCTATGCACCACAGCTGGTGGAGAAGGACGGCGAAGCCATCATGCTCGGGTGGATGGGCCTGCCGGCGCAGGATGACACCCCGACTGTGAAAGAAGGGTGGGTCCACACGCTCACTCTGCCGCGGCGCGTGTGGTTGGAGGATGGCTGGCTGCGCCAGGCTCCGGTCTGGGAGCTGCCGGAAAGCGACTCGGTTGCAACGCTTCAGGCAGGCGAGGGCACGTACGCGCTTGTCGACGACTCCGGGGCCGAAGCCTTCCGCGTCACCTACGGCGGGGGAGAACTCCGCTTGGCTTGCGGCGGTGATGAGCGCGTCGTGCCGTGTCCGGCTGGTTCCCTGGAACTCATCGCGGATGGCTGCGCGGTGGAGGTCTTTGCGGGCGATGGGCGGATTGCGGGGGCGTCGACTGTTCTTGGCGCCAGCGGCGCTCGCTGGCTCGGCTGGGAAGCCCGATAGGGTGTGAATCTTCCTATATTTGTGCCCGAATGCTTGGCATTATGTTGAGTAACGTGTCTAATAAGAGGTGACGCTATTTAACTCATCTCACTCTTCTAGGAGGCACGGCGGCATGGAACACTCACAAGTCGCGGAGCGAATCCTGAAAGCCATCGGCGGCGAAGACAACATCGTGGCGCTCGCGCACTGCGCCACCCGCCTGCGCATGGTACTCAAAGACAGCAAGAAGGTCGACAAGGCTGCGCTGGAAAACGATCCGGACCTCAAGGGCATCTTTGAGGCCGGCGGCATGTTCCAGGTCATCGTTGGCCCGGGCGATGTCAACATCGTCTTCGACCAGCTCAACAAGATAACCACCCAGGACATCGCGGTCTCCACGGACAAGCTCAAGGACATTGCCGCCGATTCCGGCAACTGGTTCTCCCGCGCGGTGAAGGTCCTCGCGGATATCTTCGTGCCGCTCATCCCGATTCTGGTCGGTGGCGGTCTGCTCATGGCGCTCAATAACGTGCTCACCGTCAACGGCCTTTTTGGCGAGCAGTCAGTCATTGAGATGTTCCCGGCTATGGCCGATGTCGCCGGGCTTATCAACCTCCTGGCTTCCGCGCCGTTTGCGTTCTTGCCTATTTTGGTGGGCTTTACCGCCACCAAGCGCTTCGGCGGCAACGAGTTCCTCGGCGCCGGCATGGCTATGGCGATGGTGATGCCGGACCTGGTCAACGGTTACCAGGTAGCCGCGACCATCGAAGCGGGGGAGATGACCTACTGGAACATCTTCGGCCTCGACGTGGCCCAAGCCGGCTACCAAGGCTCCATCCTGCCCATCCTCGTCATCGCCTGGATTCTTGCCACGATTGAAAAATTCCTGCACAAGCACCTCAAGGGCACGGTGGACTTCCTGCTTACCCCGCTGCTGACGTTGCTGGTGACGGGCTTTATCACCTTCATTGCGGTGGGTCCGGTGCTGCGCACCGCTGGCGACATGCTCGGTGCTGGTCTGAATGACCTCTACACGTTCGCCGGCCCGGTGGGCGGCTTCATCTTTGGTCTCTTCTACTCGCCGATCGTCATCACGGGCTTGCACCAGTCCTTCCCGCCGATTGAGACGATGCTGTGGAACGAGGGCGGTTCCTTCATCTTCGCGGTGGCTTCCGTGGCCAACATTGCCCAGGGTGGCGTGGCCCTGGCGGTCTACTTCTTGGCCCGCTCTGAGAAGCTCAAGGGCTTGTCCGGTGCCTCGGGTGTGTCCGCGCTCTTCGGCATTACCGAGCCCGCCATCTTCGGTGTGAATCTGCGACTGCGCTGGCCGTTCTACATCGGCATGGGCGCCTCCGCGATTGCTGCGACGCTCATTGCGCTTTTCGACGTCAAAGCCACCGCCCTCGGCGCCGCCGGCTTCATCGGCTTCGTGTCCATGCGCCCCGAGGACTACACGCAGTTCTTCATCTGCGCCTTTACCTCTTTGATCCTGTCCTTCGGTGTGGCCTTTGCCTATGGCCGCTACCTGATTGCCAAGAACGGTTCCATCGATCCTGATGAGACCGGTGCTGCTACCGGTGCCGGCGGCGCGGTACCTGCTGCCACCGCTGACCCGAACGCCTATCGCGTGGCCTCCCCGCTGGCTGGTACTGCTATCGCTTTGGAGTCGGTCTCGGATCCGATGTTCGCGGCGGGCAAGCTAGGCGCGGGTGCGGCCGTCGAGCCCTCCGAGGGGCGCCTTGTCTCCCCGATCGACGGTAAGGTCACCGTCACCTTCCCCTCCAAGCACGCGTATGCCGTGCGCGGCAAGGATGCCGACGGCAACAACGTGGACATTCTCATGCACATCGGCTTCGATACCGTGAACCTGAAGGGCGAACACTTCACCTCGCACGTCTCCAAGGGCGATGAGGTGAAGGCTGGTGACCTGCTGTGCGAGTTCGACATTGATGCGATCAAGGCAGCCGATTACCCGGTGACCACGCCGGTCGTCGTCTCCAACTCGAAGAAGACGGGTCCGGTCCTCCCGGCCTACCACCCCGGAGAGGGCATCTCCGTCGGCGATGCGCTTTTGACGGTGGACCCGAAGCCGGAACCGGCTGATGCTGCAACTGCTGCATCAACCTCGAAGGCCTAGGAGTGCGTGAACCTGCACTGTGGGGTGAGAACAGGTGGGGAAGTGGTGCAGCGCGCGATTTGGGGAAACAGCGGCGAGCATGCTTGAATGTATGGGTTGCATATGGCCGGTCGGTGCAGCGCGATGCGTTTCCGAATCGCCGCACCGAGACCCTTCGACCGCTGTGAACAGCGAGTTCGTCGCACAGCCTGTGCCACGTGAGCAAGTAGACCAGGTGTGTCAAGGACGGAAATCTTGACGCACGTTAATCCAGGTCAGGAGACCCATAGTGATTCAGCAAGAATCGCGTCTGCGCGTCGCCGACAACTCCGGTGCACGAGAGATCCTCGTCATCCGCGTTCTCGGCGGCTCCGTTCGACGTTTCGCTGGCATTGGTGACATCGTCGTCGCCACTGTCAAGGAAGCCATCCCAGGTGGCAACGTAAAGGAAGGCGATGTCGTCAAGGCCGTCATCGTCCGTGCCAAGAAGGAGACCCGTCGTCCGGACGGCTCCTACATCGCATTCGATGAAAACGCCGCAGTTATTCTCAAGGGTGACAACGAGCCGCGCGGTACCCGCATCTTCGGCCCGGTTGCTCGCGAACTTCGTGACAAGCGCTTCATGAAGATCGTTTCTCTCGCACCGGAGGTGATCTAGTCTTATGAAGATTCATAAGGGCGATATGGTGATTGTTATTTCGGGCCCGGACAAGGGCGCGAAGGGCAAGGTCATCGAGGCATACCCGAAGCGCGACAAGGTCCTCGTTGAGGGCGTCAACCGCGTTAAGAAGCACGTTGCTAACTCCGCTACCGAGCGTGGCGCCGAGTCCGGCGGAATCGTTACCCAGGAAGCTCCGATCCACGTGTCCAACGTTGCGATCGTTGACTCCGAGGGCAACCCGACCCGCGTGGGCTACCGTTTCGACGAAAACGGCAAGAAGGTCCGCATCGCACGTAGCAACGGGAAGGACATCTAACATGAGCGAGAACTACACTCCGCGTCTGAAGACCCGCTACCGCGAGGAAATCAAGAAGGCTCTGAACGAAGAGTTCAAGTACGACAATGTGATGCAGATTCCGGGCGTCACCAAGGTCGTTGTCAACATGGGTGTGGGCGACGCTGCCCGCGACTCCAAGATGATCAACGGTGCTCTCGAGGACCTTACCGCTATCACCGGCCAGAAGCCGCAGGTGCGCCGCGCTAAGAAGTCCATCGCTAACTTCAAGCTCCGTGAGGGCATGCCCATCGGTGCACGCGTTACCCTGCGCGGCGACCGTATGTGGGAGTTCCTGGACCGCCTGCTGACCATCGCGCTGCCGCGTATTCGCGACTTCCGCGGTCTCTCCGACCAGCAGTTCGACGGCCACGGCAACTACACCTTCGGCCTCACCGAGCAGACCATGTTCTACGAGATCGACATCGACAAGGTGGACCGCCCGCGTGGTATGGACATCACCGTCGTGACCTCCGCTACCAACGACGAGGAGGGCCGCAAGCTCCTGCGCGAGCTCGGCTTCCCGTTCAAGTAACGTAGCGAATTCTTCCGCCTAATACATAGGTGAAGAGCATCCCCGGTACTCCGTAAGGAGGCCGGGGATTTTTGCGCTTGCATGCCTTTTGGGTCAGGACGGAGATATTGCGTTCTAGGGGCAAGGCAGAGTCATCGCTTCCTATGAGGTTCGAACAAGCGGGGAGTAAACTACTGGCGTCTGCGAACTAACGATTCCCCTGAGGTGAATGATGTCCCTGAATGATGCTTCGGCAGCCGCGGTAAAGAAAAAGGTTGCGTTGCTCGACGAGTCCTTTGGCCGGTTCGCTGTGCGCTCCACCCTGGCGGGTGTGTACCTCGCCATCGGTACGGCGTTTGCTGCGGTGATGGGGATGGGCGTCGAGAAGCATGTGGAAGGCCTGGGCTCGCTGGTCTTTGCCTGCCTGTTCGGCTTGGGCCTTTTTGCCATCGTCCTTCTTGGCGCGGAGCTGGCTACCGGCAACATGATGTACATGGTCTATGGTGCCGTGACTAAGCAGGTGGGTTGGGGCAAGGGCCTGTGGCTGCTCGTGGTGACGACGCTGTTCAACCTGGTTGGTGCCGCCTTGTTCGCTGCGGCCATGGGAATGTCCGCCAAGCTGGGCGGAATCGATCCGAACCATCTCATTGCCAACCTCGCGATGGGCAAGCTCATCAAGGGCCCCGGCGGACTGCTGGTGGAGGCCATGCTGGCCAACTTCGTGGTCAACATGGCTATCGTCGGCGCGGTCTTTGCCAAGGATGTGGTGTCCAAGTTCTTCGTCATCGTGCCGATCATCGCCTGCTTTGTGGGCCTGGGCCTGGAGCACGTTATCGCCAACTTCTGCCTGATGACCTTGACCTTCTTCTGCGCTAGCCCGCTGCCTGAGGGGTTTACTCTCGGTGCGGTCCTGGCCAATTGGTCCATCGTGTGGGTGGGAAATCTCATCGGCGGCGGCTTCCTTATTGGCGGCGTGTACGCCTGGCTTAACTCTGGCCCGGAAGTGTACCGCGATTAAGTTCGCCCGAGTAGAGGTTGAAGCGGTCGCCGCGCGCGAAGCCAACCAGCGCCATGCCGGTCTCCCGGGCGGTTTCCACGGCTAGGGAGGAAGCGGCGGAGACCGCAACGAGCATGCCGAAGCCGGCCATGGCAGCTTTGTTGACCAGCTCGAAGCTCGCCCGCGAGCTCATTACCAGGATGAGGTCGGAGGCGGGGAGCATGCCTTCCATGAGCAGGTGGCCAATGACCTTGTCGGCGGCGTTGTGCCTGCCGACGTCCTCGCGCACTACGATGGGCTCGCCGTCGAGAGTAAAGGCCCCAGCGGCGTGAATGCCGCCGGTCTTGCGGAACTGCTTCTGCTCCCGCTTGAGGGCCTCGGGCAGCTTGGCGACGACCCCCGGATCCACCGGCACCCGCGGAATCTCGTAGCGGCTCTGCATCATCAGCGCCTCGATGGAGGAGGTGCCGCACACTCCGCAGGCGGATGTGGTGGTGGTCAGGCGCAGATCGGCAAGCGTGAGGGCGTGCGGGGTAGCCAGCTCCACATCGAGCAGATTATAGGGGTTGCGCCCATCGACTGAGGCGCCAGCGCAGTAGCGGGCCTCCCGGACATCACTGACCTTCTCGATGTGTCCTTCGGAATGAAGAAAACCGTGGGCCAGCTCGACGTCGTGTCCCGGCGTGCGCATCGTTGTCGTCAGCGTCTGCCCGCCCACGCGGATTTCCAGTGGCTCCTCGCCGGCGACAGTATCGCCGCGGGTATCTACCTGGGTGACCTGCCCGTTCCCATCGAGGCGCACCTTGGTTACGGCAAAGGTGGCGTTGATGCGCCCGCTCATCGGTTAAGGGCCTCCTTCAACGTGGCGATGTGGGCGCGGGCCTCAGCGGTGTCCTTGGACGCGAGCCCCACCAGGTACGCCGTTAGGGGAGCGGCCGGCCGGGACTGGGTGTGGGCAACATCCTTGGTCAGATCCAGCAACTCCGTGACGAGGGCGGTGGCGTCGGCCGGAGAGACGTCGAGAAGCTCGGCGGCCTCCTGGAGCCACTGGTGGGCGGTGCGGATGGGGTCTGGTGTTTCACTCATGACTTCTCATGCTAACGCGTTTTGGAAAACAGCATGTCAGCGGGTAGAGTAAGCCGACGGACTTGCATTTTCCCACTCCTGCGCCGCGAAAACAGCGCAGGAGGTGCGGAAACGTGCCAAGCCGGAAGAATTGAACATATCTACTTTGTTGTAGGCCCCTCGCCGTAGATAGCGGACCGTTGTCTGTATCAAAGGGTGGCGAGCGCCTCGCGGTATTGACCGCGGGGAGCGTGAGTAGCCCGAAATCACACGGAAAACGCTTTGGTGAGCTTTTACGGGAACCGCAACGAGAAAGGTTACAGGTCACTCATATGACTATGACTGATCCTATTGCCGACATGCTGTCGCGCGTGCGCAATGCATCTAATGCGCACCACGACGTCGTGTCGATGCCGACCTCCAAGATCAAGGCCAACATCGCTGAGATCTTGAAGCAGGAAGGCTACATCGCTGACTACTCCGTCGAGGGCCACGAGCTGACCCTCGAGCTTAAGTACAACAACCGTGAGCGTTCCCTCTCGGGTCTGCGTCGCGTGTCTAAGCCGGGTCTGCGTGTGTACGCAAAGTCCACCGAACTGCCGCAGGTTCTGGGCGGCCTGGGCGTGGCCATCATTTCCACGTCTCAGGGTCTGCTTACCGACCGTCAGGCTCAGGAGAAGGGTGTAGGCGGAGAAGTTCTCGCCTACGTCTGGTAAGGGAGGATTGACACATGTCTCGTATCGGTCTAGCACCTATCGCCGTCCCGAAGGGCGTCGAGATCACCATCAACGGCCAGGTTGTCAACGTTAAGGGTTCCAAGGGCACCCTCGAGGTTGAGCTGCCGGAGCCGATCACCGCAGCCGTCGAGGACGATGAGATCAAGGTCTCCCGTCCGGATGACGACCGCAAGAACCGCGCCCTGCACGGTCTATCCCGCTCCCTGGTCAACAACGCCGTTGTTGGCGTGACCGAGGGCTACACCAAGAAGATGGAAATCTTCGGTGTCGGTTACCGTGTCCAGCAGAAGGGCAAGGACCTGGAGTTTTCTCTGGGCTACTCCCACCCGATCCTCATCGAGGCTCCGGAGGGCATCACCTTCGCTGTGGATGGCGCAACCAAGCTCTCCGTATCTGGTATTGACAAGCAACTGGTTGGACAGGTCGCCGCGTACATCCGCCGCCTGCGTAAGGACGATCCTTACAAGGGCAAGGGTATTCGCTACGACGGCGAGCAGGTCCGCCGCAAGGTCGGAAAGACGGGTAAGTAAGCAATGGCTAACACTGAAAACGCAAAGCGCACCCCGGTTGGCAAGGACATTTCCTCGCGTCGTCGTGAAGCACGCGCGCGCCGCCACTTCCGCATCCGTAAGACCCTCCGCGGCACCCCTGAGGCACCGCGTCTGGTCGTTCACCGCTCCTCCCGCCACATGCACGTCCAGGTCATCGACGACCTGGCCGGCCACACCCTGGCTGCAGCTTCCTCCATGGAAGCCGACGTGCGTGCACTCGAGGGCGATAAGAAGGCCAAGGCTGCCAAGGTAGGCCAGCTCATCGCTGAGCGCGCCAAGGCTGCTGGCATCGAGCAGGTCGTCTTCGACCGTGCAGGCTACAAGTACCACGGCCGCGTTGCTGCGCTGGCCGACGCCGCTCGCGAAGGTGGTCTGCAGTTCTAATGATTAAGGCATACGGAAACATCAACGGAAGGAACGCCTAATGTCGGACCGTGAACAGCGTGACGGCGGACGCTCCGCCGAGAACAACAACGACCGCAAGGGTCGCAACAACGGCCGTCGTAACGACCGCCGCAACCAGCAGGACAACGAGCGCGATAAGTACATCGAGCGCGTTGTGACCATCAACCGCGTCGCTAAGACCGTTAAGGGTGGCCGCAACATGTCCTTCACCGCTCTCGTCGTCGTTGGCGACGGCCAGGGCATGGTGGGCGTCGGCTACGGCAAGGCCAAGGAAGTCCCGGCCGCAATCCAGAAGGGTGCAGAAGAGGCTCGCAAGAACTTCTTCCGCGTCCCGATGATTGCTGGCACCATTACCCACCCGGTTGAGGGTCGCGACGCAGCTGGCATCGTCATGATGAAGCCGGCCGCTCCGGGTACCGGTGTCATCGCCGGCGGTGCTGCTCGTCCGGTGCTTGAGTGCGCTGGCGTGCAGGACATTCTGTCGAAGTCCCTGGGCTCCGACAACGCTCTCAACGTCGTCCGCGCTACCGTGGACGGCCTCAAGCAGCTGGTTCGTCCGGAGGAAGTTGCCGCACGTCGTGGCAAGTCCCTCGAGGACGTCGCACCGGCCCAGATGCTGCGCAAGCGCGCAGGTCAGGAGGCATAAGCAATGGCTCTGAAGATTACTCAGGTAAAGGGCCTTGTGGGCACCAAGCCGAACCACCGCGCAAACATGGAGTCGCTTGGTCTCAAGCGCATCGGTCACTCTGTAGTTAAGCAGGACACCCCGATCATCCGCGGTATGGTTCACAAGGTGCGTCACCTGGTCACCGTCGAAGAAGTGGCAGGGGAGTAAACTATGGCTGATATCATCAAGCTCCACGACCTGCGCCCGGCCGCAGGCTCCAATAAGCCCAAGACCCGCGTCGGCCGCGGTGAGGCATCCAAGGGTAAGACCGCTGGTCGCGGTACCAAGGGCACCGGTGCTCGTAAGCAGGTTTCCGCTGCTTTCGAGGGTGGCCAGATGCCGATCCATATGCGTCTGCCGAAGCTCAAGGGCTTCAAGAACCCGAACCACGTTGAGTACCAGGTAGTCAACGTTGCTGACCTCGCAGAGGCTTTCGCTAACGGTGGCGACGTCACCGTTGCGGACATCGTCGCTGCTGGCCTGGTTCGCAAGAACCAGCCGGTCAAGGTTCTGGGCAACGGCGACATCAACGTTAAGTTGAACGTCACCGCTGACAAGTTCTCCAAGTCTGCTGTCGAGAAGATCGAGGCTGCTGGCGGCACCGCCACCGCAACCAAGTAATTCTCTTACAGGCTCTGTGAGAGCCACTGCCCTCCCGGGCGCCACCTTTCGGTGGCCTTCGGGAGGGCTTCTGGCGTTTTTGGTCCTGGCCTAGGACACAAAGGGTATTAGTACCATTTGAAAGGCACCTTATGGCTTCAGTGTTATGCGATGACCTGGGGATTTACCCAGCGAGCCCCGCAAAAGGCATTAGTACCTTTTGAGGGGAACCTTATGGTCCAGATGTTATGCGATGACCAGGGCTTTGGCTGCGGGAGGCCCGCAAAAGGCATCTCTCAAAAGGTATTAATGCCTTTTGAGAGGAACCTTATGGTGAGAAATTTATGCGGGCCTAGTTGGTTGCATAAGGCGCGGCGGTGATGCTGAGGCACAGTATGCCGTGGTGATGCTGAGGCACAGCGTGCGGTGGGGCCGTTAGGCGTCGTTGACCGTCTTCTCGTAGAGGCCCGGGAAGCGATCATCAGGGTCGGTCACGGCCTTGATGCGCTCTGGCAGGTCGCCGCCATAGAGCTCCGCGAACTGCTCAGGGGAGTAGAAGGCCTCTGAGTACAGGGATTTATGTCCGCCGAGTTCGCTGACCTTGGCCTCGATGACGCGGTTGAAGGCGCCATTGCCAGGGGCCGAGGGATCGACGTGATTGCCCTCCACGCCGGACCAAAAACCGACGTTGATCCAGGTCTGTCCTGGGCGCAGGGGGTAGAGCGGCCACGGGGCCGGGGAATCAGCGGCAAGCGAGCCGGTGCCGATGAGGTCCTCGACGCCCTCGCGCAGCCGAATCGGACAGAGCCACACCGGTTGGATGTCGGAGGCTTGGAAGAACCAATCCAAGAATTTCGGCAGATTGTCCGGTGTGACTTCGATGTCCTGGACCACGCGCTCGCCGCGGGGCAGACCCTTCGGCTTCTTGATGAAGTTGTACTCCAGCTCGTACTTGCGGTCTAGGCGCACCAGCTTCCAGTAGAACGAGCTGCGGCGCAGCTGTCGCGGCCACACCTTGCGCACGCGCGGATTCTGCGCGCCGAACGCGCGGGAGCACCAGAACCAGTCCGTATCCCAGCGCCAGATATAGCCGCGCACCGTGAGTCGGTCGCGCCGGATCCCGCGCGTGTGCTGGAGGCTGCGATAAAAGATTTTCTCCCGCGTGTAATCCGAGGTTGGCCCTTCCTCATCCGTGAAACGGGCCATGACGAGGTATGACTCCTCCGGTGAGAAGACCACGCCATCGAGGCCGTGGACCTCGACGTCGTCGTAGGTGCGGGTGCGGGAGACGTCGTCAAGCGCGTGCGTGAGTGAGTTGAAGTCGTGGAAGCGCACCTGACGCAGCTCCACGTAAGGCTTGACCGCGCGCAGCTCAATCTTGAGGCGCACCGCATAGCCCAGCGAACCGTAGGAGTTGGGGAAGAGGCGGAAGAGATCGACGTTCTCCTCGCGCGAGCACGTGATAATCTCGCCCGTGCCGGTCAGGATGTCCATCTCCAGCACGGATTCATGCGGGAGTCCATCGCGAAAGCTCGTGGACTCCACTCCCATGCCCGTCACGGCGCCGCCCAGCGTAATGGTCTTGAGCTGTGGCACAACAAAGGGCATGAGGCCGTGCGGCAGGGTGGCGTCGACGAGGTCCTCGTAGGTGCACATGCCCTGGACCTCGGCGGTCTGTGCGATGGGATCGACCTCAATCACACCACCCAGACCGGAGACGTCCAGCCCCGCTTGCTCACCGCTGCGCCCGCGGAAGAGGTTCGAGGTCTTCTTCGCCAAACGTACGCGCTTATCCTTCGGCACCGCGTGGAAGCTGCGCAACAGCTTCTCGACGCCCTCCTCGTGCGCCTTCCAGCCCACCGGCGGGACTTCGATTGCGTCGACGCTGCGATGATTGCGGATGAGATCGATCAACATAGAACTCCTTCAAGATTTAGAAGCGCGAATCTTCCCACCAGCGGCGCTCGGGCACGCCGGCGCGGGAGCCAGCATCGCCCAGTTTGACGCCCAAGAAGTGGTACAGGTTGATGATGTTGTGCTCGAAGCCCCACTCGGAGCCGGCCATGTAGATGGCCCACAGGCGGGCAGTGGGAAGGCCCACTAGCGAGCAGGCCTCCTCCCAGTTCTCCTTGAGGTTTTCGCACCAATCATGCAGCGTGCGCATGTAGTCGAAGCGGAGGGATTCCGTGTGGACGACTTCGAAACCGGCATCCTGCATGCACTTGGTAATGGTGCCGGAGCCGGAGAGCTCGCCATCGGGGAAGATGTAGCGGTCGATGAACCCGCCCTTCGGCGTCTTGTGGTTATCCGGGTAGGTGATGCAGTGGTTGAGCATGAGACCGCCCGGCTTGAGCTTGCCGTGGAGGAAGCTGAAGAAGTCCGGGTAGTTCTTGACTCCGATGTGCTCGAGCAACCCGATGGCGGAGATGGCGTCGAAGCCTTCCTCGGTGACGTCGCGGTAATCCAGGAAGCGGATCTCCGCGAGATCTTCTAGGCCCTCCTCCTTGATCTTGGCCTGGCCCCACTCTGCCTGTTCCTTGGAGAGGGTGACTCCCAAGGACTTCACGCCGCGCTTGGCCGCGTAGCGCACCATGCCGCCCCAGCCGCAGCCGACGTCCAAGTGGCGGTCGCCTTCCTTGAGCCGCAGCTTGTCGAAGATGAGGCGGTACTTGTTTTCCTGGGCCTCGTCGAGCGTGGCGTCAGGGGAGGGGTAGTAGGCGCAGGTGTACGTCATCGAGTCGCCGAGGAAGAGCTCGTAGAAGTCGTTGCCCACGTCATAGTGATCGGAGATGACTTCTGCGTCGCGCTCCTTGGAGTGTTTGGACAGCCCCTCATGGAGCTTGCGGCGCAGCCACGAGGCACGCTCGACATCCGGGACCGGCTGGATTTGAAAAGCGCCCATCGAAGCCAAGGAACGCGCGACGCGGGCAAGGGTTTTCGCGTCCGGGCGGGAGAACTTGTCATACATTGCGTGCAAGGCGTCGAAGATGCCGTAGGGGTGTGCCGGGTGTTCCCCCTCGACGGTGATTCCGTCGGTGACGTAGGCGCGGGCGAAGCCTACATCGCCCGGGTGTGTGGCGATGTAGGCCAGACCCTGCAGGTTATTAATTTTGACGGTGAACTGCGCGTCGGCTGGGCCGGTTGCGGAACCGTCGAAAGCTTCCCAGCGGAAGGGGTTGGGGCTGGGAACGAAGGTATCGATGATCTCAGCCACGGTCATTGGGGAGAATCGCTTACTCATAAAACTACATACTACTTTCGGATTAAGGTTAGGCAGATAGAAGACGGCCATACTCTGTGGCGCCCCGGGGCGCCGCTTGAGAGGTCGAAAAGACGTAGAAATGTTGTAAGGACATTGCCTTAGGGCAACGCGGTCCATGGTAGGCCTCATGCGTCGATGGCGCTAAGGGGGAAACTAATCCGAGAAGGATAAGCCTGGTTTTCGCGGGGCCAATGTGGCGAAAGGGGGCGGGGCTGGTAGGGTAATGGGGTCAAAACTGTCCAAGCGTTCCTATGAAGGACCTTAAGAAGGTTCTTAACTTTTGGGAACAGATGAGATCCACCCCCGTGCGCGGCGAATTCGAACCGCACAGCAAGCGCGGTAGGCCAGGAGGATTGAGTAGTGTCCGCCATTTTGCAGGCTTTCAAAGATGCCGACCTGCGGAAGAAAATCATCTTCACGCTCGTGATGATTATTCTCTACCGCGTTGGCGCGCAGATCCCGTCGCCGGGCGTTGATTACGCCACCATCGCCGGTCGCCTTCGTGACCTTACGGAGGAGTCCGGAAACCTGTACTCGGTGATCAACCTGTTCTCCGGTGGTGCGCTGCTGCAGCTGTCGATCTTCGCCATCGGCATCATGCCGTACATTACGGCGTCCATTATCGTGCAGCTGCTCACCGTGGTTATTCCGCACTTCGAGCAGTTGAAGAAGGAGGGCCAGTCCGGTCAGGCGAAGATGACGCAGTACACGCGTTACCTCACCCTCGCGCTGGCCCTGCTGCAGTCCGCGGGCATCGTGGCCTTGGCGGACCGCGAGCAGCTCCTGGGCCAGGGCGTGCGCGTCTTGGCGGAGGACCGCAACTTCTTCACCCTCGTCGTGCTCGTTATCACCATGACTTCTGGTGCAATCCTGGTGATGTGGATGGGTGAGCTGATTACGGAGAAGGGAATCGGCAACGGCATGTCGCTGCTGATTTTCGCCGGTATTGCTACCCGCCTTCCTACCGACGGCGTCAACATCTTCCAGAACAATGGTGGTCTGGTCTTCGCCATGGTTCTCACGGGCCTCATCGTTCTCGTCGCGGGCATTACCTTCATCGAGCAGGGTCAGCGCCGTATCCCGGTGCAGTACGCAAAGCGCATGGTGGGCCGCCGCCAGTACGGTGGCTCTTCCACCTACCTGCCGCTCAAGGTCAACCAGGCCGGCGTTATCCCGGTCATCTTCGCCTCCTCGCTGATCTACATGCCGGTGCTCATCACCCAGATCGTCAACTCCGGCTCCCCGGGTGTCTCCGATAACTGGTGGCAGCGCAACGTCATTGCTCACCTGCAAGCACCGAGCTCCTGGCAGTACATCGTCCTCTACTTTGTGCTCACCATCTTCTTCTCCTACTTCTACGTATCGGTTCAGTACGACCCTGCGGAACAAGCCGACAACATGAAGAAGTATGGTGGATTCATCCCGGGTATCCGCCCGGGCCGACCGACCGCCGAGTACCTAGGCTTCGTGATGAACCGCCTGCTGTTCGTCGGTTCGATCTACCTGGCGCTCATCGCTGTTCTGCCGAATATCCTCTTGGACCTCGGCGTGGGCACTGCAGGTGCCAGCGGCACCTCCGCCTTCGGTGGTACCGCCATCCTCATTATGGTCTCGGTTGCCTTGACTACGGTCAAGCAAATCGAGTCCCAGCTTCTACAATCCAACTACGAAGGACTGCTTAAGTAATGCGTTACGTACTCCTTGGCCCTCCCGGTGCCGGCAAGGGCACCCAAGCCGCCCTCCTCAGCGAGAAGCTCGGCGTTCCGCACATCTCCACCGGTGACCTCTTCCGCGCCAACATTGGTGAGGGCACCCCGCTTGGTGTAGAAGCCAAGTCCTACATCGATGCCGGCAAGCTGGTGCCGACTGACGTCACCGCCCGCATGGTAGAGGACCGCCTTAACCAGGATGACGCCAAGGAAGGTTTCCTCCTTGACGGCTTCCCGCGCACCGTGGAGCAGGCCGACATCCTGGCGAAGCTCCTTGACGACAAGGGCCTCAAGCTGGATGGCGTGTTGAACTTTGAGGTGTCCGAGGACGTCGTCGTCGAGCGCATGCTCGCCCGCGGTCGTGCAGACGACACCGAGGAGACCATCCGCACCCGCCTGGGCGTGTACCGCGAGGAGACCTTCCCGCTTATTGAGCACTACGGCGATGCCATCATCTCCGTGAAGGCTGAGGGTTCCGTTGAGGAGATCAACGAGCGCACCCTGAAGGCCATGGGCAAGTAATCTGCCTTTTAAGCCATGGCTTTTCGACGACGCACTAAAACCATCCCCGCCCGCACCCCAGGCGAGCTCGATGCCATGCAGGCGGCCGGCGAGATCGTCGGCCGCGCCCTGCAGGCGGTACGCGCTGCCGCAGCGGTGGGCGTGAGCACTCTGGAACTCGATGAGGTGGCCGAGCAGACCATCCGCGATGCCGGTGCCGTGCCCACCTTCAAAGGTTACGGCGGGTTCCCGGGTTCCATCTGCGCTTCCGTCAACGACGTCATCGTCCACGGCATCCCCAGCAAGGAAATGCTGCTGGCTGAGGGGGACCTGGTTTCCATTGACTGCGGTGCCACTCTCGACGGCTGGGTGGGGGATAGTGCGTGGACGTTTGGCGTCGGCGAGCTCAGCCCTGAGGCGCAGGCGCTGAGCGACGCCACCGAATGGGTCCTCCACGAGGGCCTCAAGGCGATGGTTCCGGGCAACCGGCTGACCGACGTCTCCGCTGCCCTCGAGCAGGCGACTTACCGCGCCGAGGATAAGTTCGGCGTCGATCTCTTTATCGTCGATGGCTACGGCGGTCACGGCATCGGCCGGGAGATGCACGAGGAGCCCTACCTGGCCAACGAAGGCAAGGCAGGGCGCGGTCCCCTCATCCAGGAAAGTTCCGTGTTGGCCATCGAGCCGATGCTGACCCTGGGTACTGAGGACAGCGAGGTCTTAGAGGATGACTGGACCGTGGTAACCCTCGATGGATCGTGGTCGGCGCACTGGGAGCACACCGTCGCGGCGACGGAGAATGGTCCCCGAATCCTGACCCCGCGCTACTAAAACACGTCTTTCGGGTAGGAAATCATGGTCGGAAGGTTTATACTTCTTGCCATGTCTAAAATTCGCTCCCGCGCTGGTGCTCGCTCCCTACGCCGAGCCACCGCAATTGGCCTTCTGACCGCCACTCTCTCGGTCGCCCCGGCCGCACATGCACAGACGGTCCCCTCTATTGATTCCCTGTCCTCCAACGTCCAATCCCAGCTTGATGAGTTCGCTGGCCAGACCCGTGAGAACGCCTGGACTAGCCGCAACCAAATGCTGGAAGCGCTGCAGAATGTTAACCCGCAGGCAGCCGATGCTCTTCGCCCAGTAATCGATGGCGCTATTGAGCTCGTCTTCCCGGGCCTCATCGAGCAGAAGAACGCCGAGATTCGCGCTGCTCGTGAAGCTGAGGAGCGCGCCCACGCTGAGCAGATTGCTCGCGAGAAGGCCGCTGCTGAGGAAGCCGCGCGCAAGGCTGAGGCTGAGCGTCAGGCGCAGCGCTTCGATGTTGGCCCGTGCCCGGCAGATGCGCGTATCTGCGTGGACCGCGATGGCCGCCGTACCTGGCTGCAGGACGGCAACGGCAACGTCACCTACGTTGCGCAGGGCATGTCCACCGGTAAGCCGGGTGAGGAGACCCCGGCCGGTACCTTCTACATCAACCGCAAGATCAAGGATGAGATCTCCTGGGAGTTCGGCAACGCGCCGATGCCCTACGCCATGTACTTCACCAACAATGGCCACGCTTTCCACGAGGGTTCCCCGGCATACCAGTCCAACGGTTGCGTACGCCTGACCCACCAGGATGCAGTGCGCTACTGGAATGATGTGCCGATGGGCTCCAAGGTCTTCATCTACTAGAACGTGGCGGTGGCCAAGCCACCGATACAGGGCTTCTGCCTCCCGCGCTTGACGGCGACGGGAGGTTTCTGTATTTGGAAAACGGGTCTTTGCAGCGTATGCTTTAGTGCTGGTGTCTGTACGCAGCCGGATTGGCTGCTGAGGACACTAGGCAGTAGACACCAAACATGCAGGTGGAGGCGTCGCCAAGCGCGGCGTAAAGAACTCCATCAGAAAAGTAGAGGTTATGGCTAAGGAAGGCGCAATCGAGGTTGAGGGTCGCATTGTCGAACCCCTGCCCAACGCAATGTTCCGCGTCGAGCTCGACAACGGGCACAAGGTTCTTGCCCACATCTCGGGCAAGATGCGTCAGCACTACATCCGCATCCTCCCAGAGGATCGCGTTGTTGTGGAGCTGTCTCCTTATGACCTGACCCGCGGACGCATCGTCTACCGCTACAAGTAAAGACTGTAAGCCTCCTCACCCACGGGACGCGCCCTTGGTGCGTCCTTTTTTACCTCAGGCTGCGATGGCCTGAGCCCACGCTGCTAAGCATGCCCACAGTTTCCCCGGCACGGCCCGGGGCGAAGCGTATGCGTGGCGGGGGACGGATGAGGAGAAAACCATCGTAACAACCCGAAAGGACTAGCCATATGGCACGTCTAGCTGGTGTTGACCTCCCGCGCAACAAGCGCATGGAGGTTGCTCTCACCTACATCTATGGCATCGGGCCGTCCCGTGCCAAGGAACTGCTGGAAAAGACCGGCATTTCTCCCGACCTGCGCACCGACAACCTCGACGACGATCAGCTGTCGGCGCTGCGTGACGTCATTGAAGCTACCTGGAAGGTAGAGGGTGACCTCCGCCGCCAGGTTCAGGCTGACATCCGTCGCAAGATTGAAATCGGTTGCTACCAGGGCATCCGCCACCGTCGCGGCCTGCCCGTTCGTGGTCAGCGCACCAAGACCAACGCTCGTACGCGCAAGGGTCCGAAGAAGACGATCGCAGGAAAGAAGAAGTAAAACATGCCACCCAAGACTCGTTCCGGCGCGCGCCGTGGTGGTCGTCGCGTCGTAAAGAAGAACGTGGCCGCTGGCCACGCATACATCAAGTCCACCTTCAACAACACCATCGTGTCCATCACGGACCCGCACGGTGCTGTCATCTCTTGGGCATCCTCCGGCCACGTCGGCTTCAAGGGTTCCCGTAAGTCCACCCCGTTCGCAGCGCAGATGGCTGCTGAGAACGCGGCCCGCAAGGCCATGGACCACGGTATGAAGAAGGTTGACGTTTTCGTCAAGGGGCCGGGCTCCGGCCGCGAGACCGCCATCCGTTCCCTGCAGGCTGCAGGCCTCGAGGTTTCCTCGATCACGGATGCCACCCCACAGCCGCACAACGGCTGCCGTCCGACCAAGCGTCGCAAGGTTTAAGGGAAAGGAAGAGGTAAGAAAATGGCTCGTTATACTGGCCCCGCTACCCGCGTATCCCGCCGTCTGCGCGTCGACCTGGTCGGCGGCGACATGGCATTTGAGCGTCGCCCGTACCCTCCGGGACAGGCTGGCCGCAACCGCATCAAGGAATCTGAGTACCTGCTGCAGCTCCAGGAGAAGCAGAAGGCCAAGTACACCTACGGTGTGCTGGAGCGTCAGTTCCGCCGCTACTACGCCGAGGCTAACCGTCTCCCGGGCAAGACCGGTGACAACCTCGTCGTTCTGCTCGAGTCCCGTCTCGACAACGTGATCTACCGCGCAGGTCTGGCCAACACCCGCCGCCAGGCTCGCCAGCTTGTCTCCCACGGTCACTTCACCGTGAACGGCAAGAAGATCAACGTTCCGTCCTTCCGCGTTACGCAGTATGACATCATCGATGTTCGTGAGCGTTCCCAGAAGATGGAATGGTTCGAAGAGGCTCAGGACCGCCTGGTTGACGCCAACGTTCCGGCATGGCTGCAGGTCGTTCCGGACACCCTGCGCATCCTCGTGCACCAGCTGCCCGAGCGCGCTCAGATCGACGTTCCGCTGCAGGAGCAGCTCATCGTCGAGCTTTACTCGAAGTAATCCTTCGACACTTTCATCTTTACCCCTTCTACCGGCGTCAAATAGCGGGCGCCGACAAGGAGAAACTCCATGCTTATTTCCCAGCGTCCTCAGCTCACCGAGGAATTCATCGACTCGTCTCGCTCTAAGTTCGTCATCGAGCCGCTCGAGCCGGGCTTCGGTTACACCCTCGGTAACTCGCTTCGTCGCACGCTGCTTTCGTCCATCCCGGGCGCGGCAGTAACCTCCATCAAGATTGACGGTGTGCTCCACGAGTTCACCACCATTAATGGTGTGAAGGAAGACGTTTCCGAAATCATCCTTAACGTCAAGGGTCTGGTTCTGTCTTCCGACTCCGACGAGCCGGTGGTCATGTACCTGAGCAAGGAAGGCCCGGGTGAGGTCACTGCAGGCGATATCCAGCCGCCGGCTGGCGTGGAGATCCACAACTCGGATCTGCACATCGCATCGCTGAATGAGTCCGCCAAGCTGGAGATGGAACTCGTCGTCGAGCGCGGCCGTGGCTACGTCCCGGCTGCCGCCACCTCGGGAGAAATCGGCCGCATTCCGGTCGACCAGATTTACTCCCCGGTGCTGAAGGTCTCTTACAAGGTCGAAGCTACTCGTGTTGAGCAGCGCACAGACTTTGACAAGCTGATCATCGACGTCGAGACTAAGAACTCGATTTCCGCACGCGACGCCCTGGCTTCCGCCGGCGGCACCCTGGTCGAGCTCTTCGGCCTGGCTCGCGAGCTGAACACCGCTGCTGAGGGCATCGAGATTGGCCCGTCCCCGCAGGAGACGGAGTACATCGCCGCCTACAGCATGCCGATCGAGGATCTGAACTTCTCCGTCCGCTCCTACAACTGCCTGAAGCGCCAGGAGATCCACACCGTCGGTGAGCTCGCTGAGTGCACCGAGTCGGACCTGCTGGATATCCGCAACTTCGGTCAGAAGTCGATCAACGAGGTAAAGATCAAGCTGGCTAACTTGGGCTTGGCCCTCAAGGACACCCCTGAGGACTTCGACCCGACCCAGCTCGAAGGCTACGACGCAGAGACCGGCGACTTCAAGGACCCGGCTTCCGACGATTCCGAGTAAAGAATTCCACTGAATCGTGACGGCGCGGCTTTTTGCGCCCCGTCGCGCGCTCAATTAATCCGCACACGAGGAGTACATAATGCCTACCCCCAAGAAGGGTCCGCGTCTCGGCGGCTCCGCCAGCCAGCAGAAGCACCTGCTGAGCAACATGGCAGCGAGCCTGTTCGAGCACGGCGCAATCAAGACCACCGACGCTAAGGCGAAGCTGCTTCGTCCTTACGCCGAGAAGATCATCACCAAGGCGAAGGCCGGCACCGTTGCTGACCGTCGCGCAGTTCTCAAGCTCATCCCGCACAAGGATGTTGTTGCCTACCTCTTCGACGAGCTGGCACCGAAGTTTGAGAACCGTGAGGGTGGCTACACCCGCATCATCAAGCTGGACAACCGCTCCGGCGACAACGCCCCGATGTCCCAGATCTCCCTCGTTCTCGAGGAGACCGTGACCTCCGAGGCAAACCGCGCTACTCGCGCTGCTGCTTCCAAGCAGGCTGAGGAAGCTAAGGCTGAAGAGGCTGAGGCTGAGGCTGAGTCCGCTGAGGCTACCGAGGCTGAGGCTGAGGAGACCACCGAGGAGAAGTAGTTCTTCTTAGGTCTTAAAGGGCCCGCGTTCACCACTGTAGTGGGGCGCGGGCCTTTGTCGTTTTCTACGGGCCACGGCGCAGAGCGGGGAGCCGTGCCCTGGATGAAGTACCGTTTTAACAAATAGTGGCCTGAAAACTGCGATTTTTGGACCCCTATTTGTTAAAACCGACCACGGACGCAGTCCCCACAGCACATCGAGCGCACGGTATCATCAACCCCCATGAGTGAAAGCGTTCGCCTGCGACTGGACTTGGCCTATGACGGCACCGACTTCCACGGGTGGGCCCGTCAAAAGGACGACCTTCGCACGGTGCAGCAGAGCATCGAGGAGAAGCTGGCCATGGTCTTGCGCCACCCGGTGGAGCTCACGGTGGCTGGGCGCACCGACGCGGGCGTGCATGCCAGCGGCCAGGTCGCGCACTTCGACACCACCCGCGCCGCACTAAGCCAGCGCAGCATCGATGGCGATCCCGCCAAACTGGTCCGGCGCTTGGCCAAGCTGCTGCCCGTTGACGTCCGCGTGCATGCCTGCACAGAAGTGTCGCATGATTTCGATGCGCGTTTTCCCGCCCTGCGCCGCCATTACGTCTACCGCATCACCACCCACCCGCGCGGAGCGCTGCCGACCCGAGCTCGGGACACTGCCACGTGGCTCAAGCCGGTGGACCTGGATCTGATGCAGGCCGCCGCCGATCAGCTGGTGGGTCTCAACGATTTCGTGGCCTTCTGCAAGGCCAAGCCGCACGCCACGACCATCCGCGAGTTGCTCGCCTTCGAGTGGAAGGACGTCTCAACGCCCGCACAACCGCAGCTTTATGAGGCACACGTTAGCGCCGATGCCTTCTGTTGGTCCATGGTGCGCTGCCTCGTGGGATGCTGTCTGCGGGTAGGCGAAGGTTCCCGCGACGTGGAGTTCGCGGCCCAGATGCTTCAGGAAACCAGCAGATCCTCCCAGATTCCCCTCGCCCCGGCCGCGGGGCTGAGCCTGGTTGGCGTGGACTATCCCGACGCAGACCAATTGGCTGCGCGCGCGAAGATGACCCGCAGCCGTCGCGCTGCGGAAAACACGGAGTTGGGTTAATCTAGACCCCACTGCACCAGGGAGGGTGGTGCACTGATTCGGGGAGGACTCTCATGGCACGCGCGTTGCCTACTACCAAGGCCCAGGTATCGGGCCACAAGTTCTTGTTGCGCCGGCTCGAGCATGGCCTCGTTTTCGGCGATATCAGGATGATCCATGATCCGCTGAAACGGCGCCGGCGCGCTCTGCTCGGTGGAGTAGCCGCAGTCGCATTCCTTAGCCTCGGTTCGGGGCTCATTGCGTGGATGCAACCGGATCCGCAACCCGGGGATGCGCCCGTGGTCCGCTCTGCGGAGGGACAGCTTTTAGCTCTGGTCAATGGCACCTACCACCCGGTGGCTAACCTGGCGTCGGCCCGGCTCATTGCCAACGAAGCGGTGGAGCCACATGCGGCCGGGGATAGCTTTCTAGACCAGATAAGCTTAGGCACCCCGCTGGGGATTGCGGATGCCCCGAACCTCCTTGCCGCTGCGACAGGGGAGGAGCCAAGCTGGTCAGCCTGCTTGGAGGAATCCACCGAAGGGGAGAACTGGCAGTCCAGCAGTCGCGTCGGCACCGTGACCGTGGTGGCGCACCATGCCGTTCCAGGATTCGACGAAGAGCACGCCGCCGTGGCGGAATCCGAGGGCACGCAGTGGTTGCTCACAGGCCAGGGGCGCGTCGTGTTGCCTGAGGCCACGAGCACGCAAGGCAGGGTGCTGCGCCGCGCGTTGGGGATGACCGCGGAGACGGCGGTGTGGAGCATGCCCACAGAATTGCTCAACGCCTTTGCCGAGCTAGAACCGCTGAGTTTCCCGGCCGCCCCACCGGAGATTCTGGATACCGGCGAGCAGCTCTGGGCGCGGACGGAGCAGGGCGTTTTCGCCATCACTCCCACCCAAGCGGAGATGCTCGTCGGTGTGGGCGTACAACGCCTGCCAGCCCAGGCGCAGGAGGTAGCCGCGCTGGGCGACGTCCCACCGACCTTCAACCTCCCGACTAACCGCGTGGATTTCCTGTCCCCTGAGCAGGGCTGGTTGTGCGCGACGGACCGGCATGGCGCCGGCACGACGCGCCCGGTATCGGCCACCGTAGACCTACCGGGTGATTCGGCCGCGCAGCGCTTCGCCGGTCTGCAGGCGGGCGTGGGCGTAGACAGCGGGCATGGTTATCACGTGGTCTCTGCCACCGGCAGGCGCCACGAGCTGGCTAGCGCCGGGGAGCTAAACGCGCTGGGCCTGGGGGAACCGGAGCGGGTGCCGTGGGAGATTCTGCGTCTGCTGCCGGAAGGTTCTGCCTTGAGCCGCGCGGAGGCCTTAAAGAATGAGCACTGATAACAGCCACGAGGACGAGGAACCCCAGGGCCCCGAGGAGTAGGCGCACCATAGGCCAGCCTTGGGCGGCCGGTGCTGTCAGCGGTGTCACCGCAAAGGAACGCTCCTCGCGGGTTTCGGCCGCAGGACGAAAGGTCACCGCGGTGAGGGGATCAACCACCCCGTGGCCGGGCTCGGCGGAATCGATGACGCGTTGGCGCAGCTGCGCCGGGGACTCGTCGGGGTAGCGCTGCACCAACAGAGCGAGCGTTCCGCTGACCAGCGGCGCGGCGAAAGACGTGCCTTGAAAGAGGGTATCCCCCTTGGCACTGGCCCAGCCGCCGCCGGGTTCCAAGGCGAGTGGTACGTTGCCCTCTGCGCTGAGAGGTGCAGCGATGGAGTAATCCGCAAGGTCGTACGGGGTGGCTAGGGCGCCAACCGCGAGGACAGTATCCGCCACGGCGGGGAAGACCACATCACCTTGTTCACAGCCACCGGATGTCGCGTTTCCCGACGCCGCCACCACCACGGCCCCAGCGTCCTCCGCGCGCTGCAGCGCTGCGTCCAAGCCCGATCGATCCACCCGTGAGGCGGCATCCGGCGGGACGCAGGACACGACGGAGACGTTGATGACCTGGGCTCCCGCGTTCACGGCATCCTCGATGGCGGCAGCTAGGCTGGCCAGCGTTCCGGAACCGTGGTCTGCCTCCGCTGAACCATCGGGCCCTGCCGAGTTATCCGGCGCCGGTTGCCTGAAATGCGAACTGGTTTGCCGGATGGCGTAGATTTCCGCATCCGGGGCCACGCCGAGCTCTCTTCCTGCGATGACCCCGGCCACCACCGTGCCGTGCAGGTCACAGTCCCGTAGCGGGTCGGGCTCGTCTGGGGTTACGAAGTCCGCTCCCGGTGTCACGCGCAGCTGGGGGTGCGCGGCCACTCCGGTGTCGATGACCGCGACCTTCACTCCGGCACCCGTGGCAAAAGAGTGCAGCCGCGCGCGATAGTCCGAGTATTGCGCGGAAGGCTGTGGCCCTGCCGCGGCGAGGGTAGCCTCCGCGCACGCGGTGTCTGGCTCGCGGGCAGCAGCTACCGGCCCGGACAACACGCAGGACCCCCACGCCAGACCAGCGCCAAGAGCAGCGCTGGCAGCACCAATTCGGATCCCCAAGTTCATGAGCCCAGCCCCCTAATGAACTCGAAAAGCCCAGCCAGGTGTGCGGCGAGCGGCAAACACGCAGCCAGTGCGAGGGCTTCGGCGCGCTCGAACCACACGATGGTGGTCGGCTCAATCTGCCGTAGTTTGCCTGCCCACACCGGTACTGACAGCATGGCCGCAACGATGAGCCCCGCGACGACGCTGAGCACCCATGTTTCCGTGGTTGGCGCAGTAAGCAGCTGCCACTCGCGCAGTGGCACAGCCACCGAGGCACTAGCCGCGGCGAGGCCATAGATACCCAGTGCCCACGCAGCAATGGGCCGGGCATGGCGTGCTGCATGCACGATGACCCCGCCAGCGATACTTACACACAGCGCTTGGGAGGCCCCCTGGGTTGCCGCCGCGTTGGCGTTTAATGCGATGAGGAGCAGGGCAGGGATGCCCGCCACCGCGCAGCCCACCGCGATGCCCTCGTAGGCCTGCCCGGCGCGCCGGGCAGCGAGCGCGTTATCGGTGGGTACCTCGTCCGAGATGCTTAAGTCTTGCCCGGCGGTGGGAAGCTGCGGCACGCGCAGACCCGCCAGCCGCGTGGTCAGCAGGGGAGCGCCCGCCAACAGGCCCACGGTGGCTGCGAGGAGCGGAGCGGGGCCGAGGAGACCGACGAGCACGAGCAGGCACCACGTCGCGGCAGTAGCCCGGTCCCGCAGCCCGCCGATGCGTACCAGGTGGGAGAGCACCGCTGTCGCACCGACGGCGGTCGCGGCCCCCACGACGGGTGCCGCCGACACCGCGGTACCTGTAGGTCCAGCGACAAATGCTGCGCCAGCGGCTAACCCGCCCGCCAGCCCTGCGGCGACGTGCGCGGTGGCGAGCAGAGATCCTCGCCGCGTCCATACCGCAAGAACGAGGGCGAGGAGTGCAGTGGCGGCGCAGCCGACCGTGGGGGACAGTGTTGCGGCAAGGAGCCCACCGCCGGCGATAAGGCCCGCCACACCCCACAGCCCAGCCAGGCCAGAAAGCTGCGTGGCGGAGACATCGGCGGCTAATGCTTCCGCGGCGTCGCGCACGATGGGTGCCGGCGCCGGTGCATCAGGGCTGAGCACCAGCACGGAGCCTTCTTCCACGCTGGTGCGATCCAGCGGCGTGGTCATCGATATGGTCTTGCCCGCCGCGGTAGTGGCGCGCCACAGGATGGGGGCCGGGGGAACGTCGACAAGCACGAGCAGCTCCCCCAGCACCTCCCCGAGACTGGAAGAAAGCGGCAGTGAGATATCCGCTTCTTTGCGGGTCTGGCCTGCGTGGATACGGACGGTGACGCGGACAGAATGCGCGAGTGCGCGAGTCATGGAAAATACCTCCCCCGAGAAAAATTTCTGGGCAACCCCTTGCCCATTGCCTCACATTGTGGCTTACTGGTGGCACGCTGTCCACCGCTTAAGGAGGCGGTGGAGTACTTCGGGGGGAAGGACTTTGACATGCGCGTACCTACACGCGTCGTAGACACCGGGCTGTCGTCATATCGGGAACCAGCGCCACCACTGCCGCAAGGCAGCATTGATGCCGAGGCCGTGCCGGAGGCGGCCCGTGCCCAGCCCGTTCCGTTGGTTCGCCTGCTTATGCCGCTGGTCATGATCGCGGCCATGGTGGGCATGGTGGCGCTCATGGTTCTCGGCGCGGGTGATGCGCGCCGGATGAGCCCCATGAGCCTCATGTTCCCGCTCATGATGCTGGCCAGCATGGCGATGATGTTCAACCCGCAGGGAGGCGGGCAGGATCCGGACGAAACTCGCCGGACGTACCTGCGTCACCTCAAGGCGCTGCGCGAGGAGGCGCTGGAGCGCGGGGCGGCGCAACGCGCGCATGAGGAACACCGCAATCCGGCGCCTGGGCAGCTCGGCGCGTTGATTCCGACGTCGCGCCTCTGGGAGCGGGATGCGGATGCCCCGGATGCGCTGGAGGTGCGGGTGGGCACCGGGCCGATGGCACTGTGCACGCCGATCAATGTTCCAGATTCGGGTGCCGCGGAAGACCTCGACCCAGTGTGTGCGGTGAGCCTGCGCCAGACCGTGCGCGCGGTGGGAACGCTGGCGGATATGCCGGTGGTCATCCAGCTCCAAGCCTTCCCTATCGTGGGGCTGGCCGGTGCGGATGCGCACGGTATGGCCCGCGCGCTGCTGTTGCACCTGGCGGTACTGCATGGCCCGGAAACCGTGGGCATTGAGTACCACGGGGAGAGCTGGGAGTGGCTGAAGTGGCTGCCGCACTCGAGGGATCCGGAGAGCGCTCAGTTTCGTATCCGCGTCGTGGAGGAGGATCACCGGCATCGCGGTGTACTGGACAAAGAGGGAGCGCCGGGGGACGCCCCGACGACCATCATCGCCGTGGGGGTCACACCTCATTCGCCGCTGGGCCGCCGTGCGGAGGACGAAGGTATTTACCTGCGGGCGGAAGGCGCGCTGTCCGTGGTTACCGCCGCGGGGGAGGAGGAGCTGGGCAGCTGCGCGCTTGTCGACGTTCCCGCGGCCCTCCTCCACGCCCGCACGCTTGCGCCCTATCATCGCCCCTTCGGCGGCGATGCTCCGGCAACGCCACGGCACGGTCGCGATGCAGACCTCCCTGTGCTGCTGGGCTACCGGGACGTGGATGCGCTGCAGGCCTCCGGCATGTGGCATGGCCGCAGCCCGGCCGAACGCCTGCGCGTGCCTATCGGTGTGGACGAGTCCGGGCAAGCGGTGGTGCTCGACCTGAAGGAGTCGGCGCAGGGCGGCATGGGCCCGCATGGGCTGTGCATCGGTGCCACGGGCAGCGGAAAATCGGAGCTGCTCAGGACGCTCGTCGTGGCCCTAGCCGCCACGCATAGCCCGGAGGAGCTCAACCTCGTGCTTGTGGACTTCAAAGGTGGCGCGACCTTTCTCGGCTGCGAGGAGCTGCCGCACACCTCCGCCGTGATTACCAACCTGGAGGAGGAATCTACCCTGGTGGAGCGCATGTACGATGCCATCTCCGGGGAGATGAACCGCCGCCAGGAGCTGCTGCGCAAGGCCGGCAACTTTGCCAATGTGGGCGAGTTCAATGCTTCCGCTGCCGCGGTGGCGGAGCACGGGCCGCTGCCGGCGCTGGTCATCGTGGTGGACGAGTTCTCGGAACTGTTGGGCCAGCACCCGGACTTCGCGGAGCTCTTCGTCGCAGTAGGAAGGCTCGGCCGCTCACTGCACGTGCACCTGCTGCTGGCATCCCAGCGCCTGGAAGAAGGGCGCCTACGGGGATTGGATTCGCACCTGTCCTACCGCATTGGCCTGAAGACATTCTCCGCCGGGGAGTCCCGCCAGGTCCTCGGTGTGCCCGACGCCTACCACCTCCCCGCCCAGCCGGGATCCGGCTACCTCAAGACGGATGCCGATGCCCCCACACGTTTCCAGGCCTCCTATGTGTCCGGCCCGGTGACGCGCCGGGTAGCGCTAGAAGATGATGCTTCCGCACAGCACACGGCGCGCCTAGAGCTTTTCACCGGGCACCGCGTGGTGGAGGAGGACCTAGACTTCGCAGTACTCGTGGACTCCTCGAGCACCCTCCTTGACACCGTGGTGGGGGCTGCCCGGGACGAAGCCGCCGGGCGCGGTCAATCAGCGCGGCGAATCTGGCTGCCGCCCTTGCCCGCCGTGGTGGAGCTGTCCAGTGTCGCCGCTGCGCAGGTAGAATCGCCCGGCGCGGGCGGCGGGCTGTGCGCCGAGGTGGGGCTTATCGACCGCCCCTACCACCAGCGCCAAGACCTACTCACCGTGGACTTCACGACGGGTGGCGGGCACCTGGCCCTGTGCGGTGGGCCGCAGTCGGGCAAGTCAATGGCGCTGCGCAGTATCGCCTCCGGAATGGCACTGCGGCACTCGCCGGACCAGGTGCGCTTTTATGTCATCGACTTGGGTGGCGGACAACTGCAGGTTCTGGAGCGGCTGCCCCACGTGGCCGGGGTGGCCGGCCGCGAGGAACCGGAGAAGGTACGGCGCATCGTCGACGAAGTCGCTGGCCTCGTGCGTCGCCCGGAATCCCGCCACACCTTCCTGATTGTGGATGGCTGGCACCACATTGGCACCTCTGGGGCGGATTTTGAAGATCTCGCCGAGCCGATTACCCAGCTGGTCGCAGATGGTGCGTCTTCCCACGTTCACGTCCTGATCGCGGCGGCGCGGTGGACCAGCCTGCGGCCGTCAATCCGGGACCTTATCGCGGCGCGCCTCGAGCTGCGTCTGGGTGAAGCCATGGATTCCCTCATTGACCGCAAAGCACAACAAAAACTCCCGGCAGCGCCCGGTCGGGGCATCACGCTGGCGGGGGAGAACCTGCTCTTCGCTGCGACGTCCCCGCAGGATATCGCTCATATCTGCGGAGTGCATGCGGCCGCCCAGCCGGTCCCGCCGTTGAAGATGCTGCCCGCCCTGCTCACCGAGCTTCCACAACCGGCCGGCAGCCCACCGGCCGGGGTGGCTTGGGGAATTGGCGGGCCGGACCTGGACCTTCTGACGTGGGATCCGACCACGCAGCCCCACCTCGTGTGCATTGGTTCTCAAGGTTCCGGTAAGTCGCAGTTCCTCAGCGTGATTCTCGCCGGTATCAGCCAACTGAACCGGGAGGAAGCCCGCCTCGTGGTTATCGATGAGCGCCGGGCACATTTGGGGACGCTGGATGAGGAGATGGTGGCGGTCTACGGGGCGTCGGCAAGCGCAGCCACCCAGGCCATCCTCGATACCGTCCGCACCTTAGAGCAGCGCCTCCCCGGCCCCGAGGTCACTCCCGCGCAGTTGGCCGCGCGGAGCTGGTGGGAGGGGCCGGATATTTACCTTGTCATCGATGATCTCGACTTGGTCAGTGACATTGCCCTGGCACCACTTGTGGAGATTCTCCCGCACGCCCGCGATGTGGGCCTGCACCTAGTGCTCGCGCGCAAATCAGGAGGAATCGGGCGCGCGCTGTTTGGGCAGTTCCTCTCGGCAGTGCGCGACCTGCAGCCAGCACTGCTGCTTCTCGACGCCGACCGCGACGAAGGCGCCATCTTCGGCATCAAACCAGTAGCGCTGCCGCCCGGCCGCGGCCAATGGGTCGTGCGTGGGGCACCCCAAGGCCTGGCACAGGTGTATGTGCCGGACACCGACACACCAGAAGAACCACCACACACCACATCCAGCAAGGGAGATAACCAATGACCGCGACTCATGCACTGCGCACACCGTCGACTACGCCAGAGACCACACTCGTTATCACGGTGCTCGACGCCGCCACGATCTATGAGGGGCCGGAGACGATCTACCGCTACGACTTACCCGGCACTGGTATCGCCGAAGGCTGGGCGCTCGACGCCGTTCTTGACCAGGCAGAAAAGGTCTGTGGGGCGGAGTGGCCGGAGGTAAGCGCCGAGGTGGTAGCGGATCCATCCGGTACGGACATCACTGACGAGGCAGTGAGCATCCTGCGCCGCCAACTGACCGGCGCGGGCGCGACGGTAGTGGAAACAGAACCATCGCCGCCCGTGGTGGAACAAACACCGACTCTTACAAGGGCGGTTGTGGACGGGCACGACGAGGGCCATGCAGATACCGTGACAGCTGAGCGGCCGCGAGCCACGCGCGCGCGACGCTCCCATCGCGCGACACCACACCGCCTTTCTGCGCTCGTGGGAGGCATCGACCCCTTCTATATCGCCATTGCGGTCATGGTGCTCGTCGTGGCCGGGGTGTCCTGGTGGGCCGTGGGACGCAAAGACGCAGCCTTAGCAGCCGCGACACCACACCAGACGGCGGTAAGTACTTCCAGTGCTGCCCATTCGCCGGGTACGGCCCCGACCCAGAGCTCGGACGCGCCGACTGAGGAGGGCGGGACGCAAGGCTCGCCCGGGGATACCGGCAGTGCGCAGCTGCGTCCGGGCCAACAAGCCATCGACGTGGAAGGGATGTCCTTGGTCTTGCCACAGGGTTTTCGTACCAGCGTGGAAGATGGGCTCGTTACCGCGGCCGGTGAGGATCCCAACCTGCGGATCCTTGTCGCTGCAGATCCGCTTTTCAACGTGCCCGTTGACGTCCTTTTTGCGGAGATCAAGGAGCAGATCGAATCCGATCCCGCCCTCCGTGATCCGGTAGAGGAGTCCGGGCGGCTGACCTATACCGAGGACCCCGGCGATGGCTCGCGGGTGACCTGGATGATGTGGGAGGACAAAGGCCACCAGATGTCCGTGGGCTGCCACACCAAGTTCGAGCCCAACGTGGTGCAGAAGGCAGCGTGCCGAATGGCGGCGGAATCGCTGGTTAAGAAGGACTAAGCAGCGGCAAGCCAGAAAAATTAAAAACTTTGAAACCGGTGGGAACCGATGCGCCACTAACTCAGTCCAATAAGGGTGAGAAGGACACAGGGTGCTTCTCGGGGGGAAAGAAACACACATCAGGCCCCGTAGTAAAAGGGCATGCCCCAGGTAGGGAACAAAGAAAGGGAGAGAACAATGACTCAAACGTTCCGCACAGAAGCCGACGTAATGGTGGCCACCGCCGGCCGCGTCGACTCCACCAATGACGAGGTACAGGGTGAGCTCACCCGTCTGCAGGGAGTTGTGGACTCCGTCCGCGCCAGCTGGGCAGGCCGCGCGCAGGTTTCCTTTGACAACCTGATGCAGCGCTACAACTCCTCCGCACAGCAGCTGCGTGAGGCACTGACCGCCATCAGCGACAACATCAGGGACAATGCCCGAAACTTTGATTCGGTTGAGGCAGATAACGCCCAGTCCTTCGACAACGTCGGCGGCGCGGGCCTGGCCCTTTAAACAGAGCCGCAGCCTCCTATAGCCGTACGCACTGAACCACACACGAGCACACAGAAGATAAGGAACACGCAATGTCTGGAATTAAGTATCAGTTTGGCGCCATCGCTGGTGCCGCCGCCGACATCAACTCCACCTCCGGCCGCATCAACGGGCTCCTCGGTGACCTTAAGGCCACCCTGCAGCCGATGGTATCGACATGGGAGGGAGAAAGCGCCGCCGCATATAACGCGGCGCAGGCCAAGTGGGATAAAGCTGCCGCCGAGCTCAACACGGTGCTAGCGACCATCTCCACCACGGTGTCCCAGGGCAATGACAATATGAGTGACGTCAACCGCCGCGCCGCCGCTAGCTGGGGCTAAACCGTCTCGACTGCGGGTCTTTCGCTAGGAGTATGGGCGCAGTCTTCCATCACCATTCACAACCATGAGCGGTGGGTGGCGTGGAGGAAGGCGTGAAGGGCGAGGAGAGGGGGTGCAGTCAATGGAAGGGCTGGACGCACCACCTCACAGTCAGCACTTTCTGCCCACCTAGTGAAAGGCGCCGGTATCGCTTCTCATCAACGTTTCTGTCTCTACCCCCACCCCGAAGTATCTGGGGATGGAGGCGTTGGTGAGGGGCGATATCGGCGTTTTGGGTTTTCAAACAGCCTCATACTAAAGTGAAACACCTATGTGTCCGCACCCGCGTCTACGTGGGTGCGCGCGTGCTGCAGGTCTCCACCGGCCGCTGTATGTACCGCGTAGGGGCTTACATAGCGTTGGCCGGCAGTTCCGAGACAGACTTTCAAGGAGTCATTTTGTCTACTTTCCACCCGAAGAGCGGTGACATCACCCGCAAGTGGTACGTCATCGACGCTACCGACGTGGTTCTGGGCAAGCTTGCTTCCACCGTGGCTGACATGCTGCGCGGTAAGCACAAGCCCCAGTACGCACCGAACGTTGATTGCGGCGACCACATCATCATCCTGAATGCGGACAAGATCCACATTTCTTCCAACAAGCGCGAGCGCGAGATGCGCTACCGCCACTCCGGCTACCCGGGCGGCCTGAAGTCCATGACCCTTGGTCAGTCCCTGGACGCCAACCCGGTTCGCGTTATCGAGGAAGCTGTGAAGGGCATGATGCCGCACAACAAGCTTTCCAACGCCTCCATCAAGAAGCTGCACGTTTTCGTGGGCGAGGAGCACCCGTACGCCGGCCAGAAGCCGGAAACCTTTGAGTTTAAGCAGGTGGCACAGTAATGACCGAGCAGAACATCGACAACAATGTAGCCGACGCTGCCGACATCGCTGCAGCAACCGCCGCTACCGAGGAGTTCACCAACACCATCGGTGATTCCCTGGCAACCGACACCGAGGCTGAGGTTGAGACCGCTGCCCCGGCTATCCACGAGGGCCCGATTCAGACCGTTGGCCGCCGTAAGCGCGCCATCGCTCGTGTCCGCCTCGTCGCTGGTTCCGGCAACATCTCTGTCAACGGCCGTGCCTTTGACGAGTACTTCCCGAACAAGCTGCACCAGCAGGACATCCTGCAGCCGCTGACCATCCTCGAGCGCGAGGGCCAGTTTGACCTCAAGGTCACCGTCACCGGTGGTGGCCCGACCGGCCAGGCCGGCGCCCTGCGTCTGGCTATCGCCCGCGCACTGAACATCTACAACCCGGCTGACCGCCAGGCCCTGAAGAAGGCTGGCCTGCTCACCCGTGATGCTCGTGCCGTGGAGCGCAAGAAGGCTGGTCTGCACAAGGCACGTCGTGCCCCGCAGTACTCCAAGCGTTAATCTTCGCGCATACTGCATTTTCGAAAGCCGCTGCTTCCCTTTCGGGGGAGGTGGCGGCTTTCCCCGTTCGGGCAGCGCACTGGTGTGATTCTCCTTATACTAAGCGGCGTGAAAGTCATTCTTGAGAGCGCGCGGGACGCACTATCAGTCCCCTTGGACGCAGCAAAGCTGCTGTGGCGGTACCTGCCGCAGCTGATCACGGTGATTTGCCTGTCGCTGGCAGTGCGCGCGGCGGTGCTGTGGTTGGCGGTGGTCATTTCTGAGTATTCGCCGTTGGCCGCCACGCTCATCTTCCCCTTTGCGCCGCTTTCTGTGATGACCGGCGTCATCGTGTGCTTTTGGATCATGCAGCCGTCCATGGAGTTCTTTGGCGGCGAGACCCGCTTTAGCAAACTGGATAAGACCACGCTGCTGACCGTCGGTGGCCTCCTCATCCCGTTCCTTACCGTGTATTCCTCCCACGGCCTGTTGCGGGATGACGCGCGGACCTTTGTCTACGACTCCGTGACCATCGAGGTGGCCACCAGCTTTCTCGATTATGATTTCGGGCGCTCGTTCATAAACTCCGGATGGCTGTTTGCCGGGTTCCTCATCTCTATCGTGGTGCTGCGCAAACTCATTGGTGCGCTGCAGTTGGGGGAGCGCGCCTTTGGCGTGGCCACTGCGGCCGCGTACCTGGAGGTGCTGTGGATGGCCACGGCGTCGCTAAGCATCACCAGCAATTTTGAGAAGGTCCGTGTGTGGATTCTTAGCCGGCAAGGCATTGGCCCCGTATGGGACTCTATTGTCACGGCGAAGGATTGGATTGTCGCCCACACCTGGGTCATTGGTGCGGTGATTGGGTGGCTGTGGAATAACGCGGCGCAAATCGGCAACTTTATCGTCGTGCCCTTCGCATGGCTGACCCTCGGCGCGGTGGTCTACAACACGAGCCTGACCAGAGAGAAGGACAGTTCTGAGCCGGACACGTCAGGCGAGGAGGACGCGGTACCGCCCCTGCAGACGGTAGCCGATGCCCCCATCGAAGGTCCCGCCGAACGAGGAAAGCTCTCCCCGCATGCCGAGCAGAAGATGTGGGCCGATTATGGGCGTCGCTATTCGGAAGCAGCCTTCCGAACGACGCGAGACATGCTGGACAACGCCGCGCAGCCACTCGTCGGCCCCTTCCGTAATGCGTGGCGCAATTTCAAGACGCTGGCAGTCGCCGGTGCGGTCCCCATGCTGACCTTCTGCCTCGTCTTCGTCTTGGCTTCGGGCGCTGAGCTGGGCGTAATCTATGCCCTGCGTGCCATCATCAAACCGCTGGCGCTGGGGACCATCACCATTGGGCTTGAGCCTTATGTGCTGGTCCTTGCCCGAGCCGTGTACTTCCTCGTTGCGCTCCCGCTGGTGGTAGCCGCGCTGGACCGCTTCCTCAACGCTGAGTACGCCGAGGCGGAGGACGCAGATGAGAGCACCGACGAAAACCAAGGCGAAGAGCCGGACGCTGAATCTGCCGTCCCAGCGAGCCAGGCGGGAGAGAAGTAGGTGGAATCGGTGACACAGACTACTGAGCACACTCAAGCCGGTGACGTGGATCGCGCAGAAGCCACGACCGATCCTGATACCCACATCAGCGCGCGCAAGCTCAACATTCTCACCCTGGTTGTCGCGGTGGTGTTGATTGCTGGCGGGATTACGGTTGAGCAGATCAACAGGCGCGGGTCCAGCGAGGAGCTGGCGCGTCCGGACCTGCGGGAGGACCACATCGTGAACCTGCGCCCTGAGACCGCGGACGTCTTGCCGGAGGCCTTCATTGAGAAGATCGCCCTGTGTACCGAAGCACCGCTGCAATCCGAGAATGCTCTGCTAGAAGGAGCCCACGGCTATTCCTGCAAGCCGTGGCTTACCAAGGAGCAGGACGCTGAGGGGCTCATGACATTCCATAGTCCGCGGGACATTGTCATTGGGGAGGAGGCCGAAGAGATGTACAGAGCCTTGCCCGATTATCACGATGATGCCTTCCAGACGTCGACCCGTACTGTTCGCGAGGCGAATGGTTCCGCCCCGGAAGTCCTCGTCAACGAATGGGGCAAGGATGGATTCGGCGGTGGCGACATTTTCGTCTACTACCCAGAAGAGAAGGTAATGGTGTCGTGGCCGTGGAACAAGACCGATCCGGGCGCGGAGGACGTTGAGGCGGTTGTCCGCGCAGAAGGCTTCTAAGCGCCTGTGCGCAGGCGCACCTCATAAGGGGCGCCCCAGGTGACGAATAATTCGGAAGGCTCGAAATCGGCGTTGGTGACGAAGTAGTACGTCATCTCCCATTCAGCCGGCCGCGCGCTGGGCTCGGGGAGGATATTGGCATCTAGTTCGAAAGGATTGATGGCCATCGGCCCCGCAGCCCCTTCGGGTTCACAGAGGTTGGGGAAGGCGGCGGGCATATCGGTCGGCACGTCCTGCGGGGACAACACGAGGCGGACAGGTTGCTCGATCCCTTGGCCGTCACGGAGCCCGACCTCGCATCCTTCAAGTGGGCTTTCCGGATCCGCATGCCAGTCCACGGTGGCCTTGTAGAGTGCGGTGTCCCCGGGGAGCGCAGGGGGATCCATGAGGTTCTTGTCGGCATAAAGGGAGCCGAATTCGGAGGGGTCTGCCTTGTCGATGGCGGCCAGGGTGACCGTCGCCGAGCGCTGGGCGGTGTCCTGGTCTAGCTGATAATCAAAGCTGAACTCGGCGGGCTCTTGCTTGGTGGCCTCGACGGTCGAATGGACCGACAGCGGTCGGTATCCGTGCACCATGACGGAGGAGGAGGCCGCCACCATGATCGCGAGCGCCGGAAGAGTTGCTGCCCACCACCACGCCTTCGAGGCCTTCTTCGATGCTGTGTCTTGGGACGTCATGCTTTAACCTCCACGGCTGTGTGAATTTCCTTGCCCATGGGGACCGGTTGTTGGTGGAAGTCGCCGAGGAGATTCTCCACCTCTAGCGCCAGCGTGGCGGGGCCCAGCGAATGCTCTGGGAGTACAAAGAGACTGGTACAGGTCATGGGGAGGGAGACGACCTCGGCGTCGCATTGCGGTGTGGTCGTTCGGAAAACACGGCCCTCGGAGTCTTCCAGTTTCAGGCTCAGGGGGTAGGAGTGAGTGCGCTCCAGCGTGAAATCGACGGCTACTTCATACAGCTCACTGAGCTCCTCGCCCTCGGGCAGAGTACCGGTGAATTCCGCGTAGTCGCCGGACGCCAGTGGGCGAGTGTGGATGTCTACCTGGCTAATGCGGGTGTGCCCGGGTATTTCGTCGGTGTACTCAAAGTGGGAGAATTCCACCTCGCGCGGATCGGGCATCTGGTCACTAATGAAGATGCCCAGGGAGGTGATCGCTGCGGCCACGGCGATCATGGGGACCTTCTTGCGGTTGAGCAGGGGCAGGGAGGAAGATTTGCGGTGGGTCATGCCAACTCCATCTCTGCTACGGGGGTGGGGTCAAACCAGCGGTAGGACATGTCCAGGCTGGATTTGCGCACCGTCAGATCGTTGAGAACAAGCGCTGTTCCGGGGGCATCGTCGACGGTGATGTCGACGGCGAAGGGAACCCCGGGGTTGGGCCTGGTCACCGCCCCGTTCTCCAGTGAAGGCGCGATGGAGAACTGCTCAAAGGGGATAGGCTCACCATTGCGGGTAAGGCTAAACATCTGTTGGTAGTCCGTGAAGGCGATGTCTTGGGTGTTGAGGAACGTGGCGGTGACGTGGACTTGGCCGGCCTCGACGCGGGGCTTATCGACGACCACCTGGGCCTGCTGCAACTCCACCGTTTCGCCCGGAGCGATGACTGCAGGTTCTTCCGTTTCCGCGGGCTCGGTATTTCCGAGCACCAGAAATAGCGCTGCGACAACGAGTACCGCCATGTTGAACTTGGTGAGCACACCATCGGTGAGGGCTTTGAAGAGTTTCACTCCCTTCGACTCCCTCACGCGCGTCAAGCCTTTCGCATAGGACATGGTGATTATTCAAGCAGAGGACGGCCCAGCGCGCGCGTTAACTGGGGAAACTCCCCACCGGCCCTGCTCACAGGGCAGAAGGTGGGAAGAAGTCTACACAACAAGAACGAGCCGACCTGCGCCAGGCAAGGGGGAGCGGGCATAATGAACAACTATGACTCGACTTTTTGGAACCGATGGAGTTCGCGGCCTCGCGAACAAGAAGCTCACTCCCATTCTGGCTTTGCGCCTAGGGCAGGCAGCGGCGGAGGTGCTGACCTCGGACCGGGAGTCCTACGAGCGCCGACCGCTGGCGATTATTGGGCGCGACCCGCGTGTGTCGGGTGAGATGTTGGATGCGGCGATTGCCTCGGGCTTGGCCTCGCGCGGCGTCGACGTCGTGCGCGTCGGCGTGCTGCCGACCCCGGCCATCGCATTCCTCACCGATGATTTTGGAGCGGATCTCGGCGTGATGATTTCCGCCTCCCACAACCCGATGCCGGACAATGGCATCAAGTTCTTCTCCGCGGGCGGCAAGAAGCTGCCAGATGAGGTGGAAGACCGCATCCAGGCTGCCATGGACAACCTCACCGACAATGGGCCCACGGGAACCAAGATTGGCCGCATTATTTCGGAGGCCCCCGACGGCCGGGAGCGCTACCTCAAGCACCTAGCAGAGGTCGTCACCACGGATCTGAGCGGTATCAAGGTTGTCGTCGACACCGCAAACGGCGCTGCCTCCAAGGTTGCCCCGCAGGCCTATGAGGCAGCGGGCGCCGAGGTCATCGCTATTCACAACAAGCCCAATGCCTTCAACATCAACGAGGACTGCGGTTCGACCCACATTGAGAAGACTCAGGAGGCCGTCGTCGAGCACGGCGCCGATCTGGGCCTGGCCCACGACGGTGACGCTGACCGTTGCCTAGCCGTCGATGCTGAGGGCAACGTCGTTGACGGTGACCAGATCATGGCGATCCTCGCGGTGGGCATGAAGGAAGAAAACGACCTCCGCTTCAACACCCTGGTGGCCACCGTGATGTCGAACCTGGGCCTGAAACTGGCGATGCAGGAGCAGGGCATTGAGGTCAAGGAAACCGCCGTGGGCGACCGCTATGTGCTGGAGGAGCTCAACCGCGGTGACTTCTCCCTGGGCGGTGAGCAGTCCGGTCACGTGGTGCTGCCGGATGATTGCACTACTGGCGATGGCACGCTGACAGGGCTGTCCATCATGGCGCGCATGGCTAAGTCCGGCAAGACTCTCAAGGAGCTGGCCTCCGTGATGACGGTATTGCCGCAGGTGCTCATCAACGTGCCGGTGTCTGATAAGGCGGTCATCCTCAACGCACCCGAAGTCAAGGAAGCTATTGCCGCCGCCGAGGCAGAGCTTGGTGATACGGGCCGCGTCTTGCTGCGCCCCTCCGGCACAGAGGAGCTCTTCCGCGTCATGGTGGAAGCAGCTGAAAAGGAGCAGGCACGCAAGGTAGCGGGCAAGCTCGCTGCCGTCGTTGCCGCTGTCTAGTTCCACCCACATGACCGCAACCCTGGGCCATTTGGCCTGGGGTTTCTTCTTTTTCTGTGCGGTGGGGGAACCGGCGGGTGGCTTTCTCAGTCCAATAAGAGCAGGAATCACTGTTAGTTGTGGACGAGAAGGAGGGCGCACATGCCCGACGTATTTTTTGATGAGGAGGAAGCCACGCGGCTTCTCGACGACGTCATGGACCAAGCCCGCGCCCAAAGTGACGCGCACCGCGGGGACAGACCGAGCTTTGCCCCGTCTTCTGCGGGGCGGGATTTTAGCGGGCATGGGGCGCAGATTCAGGCGTTGCTGAGTCGGCTACACGAGCGCGGGGCGTGGCGCTTGGAGAACATATCGGCCACCGCGGGCGCCGCGCGTGAGCAGGTGCGGGCTTTTGGCGACGTCGACCGTGGCCTCGCTGGCCAATTCGGAAGCCAGGAAACAGGGGTGAACTGATGTCCACGATGATCAAGTCACTGCTGGGCGATTATTCACAGGTAGTCTCCCAGTTTCAGGCTGCGAGTCTTGGCGGCTACTCCGGTCCCAGCACACCGATTGATTTGTTGGGGGACATGGTAGGTTCCGTCGACGGGATCAACCCAGGAGAGCTCGTGACGCATACCGCGTCGGCGATGGGCGCGCGACGTCCACTGCGCGGCGGCAATGGTCTGCGGGATTTCCTCCTTGGCACGGTGCTGTCGCTGGCTGGGGGAGCGATCATGGATCACCTGCGCGGCGTGCAGGATGACTTTGAGAAGGAAAGGGACGAAGCCGATGATCTGGTGGAGTCCGCGCAGCAGTGCTCCGAGGCCATCGAAGACGTGGTCAGTGTTTCCGAATCTGCCGTAGCGGAGTTGATTTCTGCAGTAATTCCGCTGCTGAATATCTTGACCATGTTGCTGCAGCGGCACCCGTTGGGCAAGGCCATCGTCCCGGTTATTTCGCGCATTGGCGGTGACCTGATTGACCAGACGAATGACACCATTTCGCAAACCTGCCGGGACCGCGACACCGCCATTGAGAATTGCTACGGCGAGTTTGAAAAGCGCTGCACCGAGGTATGCGAGCGGGAGCTGCCGGAAACCCCGCCTGAGCCTGAATGCGGTGGCGAGGAGAAGCCGAAGGAGTGCCCACAACCGGATCCTGATCCCTGTGCACCGACGAAACCTGTGAGCCCCGCAGAACCAACGGCACCTGCGCAAGCCCAGCCAACGCCACCGGCGTCGGCAGAGCAGCCCCCTGCACCGCAGCAACCAGTCGAGCCGGAACCAGACAAACCGGTGGCACCGCCAGAAAAACCTGCGCCAACCCAGCCCGCAGGGGTTTCGGAAGAAGAATGCCCGCCGGCTGAAGACAAGCCTCAGCCGGCGAAACCGAACACGCCGCATACCGTGCCGACTGAGCCCGCAGCGCAAGCGCAGCCCACACCCGATTCCACCGCAACAGAAGAAGAGCACAAGCCGTGCGGGTGCCACGCGGAGAAGGAGTCGCAGCAGTCTTGTACCTGCACTGAGCAGCCGCGCGACGTGGGAACCACCACGCCGGCCGACGCCGGGATAGAGGCACCCAGCGAGGTTGACGTGCCCACCGCACCCGTGCAAGCGGAGGTGACTGACTGCCCAGAGGAGGCGGTGCAGGAAGTCGAAGAGGTCGAGGAGCCTGACGAGCCTGTAGTAGCTGAAGACTGTGAGGAAGAAAGCGGCGAGAGTCCTAACGCGGAATCCTGTGAGTGTAAGCCGGAGGAATCCTGCTGCGGAAGTCTGGGCATCCTAGGCGTAGGAGTTGCCATTCTGGGGCTTGGGCTGCTGGCTGAAGCCGCCGTGGATTTCATTGAGAATCTGCCGGAGCCTGAGCTGGAACCTGCGCCTGAGCCAGAACCAGAGCCGAAGCCGGAACCAGAGCCGGGACCACCACCGGCGCCAGAACCAGCCCCGGACAACGGAGTCACGCCACCACCGCCAGAGCTCACTAACGTTCCGGAGCCAGAAGCTCCACCGGAGAAGCTGGCGCACATGCAGGCAGCGGAAGCGCCGGCACCGGTGCCAGCCCCTGAACCGCCCCCTGAGCCAGCTCCTGGGCCGGCTCCCGGCGCGGGAGCCGCACCAGAAATGAAGCCGGAAACGGCACCGGAAGAAAGCTCAGATTCCCCATCCGTACAGGCGCGAAAGGCAGGGCAGTGGTAATGCCGCACAATGATTTCGATGAGTTCGCACGCGGATTCCGCGAGCGCACAGCCGCACGGCTGCTGGAGTTTGAGAAAGCGATGGCCAAGGCACAGGACGAGCTTGAGAAGTCCGCTCAGCGCGCGGCCCAAGCCCAAGCGCACACAAATGCGCCGCACACACATACGCCGGGGCGAAACCCAGAGTCCAGGGGCGTGCCGCATAGTCAAGCGCAGGGGCAGGGCCGGGGCCGTCCGCGCGGTCAGGTGCAGTCGGTGCTCAGGCGCAGCTGAAGCAGCAGCGAGAAACAAGTCTGGTTCCTCGCAGCCACAGGTGATACCGTGAGGTGACTGCCTACTGCACGTATCAACCAGGGTGAGGAGAATGCCGCATGACAACAGTGCCTTGGCTTCATGACGTCCTGTGGGGCGTTCTTCCCATGCTGTACCTCTTGGTGGCTTTTGTTGTGCTTGGCATTGAGATTAAATTCGACAGAGAAATGTCCCACATAAAGCTGTGGACGGCCGCTCAGTTGCTTCTGCCGGGCATTGCACTTATTGCCTGGTATTTTCTTGAAGTCCCTAAGCTAAAACAACTAAAGCAGGACGACAACTGATCGTCCGGCTGTAGTTAGGAAAAGCCGCGCTGTGAAGCGCTCTTTCGTTGGAGCTTTATTTGCTGTGCTCAAAGCCGGCGCGTTGAGCCAGGTCCTCGCCGGTGAAGCTCTCAACGCCCTTCGCGGAGGCATCGGCATCCGCAAAGCCGTCATACTTGGATTCGCCAGCCAGGGTGGAAAGGAAGAAGCCGGTCACAAGGCCGCGGGCGGTCTCGACTGCGGAGCCCTGGAAGAAGCCGGAACCGAGCGCCAACTTGAAGAACTTATCCTCGCTGAAACCGGACTGCGTGCCCTTGGCAATCTCCCGGTAGGCCACCGGTCCGCCCCACGCGTTGGCCAGCTTTGCGGGGTTGCCGGCGCGGAAGATGTCATCCTGGCCCGCGCCGATAACGAGGCCGCGTGCCTTGACGGAGCGGGCAGCTTGAACGGCGGATGGTGAGGTATCAGCAGGGTAGAGGGCTGCGACGGCGCGGACCTTCGGGTTATCCACGGCAGCCAAGGTGGCTACGCCGCCTCCCATGCCGTGGCCGAAAACGCCCAGCTTGGAAGCGGACACCGAAATCTTGCCAGCGCCCAGCCTAACGCCAGCGGCAATCTGCAGGGCCGATTCGAGGTCAGCAGCCAAGTTGCGGTGCTTGGCAAAGACACCAGTCTCCGTATCGGGAGCAACCACCACGATGCCCCAGCTGGCCAGGTGGCGGAGGGTGGCGTGGTAGTCCTTGATGCTCTTCGTCCAGTCGTGAGCAAACGCCACGGCGGGCAGGCCCTTGCCTTCAGCAGGGGTGTAGACCTTGCCTTCTAGCCCTGCATAAGACAGGTCCCCAACGAGGACGCGGTGCGGGCCGCGCTTGGACAACGTACCGAGATGCTTCTTCAAATTCGCAGACACGCTTTACAGAATAGAGGAAAGCGTAGACAAAGAGGTGGACATGTACCAGATAGGTGGGGGAAGGTTTTAAGCACGATCCTTGCGATTCGGCACGTTAAATCATGCTGTAAAATTCCGTTCCATGTGTGGAATCGTTGGATACATTGGCCATAACACCGATGGTCGTGAGTACTTTGCCCTCGACGTTGTGCTGGAGGGCCTGCGCCGATTGGAGTATCGCGGCTATGACTCAGCAGGCGTCGCAATGTACGCCGATGGGGAGATCTCCTGGCGCAAAAAGGCTGGAAAGGTCGCTGCGCTGGAAGCCGAAATCGCTGCGCGCCCACTCAAGGATTCCGTCCTGGGCATCGGGCACACCCGCTGGGCTACTCACGGTGGTCCAACCGATCTGAACGCCCACCCGCACGTCGTGGACGGCGGCAAGCTCGCCGTCGTACACAACGGCATCATCGAGAACTTCGCCGAGCTTAAGAGCGAGCTGGAGGCCAAGGGCCACAACTTTGTGTCCGAGACCGATACTGAGGTTGCCGCCACCCTTCTAGCAGATGTTTTCCACAACGAGGCCCACGGCGACCTCACCAAGGCCATGCAGTTGACCGGCAAGCGCCTGGAAGGTGCGTTCACCCTCTTGGCTATTCATGCCGAGCAGGCAGACCGCATCGTGGCTGCGCGCCGCGATTCGCCGCTGGTCATCGGCTTGGGTGAGGGGGAGAACTTCCTCGGCTCGGATGTTTCCGGCTTCATCGACTACACCAAGTCCGCCGTGGAGATGGACAACGACCAGGTCGTGACCATCACCGCGGATGACATCGAGATCACCGACTACGACGGCAACCCCGCCCAGGGCAAGCCCTTCGAGATCAAATGGGACGCCGCTGCTGCCGAAAAGGGCGGCTTCAACTCCTTCATGGAGAAGGAAATCCACGACCAGCCAGCAGCCGTGCGCGATACGCTGCTCGGCCGCCTCGATGAGACCGGCAACCTGGTCCTCGATGAGATCCGCATCGAGGAGTCGGTGCTCAAGTCTATCGACAAGATCATCGTCATCGCCTGCGGCACCGCCGCTTATGCCGGCCACGTCGCGCGCTACGCCATCGAGCACTGGTGCCGCATCCCGTGTGAGGTGGAGCTGGCCCACGAGTTCCGCTACCGCGATCCCATCGTCAACGAGAAGACCCTGGTCGTGGCCCTCTCCCAATCGGGCGAGACCATGGATACCCTCATGGCAGTGCGCCACGCCCGCCAGCAGGGCGCCAAGGTGATTGCTATTTGCAACACCCAGGGTTCCTCCATTCCGCGCGAGTCCGACGCCGCCCTCTACACCCACGCCGGCCCGGAGATCGCCGTGGCCTCCACCAAGGCCTTCCTGGCGCAGATCACCGCGACCTATCTACTGGGCCTATACCTAGCACGCCTGCGCGGCAACATGTTCTCCGATGAGGTCAATTCCGTCCTGGATGACCTGCGTGCGATGCCGGATAAGGTCCAGGCAGTCATCGACAACGAAAAGCAGGTCTACGATCTGGCCACTGCCATGGAGAACGCTAAGTCGGTGCTCTTCTTGGGCCGCCACGTCGGTTTCCCGGTCGCACTGGAGGGCGCGCTCAAGCTCAAGGAGATTGCCTACCTGCACGCGGAGGGCTTCGCCGCCGGCGAGCTCAAGCACGGCCCGATCGCGCTCATCGAGGAGGGCCAGCCGGTCTTCGTCATCGTGCCTTCCCCGCGCGGCCGCGATTCCCTGCACGCCAAGGTTGTCTCCAACATCCAGGAGATCCGCGCCCGCGGCGCTATCACCATCGTCATCGCGGAAGAGGGCGACGAGGCGGTCGAGGCCTACGCCAACCACATCATCCGCATCCCGCAGGCGCCGACGCTGATGCAGCCGCTGCTGGCTACCGTTCCGCTGCAGATTTTCGCCTGCGGTGTGGCCACCGCCAAGGGCTATGACGTGGACCAGCCGCGTAACCTTGCGAAGTCGGTGACCGTCGAATAGCGCTGAGCCCTCAAGTGGCACAATGGTGGGTATGTTAAAAACCACCGTTGACCTCAACGCTATTGCCCACAATGTTGCTCGCGTGAAGGAGGCGGTGGCCCCGGCCCGCCTCATGTGCGTGGTCAAGGCGGACGCGTACGGGCACGGTGCGCAGCGCTGCGCACCGGTCATGGCGAAGGCGGGGGCAGACGCCTTCGGGGTGGCCACGCTCGTCGAGGCCGTGGAGTTGCGAGGCGTCATCGAGGACCTTCCCATCGCCGCGTGGCTGTGGGAGCCAACGGAGGACCTCGCCCCAGCCCTTGCCGCTGGTATTCAGATCGGCATCCCATCTTTGATGCACGCACGAGCCCTCATCGAGGCTGCCGAAGCGCCCACCGAAGCCTTCGTGATGGTGGAAACGGGGATGCACCGGTCGGGCGTCGACAAGCATGCGTGGCAGGAGACCTTCCGCCTGCTTGCCGACGCCCCCCACATCACCGTCCTAGGCCTCATGTCCCACTTTGCCTGTGCGGACGAGCCGGAGCACCCGCACAATGATCATCAGGAGGCGGAATTCCGCCAGGCCCTAGCGCTTGCACGCGAGGTGGGGCTGGAGTGCCCGCTGAACCACCTGGCCAATTCGCCGGCGGCATTGACTCGCCCCTCAGCACGTTTTGAACAAGTGCGCGCCGGTGTGGCCCTGTACGGGCTTGAACCGGTGGCCGGGCTCGACCATGGGCTGGAACCAGCCATGACGTGGGAGGCTTCCGTTGTTGCTGTGAAGCCGATTTCGGCGGGGGAGTCCACATGCTATGGCCTGACCTGGACCGCGGATAGTGACCGCGAGCTCGCCACCGTCAGCGTGGGTTATGCCGACGGGCTGCCGCGCGCCTTTCAGGGGGCGCTGCAGGTAGGCATTGGTGGCGAGTTGTACCAGCAGGTGGGGCGGGTCTGCATGGACCAGATCGTCGTCGACCTCGGCGCGAACCCTCATGGCGTGCGCGCCGGGGACACTGCCGTTATCTTTGGGCGCGGCGGTATGAGCGCTACAGAATTGGCCGCGGCCGCTGGCACCATCAACTATGAAGTGGTGTGCCGCCCCACCGGGCGCACCACGCGCACCTATTGTGAAGGAGCTAACGATGCGCAGTGATTTTCCGCACGAAGGGCGCCGTGTGGCTGCCACCCCGGAGGATGCCCAGGCCTTCGGCGAAGAGCTGGGCGCGACGCTGGAAGCAGGGGACTTGGTGATCCTCGACGGCCCCTTAGGTGCCGGGAAAACCACCTTTACGCAGGGCATTGCCCGCGGGATGCAGGTGAAGGGGCGGGTGACGTCGCCGACCTTCGTCATCGCGCGCGAGCACCCTTCCCGCGTGGGCGGGCCGACGTTGGTGCACGTGGATGCCTACCGCTTGCTCGATCATTCGGATGATCCGTTGGGGGAGCTGGACAGTCTAGACTTGGACACCGAAATCGAGGACGCCGTGGTCGTTGCCGAGTGGGGTGGGGGCTTCATGGAGCGCCTGTCCGATGCGTACCTCGCCATCACAATCAACCGCGACTCGGACGATGACGTCCGCGTCTTTACATGGAAATGGGTGAACTAACGTGCTGGCTTTTCTTGCCGAACAGCCCCTGCTAACGCTCTTTCTGATCATGGCGGTGGGACTGGCCGTGGGCAAGATCAATGTCTTCGGCATTTCGCTCGGCGCCGCCGCGGCGATGTTCGTGGCCTTGGGCTTGTCCGCGGCGAACCCGGACATCGTGGTCCCCGCCTTTATTTATCAGTTTGGCCTGGCCATCTTCGTCTACGTTATCGGCCTGAATTTTGGCCGCAGCTTCTTCGAAGATTTCCGCCGGCGCGGTTGGAAGATGTCCATGGTGGTCATCGTCTTCTTCTTCCTGCTCGCGGGGCTGGCAACCCTAGCGATGCGCCTCTTTGATCTGGACCCCGCGATCAGCGTGGGCACGCTGGCAGGTTCGCTGAGCTCGACGCCCGGTATGGCCGCGGTCGTCGAGGCCCTGGGCGGCGATAGCACCCCGGTGGTGGGCTATTCCTTGGCCTACCCTGGCTGCATTATCGGAACCATTTTGGTGGCCGCCATCGGCGCGAAGGCGCTGCGCGTGAATCACGTTGAGGACGCCCGCGCCGAGGGCATGATTGCGGAGCCGCTGGAGTGGCGGGCGGTGCGCCTGACCCGCGACTTTGACGCAACGGTAGGGGAGCTGCAGGAGGTGACTGGCGAGCGCGTCATCGCTACCCGCCACGTCAACAATCCCCACAACCACAACCTGGCCTACCCGGAGCTGCCGCTGCGCGCCGGCATGGAGCTCTTGCTCAACGGCACGGCACCAGCGCTCGATAGTGCGATTTCCCAGCTGGGTGAGGAGATCCACCTCAACCTCCACGAGGAAGATGGCCTGGTCTACCGCCGCCTGACCGTGTCCAGCCCACGTGTTGCGGGCTATCAGCTCAAGGACTTGGACACTGTCAAGGAAGGCTTCCTCATCGCGCGCGTGCGCCGCGGTGACTCCGACGTCGTGCCGAACGAGGAAACCGTCCTGCACTACTCGGACCGTGTGCGCGTCATCACCGCGCCGGGCAGGCTTGACGACGTCCGCCGTTTCCTCGGCGACTCCGAAGCCAAACTCGGCAACGTCGATCTCTTCCCCTTTGCCCTCGGCCTCTTCATTGGTCTGCTCTTCGGTGCTATCCCGATTCCGCTGCCAGGCGGCACGACGCTGTCCTTCGGCTTCGGTGGCGGCCCCATCGTCGTCGGCCTCATCCTGGGCGCGCTGGGGCGCTCGGGCCCGATTAACTGGCAGCTTCCTTTCCACGCCAAGCAGACTATCTCCACGCTGGGCTTGACCTTGTTCCTGGCGGGCGTGGGAACGTCGGCTGGCGGCCAGTTCCGCGACGCCTTGTCGGATCCGACCTCCCTGAAGTATATGGGCGTGGGTATTGTGCTGTCGCTGGTCTCCGCCATCGGCATCGTCGCGGTATCCATGCTGGTGCTGCGCCTGAAGTTTGATGAGTCGATGGGCATCGCCGCAGGCATGACCACGAACCCGGCGATCATGGCCTACCTCAACCCCCAGACCGGCACCCAGCTGGCAGAGCGCGGCTATGCCACCGTGTACCCCACGGCGATGATCGGCAAGATCCTCATGTGTCAGGTCCTTGCCCTGTTGATCGTCTGATCCTTTTCTCGGCACCGGAAGGGCCGGTCAGGGTCGCTGCAGGGCGGTCACGTAGGATATCCCCGTACTGAACTCCCTAATATTAGGAGCACATCCCCATGAATAAAATCGGCCAATTCATCACGACCGTCGTCATCGGCGGCTTTGCCATCGTCCTTGGCTTGCTCATCGCGCTGTCCATGACCCGTTCGCCGGAGGAGCCTTCCTCGACGTTGGGTGAAACCTTGGACACGTACCCGAAGAACCTGAGCTTCTCCGCGCTCTTGGTCCCCGACGTCTACGGCCAGGATTGGATTGCCGGTCTCGTCGTCTGCCCGGGTGCTACGGAGCAGCAGCTTGGGGAAGGCGGCGTGGATGTCGCCGGTATCGACTTCGTCGACGGCAAGGTGGCGGAGGATGAGAACTACTTTGTCACCGTCAGCGTCAATCAGGAGTACCAGGTCGAGAAGCTGAACCGCTCCCAGGTGGACCTCTGCTCCGGCGTCCTCGAGCAGGTGGAGATGGCCAAGGCCCAGGGCCAGGACGCTCCGCCGCTGCGCGGCATCCAGCCGGGCGAGCCGCTGCAGTTCCTGCGCGGTGATGACCAGATGTTGCAGCAGGGTGCTGACAATGAGGACGCTCCTGCCTGGCAGTTCGTGGGCTAATGAAGGTCCTCGCACTCGATACCGCCACCACGGATCTGGTCACGGGCATCGTTGACACCGACACCGGGGAGAGCATCGACCGCGTCATCAGCGGTACACGCGCCCACAACGAGCAGCTCATCCCTACCATCGAGGAGCTGCTTGCCGACGCCTCCCTGACCTACCCAGATCTCTCCGCCATCGTCGTGGGCACGGGGCCCGGACCGTTTACCGGCCTGCGCGTGGGCATGGCCACCGCCTCCGCGTTGGGCGTGGCCCTCCACGTGCCGGTACACGGCGTGTGCACCTTGGATGCCATCGCGCATGGGCGCGCGGGGGAGTGGCTGGTGGCCATCGACGCCCGCCGCAAAGAGGTCTACTGGGCCACCTATGACGAAGGGGAGCGCCGTAGCGGCCCGAACGTATCGAAGCCGGAAACCCTCGATCTGAGCGCCGCCGGACTTTCGAGTCCGGAGACCGCGCGCCTAGTGTTCCCAGAGTCCATCGCCCCGCGTTTGCCGGAAGGTATCGCTGACCTTCCCCGCGAGTGGGCCACACCGCGCGCCGCGGGTTTGGTGGCCTGCGCTGATCTGTCCGCTGAACCCGCGCCACTCGTCCCGCTCTACCTGCGCCGTCCCGATGCCGTGGAGCCACAGACCAAGCCGCGCTCGGCCGCGCTCGTCGGCGGCATCGAGGACACTCCCGAATCATGAGGCTGCGCCCACTGACCCCCGCGGACGCGCCGCGCTGTGCTGAGCTCGAGAAAGTCCTCTTCCCCGGCGAACACCCATGGCCGGCGCATGCCTTCGAGCAGGAAATCGCGGCGGGCCACACCACCTACTGGGCGGTTGACGCAAGCGTCAACCGCGAAGACCACAACGACAACCGCGCGGAAGTTCTCGGTTACGCCGGCGTGGGACGGATGGGGCCTGCCGCCTGGCCGGAGTACGAAATCCACACCATCGGCGTCGACCCCGCCGCCCAGCGGCGCGGCATCGCGCGGCTGATGATGGACGCCATCGTCGAGCTTGCAGATTCCCACGACGCGCCCATCTTCCTCGAAGTGCGCGTGGGCAACGATCCGGCCATCCGCCTCTACGAGGCCTATGATTTTGTCATCAACGGCCTGCGCCGCAACTACTATCAGCCCTCCGGCGCGGACGCCCACACCATGTACCGACCACGAAAGAGTGAGAGATGTTAATCCTCGGCATCGAGTCCTCCTGCGACGAAACCGGCGTGGGCATCATCGAGCTGTCTGAGAATGGACACATGGAGATCCGAGCCGACGTCGTCGCCTCCTCCATGGAGCAGCACGCCCGCTTCGGCGGTGTGGTTCCGGAGATCGCCTCCCGCGCCCACCTCGAAGCCATGCCGCAGGTGATGAAGGCGGCGTTGGAGGAGGCGGGCATCGAGAAGCCCGATGCGGTGGCCGCCACCGTGGGGCCCGGCCTCGCCGGTGCACTCCTCGTCGGGGCGTCGGCAGCCAAGGCCTTCGCCTCCGCGTGGGGCGTGCCTTTCTACGGCGTCAACCACCTCGGCGGGCACGTCGCGGGGGCCAACCTCGAGGGCGAGGAGCTGCCGCACTCGGTGGCGCTGCTCGTCTCTGGCGGTCACACGCAGCTGCTCGAGGTGGAGGCCGTGGGCAAACCCATGAAGGAGCTGGGAACCACGCTTGACGACGCAGCCGGCGAAGCCTACGACAAAGTTTCCCGCCTCCTGGGGTTGGGGTATCCGGGAGGGCCGGTCATCGATAAGCTGGCCGTCCAAGGAAAGCCCACCATCGACCTGCCGCGAGGTTTGTCCAAGGCCGAGGACCTGCGCGGGCCCAACCGCCACAATTTCTCCTTCTCGGGACTCAAGACGGCGGTGGCACGCCACGTGGAAAAGGCCGAGCGCGAGGGCACCACGGTCCAGGTTGAGGACCTGTGTGCTTCCTTCCAGGAGGCGGTGGCTGATGTGCTCACCGCCAAGGCCGTGCGCGCCTGTCAGGATACAGGCGCCAAGGTGCTGCTGCTCGGTGGCGGCGTGGCGGCGAACTCGCGCCTGCGGGCCTTGGCGGCGAAGCGCTGCGAATCTGCGGGCATCGAGCTGCGCGTGCCGCGTTTCAAGCTGTGCACCGACAATGGTGTGATGATCGCCGCGGTGGCTGCCCAGCTCATCCACGAAGGCGCTGAACCTTCCGGCCTGGCGTGTGGGACCGATACGCAGCTTGAGGTGGAGGTTCCGCTCGTGGCCGCTGCGCGCTAGCGGATGCGCAACCTCCAGGGTGCCGGTAGTGTGATGACCGATAATCGTCCGGCTCACACACAAGGAGCTCACACCGCTATGACCACTGGATTCCTCGTTAACCCTGACCTGTCCCGTCGCATCATCGAGTTTGAGCTCGAACAGGCAAATCAATTCCTCGGTGGTACCACCGAGGATCGCGTTTCCGTGGCCTTCCAGGATGATGGCCAGACCTACGCGGCGTTGTTCAACCCGAACGCGAAGGCTGACGACGCCGACCCGAACCCGGTGGCCTCCCTGGCCCGCAACGCCGCCGCTACCGGCAACTCCGCTTTCCTGCAGGACCCGATCCGCTCCATCTGCGGCCCAGTCATCTTCGTCACTGCCGACGGCGACGACAAGAACATCGACGAGGTCGTCGAGGCCGTTGAGCACGGTATCCGCGCGGTGAAGAACTACCGCGAGGATAACCCGGAGGAATACAACCTGTGGCGCGCGGCCGTCATCAACTCCGATAAGCAGGTTTAAATTCGTAAATCCCATAAGTAGGCCTAGGGTGCGTTAGCGCAGCCCTCAGGAACCCAAGGACGCGACGGCTCGTATCGAGTCCGAGCGTCTTTGGCCGTTTTCGAGACGCTCTCCGGTTCTATTGGCCGAGGTTGCGGCGGGAATCATGACAACTCTCGCGCGCGCGAGGGCGGCGTTCGCGGAGGGCGAACGGGTTGGCGGCCCGGGCTGTTGAGGGCTAGCAGTCGCGAGGGTAGAGTGCTAGGCAGGTTGTTTTGACCCACAGTTGTTCACCCGCGACGACGGCTGTGCTGGGCTACCCACAACCGGCACACGCGCGTCCACGTGGGCGCGCATTAAGAACACTTTGGAGGAAATCATCATGGCAAACATCAAGCCGCTGGAGGACAAGGTCCTCGTCCAGATCGTTGAAGCTGAGACCACCACTGCGTCCGGCCTGGTTATCCCGGACTCCGCCAAGGAGAAGCCGCAGGAGGCCACCGTCGTAGCCGTTGGCCCGGGCCGCACCAACGATAAGGGCGAGGTTGTCCCGGTTGGCGTTAACGAGGGTGACACCGTCATCTTCTCCAAGTACGGCGGCACCGAGCTGAAGTACGACGGCCAGGAGTACCTCCTGCTGTCCGCTCGTGATCTGCTCGCTGTCATCGAGAAGTAGGCGATTAACCCTATGCCAAAACTGATTGCATTTGACCAGGAGGCCCGCGAGGGCATCCAGCGCGGCGTTGACACGCTTGCCGACGCCGTCAAGGTCACCCTCGGCCCCCGCGGCCGCAACGTCGTGCTGTCTAAGGCTTTTGGTGGCCCGACCGTCACGAATGACGGCGTCACCATCGCCCGCGACATTGATCTCGACGATCCTTTTGAGAACCTCGGCGCCCAGCTGGTGAAGTCCGTGGCCGTCAAGACCAACGACATCGCCGGTGACGGCACCACCACCGCCACCTTGCTGGCCCAGGCACTCGTCTTCGAAGGCCTGCGCAACGTTGCTGCCGGCGCTAACCCGGTGGAGCTCAACAAGGGCATCGCCGCGGCGGCTGAGAAGGTCGTCGAGGAGCTCAAGAAGCGCGCCACCCCGGTGAACTCCTCCGCGGAGATCTCCCAGGTTGCCACCGTGTCCTCCCGCGATGCGGAGGTCGGCGAGATGGTTGCCGGCGCGATGGACAAGGTGGGCAAGGACGGCGTCGTGACCGTCGAGGAGTCCCAGACCATCGAGTCCACCGTGGACGTTACTGAGGGTATTTCCTTCGACAAGGGCTACCTCTCCCCGTACTTCGCAACGGAGGAGGAGACCTACAACGCCGTGCTTGACGACGCCGCAATTCTCCTCGTCCGCAACAAGATCTCCTCCCTGCCGGACTTCTTGCCGCTGCTGGAGAAGATCGCGGAGTCCTCGCGCCCGACGCTCATTATTGCAGAGGACATCGAGGGCGAGCCGCTGCAGGCGCTCGTCGTGAACTCCATCCGCAAGGTCCTCAAGGTCGCCGCCGTGAAGTCCCCGTACTTCGGTGAGCGTCGCAAGGGCTTCATGGATGACCTGGCTGTTGTCACCGGTGCTACGGTCGTCGACCCGGAGGTTGGCATCAACCTCAAGGAGGTCGGCCCGGAGGTTCTCGGTTCCGCACGTCGCGTCACCGTGTCCAAGGAGGACACCGTGATCGTGGATGGTGCAGGTACTGCCGAGGCCGTCGAGGAGCGCCGCGAGCAGCTGCGCCGCGAGATCGAGCGCACCGATTCCACCTGGGATAAGGAGAAGCTCGAGGAGCGTCTGGCCAAGCTGTCTGGCGGTGTTGCCGTCATCCGCGTTGGTGCCGCTACCGAGACCGAGGTCAACGAGCGCAAGCTGCGCGTCGAGGACGCCATCAACGCCGCCCGCGCGGCCGTTGAAGAGGGCGTTATCGCTGGCGGCGGCTCCGCGCTGGTCCAGATCTCCCAGGAGCTTGAGGCCTTCGCCGAGGGCTTCGAGGGCGAGGCCAAGATCGGTGTGCTGGCCGTGGCCCGCGCGCTGACCCGCCCGGCCTACTGGATCGCCGAGAACGCAGGCCTGGACGGATCCGTCGTGGTCGCCCACGTTGCCGAGAAGGCCAACGGCGAGGGCTTCAACGCCGCCACCCTGGAGTACGGCAACCTGCTCGAGCAGGGCATCATCGACCCGGTGAAGGTCACCCACTCCGCCGTGGTCAACGCCGCCTCCGTGGCCCGCATGGTGCTCACCACCGAGGCTTCCGTGGTGGAGAAGCCCGCCGAGGAGGAACCGGCACAGGCAGGCCACGCGCACGCCCACTAAAAGCGCGGGGAAACAACGTTTCTCCGGGAATAGCAAAGAGCTACAAGAAAAGGCCCGTCGCCCAAGCCCCGTACGTGGGGAAGGGGCTGCGGGCCTTTGTCCTGCATTCACCGGTGACTCACCGGTGAGCAACTGTTCTACGGAGCTAGCCGTGCTATCCCCTGGGATGTGGGCACGGAATCCGGGGGTTGCCTCGACGCGAAGACTGTCGGTACGAGCGGGAAATGATGCTACCTAAAGAAACCACGCGTCTGGCCCCGTTACGGCTACGAAGCGTGAAGCGAGGGGCTTAGGCGCTGACGGTGGTGTGAGCGTCGCGCGAGCGCAGAGCCACGACGCGCTCAGATTCACTCATGCCGCCCCACACGCCGTAGGGCTCGCCGGAGGCCAGGGCATGTTCGCGGCACATTTCGATGACTGGGCAGGTGTGGCAGATCGCCTTGGCGCGGCTTTCACGCTGAGCACGGGCGCGCCCGCGCTCGCCGTCCGGGTGGTAGAACACGTCAGAGTTTTCTCCACGGCATGCCCCGTGGAGCTGCCAATCCCAAAAGTCCGCATTCGGCCCGGGGAGCAGGAAGGACTGAGACACGTTCGATTCTCCTTAATCAAAGATAGAGTGCCCGGGTGCGCATCGTGCTGTGGGCAAGCCTTTGCACGGGGTGGCGCCCTGAGCACCGGGGCGAGGTGAGACGAGATAGAAGTGTGTCCCCCTTGGGTAAACGGCGCGTTACGCAATGCTGACATGTAGGTGTAGCAAGCCGAAAACTCTCACTTTTACCCTTGATGACCTGCACCTACATCTAAGATGAACGGTGTATGAACTTTTCTCATAGCTGCTGAAGGGCGGGGAATAGGCCCGTCGTTTCGGGTTTCAACCAAAGGTTGTGACATGATATTCGTGCAGAATATGAACTAATACACCAAGCAGAACAAGCAAGGATGGCAGTGGCTACTCAAGCTACAGACGCGAGCGGCTCCTCAGCGGCGTCGAAGCGCGACAGCGATAAGGAATTAGCGGACCTCGTTCCGCTCGCTGTCGACGGTAGCCGCCGCGCCCTACAGCGCATCATGCGCATTATTCACCCGCAGGTCCTGCGCTATTGCCGCGCCCGCATCGGCGGCCACCGTCAGCCCACGGCGGAGGATGTGGCGCAGGAAATCTGCTTGGCGGTAGCGACGTCGATTGGCACGTACAAGGACAAGGGCCGCCCGTTTATGGCCTACGTGTATGGCATCGCTGCCCACAAGGTGACCGACGCCCACCGCGCCCTCAGCCGCGATCAGACCCATCCCACGGACGACGTCCCGGAAGACGCCGCTGAGGACGCTACCCCCGAAGAATCCGCTCTGGTCATGGACGGTAGTAACAGAGTGCGGGCCATGCTCGATACGTTAAGTGACAAGGCCCGGGACATTATCATTTTGCGTGTGTTCGTGGGGCTGTCGGCAGAGGAGACCGCAGAAATTGTGGAGTCCACCCCTGGCGCAGTCCGCGTGGCACAGCATCGTGCACTGGCGCAATTGCGCAAATCCCTCGACTCGCACGAGACGCAATGAACCAGCAGTGGGGCTAGCACAAGCTAGCAGTGAGCCATCGGCACTTGGCACCGACAAGTTAAGAATTTCTCTATCAAGGAAGGGAGGACATCGTGGCAAAGAAGGACCAGCCTCAGCAGGGCGTCGCTGAGCAGCTGCAGCCTTTGGTTGATGATGATGCATTCCTCACCACTCTCTCCGAAGGAACGGATCCCTCTGATGGCGGTGATGAGCTGGCAGGGCTCCTGCTGGAGTTGCGCGGGGACGTCGAAAAGCAGATGCCCCCGGCCCCGCTCATCGAAGGCGCGGACGAAGAGCCGGAGGTTATTTCCCTGGATGCGGCACGTCGCCGTCGTCGGGGCAAGCCATTCATCCACGGCCTCATCGGCGCGGCCGCAGCTACGCTGCTGATCGCGGGTAGCGGAGCGGTGGTCGTCAACGCCGGCCCGGGATCGCCGCTTTATGGCGTGAATCAGTCGCTCTTCGGCACGAACAATGAGGATGTGTCCGTAGTGGAGCTCGCTGGAACGCTCGACGAAATGGAAAAGCGTTCCGCGCAGGGAGACATGGACGGCACCCGCCAGTTGCTCGAAGAAGCCCGGAAGATGGTGGACCAGGCCAAGCGGGAACGCGAGGCAGAAGCGCCGCGTACGACGAGGCAGCAGCCCCGCGCCACGGTGACGCAGACGCAGACCGTGGAAAAGCCCGTTCCGGTGGAAGAGGAGCAGCCGCCGCAGGAGCCGGCAACCGTCACGCAGACCCAGACTGCAGTGTCCACCGTTGTGGTCACCCAGACGGTGTCGGCCGGTAACCCGCTGAACCCTCCAGCGCCTACTTACCCGGAGCCGAGCCAGCCGGGTGGTGGCGAGCAGCCAACGCCTCCGCAGGGCGGTAACTCCGACGGGGATGGTACTGGGGATAACGGCCAACTCCCGCCGCCGCAGTTCCAGCAATAAAACGCACAGAACCTCTCCTTCCTATAGCAGGGAGGAGAGGTTCTTTCGTTGTGTAAGGCGCGATACTTAATCCGCGCGTTAGTAGCGCGAATCCATACCGTCAAGGTAGCCCACCGCATAATCCCACGGGACGTAGCGCATGGGGTCCGGCTCCGCGCCCGGCTCGTGGACAGGGGCGAGCTGGCCTGCCAGCGTGGCCTGCATGTTGGAGGCCATGATGTCCCACTCGTAGAAGTGGTTTTCCTCGCAGTCCTCGCAGAAAAAGAAAATGCCGTCGATGCCGCGCGGGCTGAGAACGCGCGCGAACTCTTGGACCATGGCCAGATCGTGGATGACGGCGAGACGGTCCTCCTCGGACAGCGGCTCGACGTGGTCCTCCTCCTCGAGGAAGGAAGCTGGGTCGTTGGGATCGTCCGCGAAAGGATCGCGGGGCATGTTGGCGAAAAAGTTCACGTCTGCGAGCCTATTAACTCCGTGCGCGCATAGCAATTCTCTCTCGACACCGATTCGTCCACCCACGGCTACCACTACGGGGCGTCCACGCACTACAGTGAGGGCTACCGCATAAAACTATCTGGTCAGTTTAGGAGAGCCCCACCCTCATGAGCCACGTCCACACCGGCGGAGACAACCCCGACAAGATTGCACTCTACGGCCTTACTTTTGATGATGTCCTGCTGTTGCCGGCAGAATCCAACGTCGTTCCCTCCGAGGTGGATACCTCGGCGCAGTTCACCCGCAACATTCGCCTCGGCGTGCCGCTGGCTTCCGCCGCGATGGACACCGTGACCGAGGCCCGCATGGCCATCGGCATGGCCCGTCAAGGTGGCATTGGCGTCCTGCACCGCAACCTCTCTGCTGAGGATCAGGCGCAGCAGGTGGAAATTGTGAAGCGCTCCGAGTCCGGCATGGTGACCGACCCGGTCACCGCCACCCCGGACATGACTATCGACGAGGTGGACACGCTGTGCGCGCGGTTCCGGATTTCGGGTCTGCCGGTCGTCGATAAGCAGGGCACCCTCGTGGGCATCTGCACCAACCGTGACATGCGCTTCGAGCCGGATTTCTCCCGCAAGGTCTCCGAGATTATGACCCCGATGCCGCTGGTTGTGGCCAAGGAAGGCGTCAGCAAGGAGGAGGCGCTGGCGCTGCTGTCCGCCAACAAGGTGGAGAAGCTGCCCATCGTCAACGATGAGAACAAGCTCGTTGGCCTCATCACCGTCAAGGACTTTGTCAAGACTGAACAGTTCCCCAACGCCTCCAAGGATGCTTCCGGGCGCCTGCTCGTGGCCGCCGGCATTGGCACCGGTGAGGAGTCCTACCAGCGCGCAGGCCAGCTTGTCGACGCCGGCGTAGACGTCCTCGTCGTCGACTCCGCCCACGCCCACAACAACCGCGTGCTGGAGATGGTCTCCCGCGTGCAGAAGGACTTCGGCGACCGCATTGACGTCATTGGCGGCAACCTGGCCACCCGTGAAGCAGCCCGCGACATGATTGAGGCCGGCGCCGACGCCATCAAGGTCGGCATCGGACCTGGATCCATTTGCACCACGCGCGTCGTGGCGGGCGTAGGTGCCCCGCAGATCACCGCCATCATGGAGGCCGCCGCCGTGGCAGGCCCGGCAGGTGTGCCGGTTATCGGCGATGGCGGTATGCAGTACTCCGGTGACGTCGCCAAGGCCTTGGCAGCCGGCGCCGATGCCGTCATGCTGGGCTCCATGCTGGCCGGCACCACGGAGGCGCCGGGTGACATCGTCGTGGTCCAGGGCAAGCAGTACAAGCGTTACCGTGGAATGGGCTCCATGGGGGCCATGCAGGGCCGCGGCCTGACGGGTGAGAAGCGCTCCTACTCCAAGGACCGTTACTTCCAGGCCGACGTCAAGAGCGAGGACAAGCTAGTGCCGGAGGGCGTCGAGGGACGCGTGCCATTCCGCGGTGATATCGATGCCATCGTCCACCAGATTGTGGGCGGCCTGCGCGCCTCGATGGGCTACACCGGCTCCGCCACCTTGGCTGAGCTCAAGACCAAGCAGTTTGTCCAGATCACCGCTGCGGGCCTCAAGGAGTCTCACCCGCACCACCTTCAGCAGATCGTCGAAGCTCCGAACTACCGCTAAGGACTAACAATGCGCGATTACGTAGAAATCGGCGTCGGCCGCGAGGCACGCCGCACCTATGACCTGAACCAGATCTCCCTGGTGCCGACTCGCCGCACCCGTTCCTCCAAGGATGTGGACACCTCGTGGCACATCGATGCCTACACTTTTGACGTGCCGTTCGTCTCGGCGTCGACCGATGCGCTGGCCACTCCCGAGTTCGTTATCGAGATGGGCAAGCAGGGCGGCCTCGGTGTTATCAACGCAGAGGGCTTGTGGGGCCGTCACGAGGATCTGGAGGGCGCGATTGCCCGCGTGACGGAGAACTTCGGCGACCTGTCCACGCTGCAGGAGCTGCACGCAGCACCCCTGAATGAGGAGTTGCTGGCAGAGCGCATCGCGCAGGTGCGCGATTCCGGCGTGACCGTGGCCGTGCGCGTCTCCCCGCAGCACGCCCGCGAGCTGGCGCCCGTGGTTATTAAGGCCGGCGCGGAGCTGCTGTTCATCCACGGCACTTTGATTTCCGCCGAGCACGTGCAGACTGGCGGCGAGCCGCTCAACTTGAAGGAGTTCATCGGCTCGCTGGATACCCCGGTGATTGCCGGTGGCGTGGCGGATTACACCACGGCGCTGCACCTGATGCGCGCGGGTGCTGCGGGCATCATCGTTGGCTCCGGTGTGAACACCAACCCGGAGACCGTGGGCATTGATATCCCCATGGCGACGACCATCGCGGATGTTGCGGCCGCACGCCGCGACTACTTGGATGAGACTGGGGGCCGCTACGTGCACGTGCTTGCCGACGGCGACATCTTCACCTCCGCAGACATCGCCAAGGCCATTGCCTGTGGCGCCGATGGTGTCGTTCTAGGGCCAGTGCTGGCCCGCGCGGCGGAGGCCGGCGGCAAGGGCTGGTACTGGCCGTCCACGGCCGGCCACCCGCGTTTCCCGCGCGGCCTCATCGAGCCGATTGGCGTGGCCGATGCCCTCCTGGGCACCGGCACTTCTGGCGCCGATGCTTTTGACGCCGCTGCTTCTGGCAACGCAGCTTCTGGCACCGCCGAGGATGCCTCAGCGGGTGCGCCTTCGTTGGAGGTCGTGCTCCATGGCCCGTCCAACGAACCGCTGGGTGAGCTCAACTTGGTTGGCGGGCTGAAGCGCGCCATGGCAAAGTGCGGCTACACGGATCTGAAGTCCTTCCAGAAGGTTGGTCTGGCCGTCCGCTAGCCCTGCAGGCGCAGCTTCCCCCGTTGGGGCGCTGCGCCGCTCAGCCTGCCTCGGGACGGAGTTTACTTCGCTGCCTCGGCGTCCTTTGTGCTGAGCACTGGACTCACTGCTGGATCAGAGCTGCGATTGCGTGGCTTGTGAAACCGCGGTAGCCGGGGCTTCTTCAGGCGGCGTGGGCGCAGTGCCACCTTGCGGAAAACCACGCGCCCGCGCGCCGGCGCCATGGTTTGCAGCACCGAGGCCACCACCACCAGCCCGATAGCTGCCAGCTTGAGCTGAGAAATATTCTGTGAAAGCAGAATCCAGCCAAAGAGCGCGGCGAAAACGGGCTCCAAAGCGATCAAGATGGAAAAGACGTTGGGGGCGAGCCTGCGCAGCGCAATGAATTCCAACGAATAGGGGATGAGCGAGGCCAGCACGCCCGTGCCCAGGGCAAACAGCAATAGGGTGGGGTCGCTGGCCAACGCCACCGCCCCGCGCCCACCCACTGGCAGGAGCACGAGGCCGCCGATGAGGAAAGCCATAGCCAAGCCGTCTGCACCGCTAAAGAGCGCCCCAGCCTTCTTGCTGGCCAAGATATAAGCAGCCCACATCGCGCCGGCGCACAGCAAGAAGAACACACCTCGCAGGTTGAGGGGAGCTCCGTTGAAGGAGTCCAGGCCCATCAGGCCCATGCCGAGAAGGGCGAGGGCGACGCAGGTGGCGTCGCGAAGCGAGCGCGAGAGGCACGCCGCCAGCAGTAGCGGGCCGAGGAACTCGATGGTGACCGCAGGACCCAGCGCAACGAGCTCGATGCCGGCGTAGAAGAAACCATTCATCAGGCCCAGCGTGAGGCCGAAAATGGTGGCGGAGATCCATTTCTCGCGGCTCCAAGCGCGCACGCGCGGTCGCGCAATGACGAGCAGAATCACGGCGGCGAAAAGCAGACGCAGCGAGGCGGTGCCCCACGGGCCCCCGATGGGGAAAAGCTGAATGGCGAGGCTCGCTCCGAGCTGGATTGAAATACACGAGCCGATGACGCACAGAACGGCAAGGGGATTGGTCATGCAGACCATTGTCGGGTGGGAAGAACTGTTAGTCTATCTACAGTTTTTAACACGTACCTGTTAGGGATTCTGTCATGTTGGATCTGCACCGTCTGCGCATTCTCTACGAGCTGCAACGCCTCGGCACCGTCACCGCTGTGGCGGAATCGCTGCGCTATACGCACTCGGCCATCTCGCAGCAGTTGGCGCAGTGTGAAAAAGACGTCGGCGTGGCGCTCTATGAGAAAGTCGGCCGGCGAGTGCGGTTGACGGAGCAGGGGGAAATCCTTGCCTCTTACGCGGAGCGGATGCTCGCCTTGGCGGATGAGGCCGAGTCACAGGTCATCGCATCAACCAACGCGGTGCGTGGCACGATCAAGGTCACGACGTTTCAAACGATCATGTCCTCGCTGGTCCCGCGGGCGCTGACGGAGCTAGCCAGGGAGTACCCGGACCTGCGCGTGCAGATCATCCAGCGCGAAGCCGATGGCGCGATGGAGCTGCTGGCGCGCCGGGAGGTGGACCTCATCCTGGGTGAAGAGTATGAGTCGGACATGCCCGCCACGGATGAGCACACCCACCGGGAGCTGCTTCTCGACGACCCCCTACGCCTCATCACCCCACTCACCGGCCCCTGGAACACACTGCGCTTAGAGGATTTTGCAGCGTTCGATGGCGAAATCCCTTTTGCCATGGACCCGGAGGAGTTTTTATTGGGGCGCTTCGTCCACCGTCTGTGCCGCCGGCATGGTTTTAGCCCCAGCGTGCTCTATGAAACCCCGGATCCCTTCCTGCACGCTCACCTCGTGCGCACGGGCCACGCGGTGGCGGTGATTTCGGATCTTTTCCTCGAGGAGATCGAAGGCGTACGTGTGGTTGCTTTGCCTGGTAATCCCACTCGCACGCTGTATACCGCGGTGCGCGCTGGGCGCGAGGGGCACCCCGCTCTGCGGGCGTTCCGGGCCGCGTTGGGCAAGGCGGCTGCCACCGCTAAAGATTTCGGTCCGCTCCCTGCGGTCTAGGGCGCAGGTTCTTGCGTTAAACTGATGACCGTGACTAACCCAAATACAACCCCGCGTCCTGTCCTCGTGGTGGACTTTGGCGCCCAGTACGCGCAGCTCATCGCCCGGCGCGTGCGTGAGGCCAACATCTACTCCGAGGTTGTCCCCAATTCCGCCTCCGTGGAGGACATCAAGGCCAAGAACCCGGCCGCGCTGATCCTCTCCGGTGGCCCGTCCTCCGTATACGCGGACGGCGCCCCTGCTCTGAAGCCGGAACTGCTCGAGCTCGGCATCCCGGTCTTTGGTATCTGCTACGGCTTCCAGTCCATGACCCAAGCCCTGGGCGGCACCGTGGCCTCCACTGGTGCCCGCGAGTACGGCCGCACGGACATGACCGTGTCCGGTGGCGTGCTGCACAAGGGCCTGGAGGAAACCCACAAGGTGTGGATGTCTCACGGCGATTCGGTCACTGAAGCCCCGGAGGGCTTTGAGGTGACCGCGTCGTCGGAAGGCGCTCCCGTGGCAGCCTTCGAGTGCCTGTCCAAGCAGATGGCCGGCGTGCAGTATCACCCGGAAGTTCTCCACTCGCCGCACGGCCAGGAGGTGCTTACGCGCTTCCTGACTGAGGTCGCAGGCCTGGAGCAGAACTGGACCGCAGAGAACATTGCGGAGCAGCTCATCAACGATGTGCGCGAGCAGATCGGCGAGGAAGGCCGCGCAATCTGCGCCCTGTCCGGCGGCGTGGATTCCGCCGTGGCCGCTGCCCTCGTGCAGCGCGCCATCGGTGACCGTTTGACCTGTGTCTTCGTCGACCACGGTCTGCTTCGCGCGGGTGAGCGTGAACAGGTGGAGAAGGACTTCGTGGCGTCGACTGGCGCCAAGCTCATCACCGCTGATGAGCGCGAGGCTTTCCTTTCCAAGCTGGCCGGTGTGACCGAGCCGGAGGCCAAGCGTAAGGCCATCGGTGCGGAGTTCATCCGCTCCTTCGAGCGCGCCGTCGACCAGGCCCTGGACGGCCAGGATGCCGCCTTCCTGGTGCAGGGCACGCTGTACCCGGACGTGGTGGAGTCCGGTGGCGGTGACGGTACCGCGAACATTAAGTCCCACCACAACGTGGGCGGCCTGCCTGACGACGTCGAATTCGAGCTCGTCGAGCCGCTCCGCCTGCTCTTCAAGGATGAGGTGCGCGCGGTTGGCCGTGAACTGGGCCTGCCGGAGGAGATCGTGGCGCGCCAGCCCTTCCCGGGCCCGGGCCTGGGTATCCGCATCATCGGCGAGGTCACCGAGGAGCGACTCGAGACGCTGCGCCAGGCGGACCTCATCGCGCGTACCGAGCTGACCAACGCTGGTCTGGACGGCGAGATTTGGCAGTGCCCGGTGGTGCTGCTTGCCGACGTCCGCTCCGTCGGCGTCCAAGGCGATGGCCGCACCTACGGCCACCCGATCGTCCTGCGCCCGGTGTCCTCCGAGGACGCCATGACCGCCGACTGGACGCGCCTGCCGTACGACGTGCTGGAGAAGATTTCCACCCGCATCACCAACGAGGTTAAGGAAGTCAACCGCGTGGTGCTCGACGTGACGTCGAAGCCGCCGGGAACCATCGAGTGGGAGTAAGCGCAGCCGAAAGGCACTGGGACACGCACTGTAGCAGTGCAGTGGAGTATCTCAGTGAGATAGCTCGGTGGTAGAAAGCGGGCAGCGAAGCAAACTCCCAGACGCTGTGTAGCGCGGCCGCGCCTTGAATTAACAGGGCGCGGCCGCGTTCCCCGTTTTCGATCCCCGGCACTCAGCTCCGCGGAATGGGGGCAGATGGCGCGGTGCCAGGCTCCTGCGTACCCTCCAGGGGGTGGTCGCGACAGGCGCCAGTCTGGATGGCGTTAGCGTGCCCGTTGCCAGTATCGACGGCGTTAGTACGCACGGCACAAGGACGCATACCTCTATATCGCGCGCGCGAGTAGCCGCACGCCGAGCAAATTTTCTCAGCGAGCGGCTGGTTAAAGCGGCTGTGTGCCGTAGGGTGTCTCCGGCTGGTGGGGCTGCGGAGCGGCAGCCTGCGACCGGTTGGTTCGGCGGAGCGGTGACCCGCGAGCCGCTGAACCATTGAGCCGGCGGGGTGGCGCTTCCACCGTGAGATCAGGGCGAAGTCTACGGACTAAAAGCACTCATGAACTCGGTGGCGGGTCCGGAGGTTCGCCGGAGTTATGCGGTGGCGCGCCGGAGACAGGGGCTGGTGTCCCACGCGGCGTGGTGCGTGGGTCGGGCGGGCCGGGTGCCGGCGGATCCGTGGATGCGCGAGCTGGCCCCGGAGCGGAGCGCGGCGGGTGGGCCGGGCTTTCAATGGGAATCGGCGGCCCCGCCCACGGCGGCAGGTAGTGCACGCGGCCATCGATGCGGTCGAGGCGCCCGCGGCCGGTGGGCTTTTCTGGATCATCGTCATTGACCGCATTGTGGTATGCACACAGCGGCACCAAGTTGGCCATG